>JAFDWF010000037.1 GCA_018268575.1 Actinomycetota bacterium
GTCAAACGGCCCGAGCTCGACGCCAAACTGGTCGCCCAGTCGATCGCCGAGCAGCTGCAGAACCGGGTCGCCTTCCGGCGAGCGATGAAACGCGCGCTGACCTCGGCGATGCGCTCCGGCGCCAAGGGCGTGAAGGTCCAGGTCTCCGGCCGCCTCGGCGGTGCCGAGATGGCGCGGACCGAAAGCTACTCCGACGGCCGCGTGCCGCTGCACACGCTGCGCGCCGACATCGACTACGGCTTCTTCGAGGCCCGCACGACGACCGGCCGGATCGGCGTCAAATGCTGGATCAACAAGGGCGAAGTGATGCCCGAGGGCTTTCGCTCCGACATCATCAACCCCGACGAGGCCCCGCCCAGCCGTGGCGGCGGTCGTGATCGTGACCGCGATCGCGGTCCGCGCGGCGACCGCGGCGGTCGTGGCCCGGGTGGCGGTGGTCGTGGTCCCGGTGGTGGCGGTCGAGGCCCCGGCGGGCGTGGTGGCGGCCCGGGCGGACGTGGCGGCGGTCCCGGTGGACGCGGCAGCGGCCCCGGGGGCGGTCGAGGCGCCGGCGGACCCGGTGGAAATAGAGGCGGCGACGGCGGCCGCGGTCCGCGCGGCGGGGGAGGTCGCTAGCCATGTTGATGCCGAAGCGGGTCAAGCACCGCAAACAGTTCCGCGGCCGCATGCGCGGCGACACCAAGGGCGGCAGCACCGTCGCCTTCGGTGAGTACGGGATCAAGGCGGTCGAGCGTGGCTGGATCACCAACCGCCAGATCGAGGCCGCCCGTGTGGCAATGACCCGCAAGATCAAACGTGGCGGGAAGGTCTGGATCAACGTCTTCCCCGACAAGCCCTACACGAAGAAGCCCGCCGAGACGCGGATGGGCTCCGGCAAGGGCAACCCCGAGGGCTGGGTCGCGGTGGTCAAGCCGGGCAAGGTGATGTTCGAGCTGGCCGGCGTCCCCGAGGAGCTGGCGCGCGAAGCGCTGCGCCTCGCCGGGCACAAGCTCCCGGTGAAAACGAAGTTCGTGAAGCGCGAGGGGGCGGAGCAGTGAAGGCCGCAGAGGTGCACAATCTGAAAGACGACGAGTTGGTGGCGAAACTGATCGACGCCAAGGAGGAGGCCTTCAACCTCCGCTTCCGGCACGCCACCGGCGAGCTCGAGAACACCGCCCGCCTCGGCCAGGCCAAGCGCGACGTTGCGCGACTGGCCACCGTGGCCCGCGAGCGCGGTATCGATGTGGAGAAAGAGACGCGACGAGCATGAGCGACGAGACGAACGAGAAAACCGAAGAGACGCAGGACGAGGCCGTCGAGGCCGCGGCGCCCGAGGCCGACGCTTCGGCTGAGGCGTCCGCCCAGGAGGAAGCTGCTCCGGCCGCGGAGGCCGCTCCGGCCGAGCCGAACCCGCTCGACGACCTTCCCTGGAAGGAGCGCCGCCGCCTGCTCCGCTCGCGCGAGCCCGCCGAGGCGAAGCCGCAGCGCTCGCCCGAGGAGCGCGCCGCCGAGCGCGCCGCGCGCCGCAAGGCGAAGGCGGGCGAACGGCGCAAGGAACGCGCCGCGCTGAAGGCCGACCACAAAGCCGGCACCGGCACGCCGCCCGCCGAGCGCGACTCGGTCGCCGCCAAGGTCCGCCAGGGCATCGTCGTCTCCAACAAAGGCGACAAGTCGATCACCGTCCGCATCGACATCGCCCGCCGTCACCCGACCTACGAGAAGATCGTCCGTCGCTCGCGCACCCTGCACGCGCACGACGAGCGCAACGAGGCCGGCGAGGGCGACGTGGTGCGGATCGTCGAGACCCGGCCGCTGTCGAAGACCAAGCGCTGGCGTCTGGTCGACGTCGTCGAGAAGGCGAGGTAAAGCGGTGCCTCCTTCCAGCACAGCACGCCTCACCCGGCTGCAAACCGGCGCCGGGTCATCGTCCTCGGTCACTCGCGCACCATTTAGGTGCGCCACGTTCCCTGCGTCCTCGCCCGACTTGGTTTTCGCTCGGCTGAGTCGCACTGTGCCGAAAGGAGGCACCGCTCGATGATCCAGCAAGAGTCCCGACTCAAGGTCGCCGACAACTCCGGTGCCCGCGAACTGCTCTGCATCCGCGTCAAGGGCGGCTCGCACCGTCGCTACGCGTCGGTCGGCGACGTGATCACCGCGACGGTGAAATCGGCCAGCCCGCAGGGCGGCGTGCGCAAGGGCGAGGTCGTGCAGGCGGTAGTCGTGCGGACGAAGAAGCCGCTCGGCCGCCCCGACGGCACCTACATCTCCTTCGACGAGAACGCCGCCGTGCTGATCGACCCGGCGAACAACAACCCGCGCGGGACCCGCATCTTCGGCCCCGTCGCCCGCGAACTGCGCGACCGCAACTTCATGAAAATCATCTCGCTTGCCCCCGAGGTCCTCTAGCGATGGCGAAGACCATGCGGATCAAGACCGACGATCAGGTGATCGTGATCAGCGGCAAGGACCGCGGCAAGACCGGCCGGGTGCTGCGCACCGAGCCGAAGAAGCGCCGCGTCTACGTCGAGGGGCTGAACATCATCAAGCGCCACGAACGTCCCCGCTCGACCGGCGACATGGCCACCGCCAACCCCGGTGGGATCGTCGAGAAGGAGGGGCCGATCAACGTCTCCAACGTGATGTTGCTCGATCCGAAAGGCAACAAAGGCACCCGCCTCGGCGTCCGTCGCGGCGACGACGGCAAGCGCGTGCGGATCGCCAAGCGCTCCGGGGTGGAGGTCGACTGATGGAGGCCGGAACCGTGACGCCGACGAGCCAGGCCGCCCCGCCGCCGCGCCTGCGCGAGAAATACGAGAACGAGGTGCTGCCCGCGCTGACGGAGAAATTCGGCTACACGACGCCGATGGAGGCACCGCACCTGCTGAAGATCACCCTCAACATGGGGCTCGGCAAGGAGAAACAGGACAACCGTAGCTTCGAACTGGCGCAGGAACAGCTGGCGACGATCGCCGGTCAGCACCCGAACGTGCGCCGCGCCCGCAAGTCGATCGCCTCCTTCAAAGTCCGCGAGGGCATGCCGGTCGGCGTCTCGGTGACGCTGCGCCGCGCCCGCATGTGGGAGTTCCTCGACCGCCTCACCTCGATCGCGGTGCCGCGCATCCGTGACTTCCGCGGCCTCAACCCGCGCAGCTTCGACGGCCGCGGCAACTACTCGATGGGCGTCAAAGAGCAGCTGATCTTCCCTGAAATCGACTACGACTCGGTCGACATCGTGCGCGGTCTCGACGTGACGATGACGACCTCGGCGAAGACCGACCTGGAGGCGTTCGAACTGCTGCTGCGGCTCGGCATGCCGTTCGCGCAGGAGGGCCGTCCGGGCCAGGCCGAGCGCGAAGCCGAGGAAAAAGCGGCCGAGGAAGAGCGGGAAAAGGAGGAGGCGCGGCTGAAGGCCGAGACCGAGCAGGCCGCCCTCGAAGAACTGAAAGAGGAGAACCCCGAGGCGTACGCCAAGCCCGCGACCGAGGACGAGGGCGCAGAGGGCGAGAGCGCGGACGAGGGTGGCGAGAGCGCCGCCGAGGAGAGCTAGAGACCAAGATGGCCAAGACTTCCCAGAAGGTCCGCCAGGGCCGCAAAGCCAAGTACAAGAGCCGGTCGTACAACCGCTGCCGTCGCTGCGGTCGCCCGCGCGCCTACTACCGCAAGTTCGGCCTCTGCCGGATCTGCCTGCGCGAGGCCGCCCACGAGGGCTACATCCCCGGCATGACCAAGTCGAGCTGGTAGAGCGATGCACACCGACCCGATCGCCGATTACCTGACCCGGATCCGCAACGCGATCCGCGCCGGCCACGACGACGTGGAGATCCCCGCGTCGAACGTGAAGATGGAGCTCTCGCGCATCCTCAAGGAGCAGGGCTACATCACCGACTTCCACAAGAAGCCCGCCCGCGTCGGCGAGTCCATCGAGGTGACGCTGAAGTACACCGAGGACCGTCGGCCTGTCATCCTGGGGATCGAACGGGTGTCTCGGCCAGGCCGCCGCCGGTACGTCGATCACAAAAGCGTGCCGCGGGTCCAGGGTGGGACCGGGACCGCGATCGTCAGCACCTCGGCCGGTGTGATGACCGGTCACGAAGCGCGCCAGAAGGGCGTCGGCGGCGAGGTAGTGGCTTATGTCTGGTAAACAGAATCGTGTCCTCGCCCGGCAGGGCGGACGCGGGAGCGAGCACCTGTCCATATCTGATTCTTCAGGTGCTCGTGAGAGCAGAGCACCTGCCGGTTGATCATGAGTCGAATCGGAAGAAAACCTGTCGCAGTCCCCGACGCCGTCACGGTGACGATCGCCCCCGGCAACATCGCCGTCAAAGGGCCGAAGGGCGAGCTCACCCAGACCTACTCCCAGGACATGACCGTGTCCCAGGAGGACGGGCAAGTCCTCGTCGCCCGGCCGACCGACCGCGGCGAGCACCGCGCCCTCCACGGGCTCACCCGCAGCTTGATCGCGAACATGGTCGAGGGCGTCACCGACGGCTTCGAGAAGCGCCTCGAGATCCAGGGCGTCGGCTACCGCGCCGCGCTCAAAGGCAAGAACCTGGAGCTGGCGCTCGGCTTCTCCCACCCGGTCTCGATCGCGGCGCCGGAGGGGATCGAGTTCGAGGTCCCGCAGCCGACCGAGATCGTGATCCGCGGGATCGACAAGCAGCTCGTCGGTCAGGTCGCCGCCGACATCCGCAAGCGGCGCCCGCCGGAGCCCTACAAGGGCAAGGGCATCCGTTATCGCGACGAGCAGGTCCTGCGAAAGGTGGGTAAGCGCGCATGACGGTTCAATCTCCGCAGCAGCGCCGGCTGCGTCGCCGTCGCCGCGTCCGCGCGCGCGTCAGCGGCACCGCCGAGCGCCCGCGCCTCTCTGTCTACCGCTCGAACAAGGGCATCTTCGCCCAGCTGATCGACGACCGTGCCGGCCACACCCTGGCCGCGGTCAACTGGATCGAGCCGGAGCTGAAGAGCCTCGGTGCCTCCGACCAGGCCAAGAAGGCCGGCGAGCTGCTGGCCGAGCGGGCCAAGGCGGCCGGGGTCGAGACCTGCGTCTTCGATCGCGGCGGCTACCAGTACCACGGCCGCGTCAAGGCGCTCGCCGAAGGTGCGCGCGAGGGGGGGCTGAAGTTCTGATGACCATCCGCCTGCACGTGACTTCCGCTACGGTGGCCCGCTGATGAAGGGCATGGACATGAACAACGTCGAGACGGTCAGCCCGCGCGGCCTCGACCTCCAGGAGCGCGTGATCGAGATCAATCGGGTCGCCAAGGTGGTCAAGGGCGGTCGTCGCTTCTCCTTCACCGCGCTGGTCGCCGTCGGCGACGAAGAAGGCGTGGTCGGGATCGGCTACGGCAAGGCGCGCGAGGTGCCGCTGGCGATCCAGAAGGGGGTCGAGGACGCCCGCAAGAACTTGATCCGCGTACCCAAATACGGCCAGACGATCACCCATCGGATCATCGGCCGCTACGGCGCCGGCCACGTCGTCCTGCGCCCGGCCAGCCCCGGTACCGGCGTGATCGCCGGCGGTGGCGTCCGCGCCGTGCTCGAGCTCGGCGGGGTCCGCGACGTGCTGACCAAGTCGATCGGCACGCAGAACCCGATCAACCTGGTGAAGGCGACGATGGACGGGCTGATCCGCCTGCGCCGCCCGGAGGAGGTCGCCGAGCTGCGGGGTCTCACCATCACCCAGGTTCTGGGGTTGACTTCCGAGAAAGGCACCGGCGACGGAGAGCATCTGGCGGCGGACGGGGAGTCTGCGACCGCGGGTCCTGTCGCCGATGGAGCGCCCTCGTCCTCGCAAGCTGCGGGCGAGGACACCCCATCCGCGCCACCCGCGGCAGAGGCCGCACCGGCTGACGCCGGGGGCGCGGTCGCTACCGAGGAGGCACCGCCGGAGGGCGATGCTTCGTGAGCGTGAGGATTTCGCAGGTGAAGTCCCCCAACGGGACGAACCCGAAGCAGAAAGCGACGCTGAAAGCGCTGGGCCTGGGCCGCATCGGTAAGTCCGTCGAGCGTGAGGACTCGCCTCAGCTCCGCGGACAGATCCGCGTCGTGACGCATCTCGTCGAGGTGAGCGAGTGATGGCCGACAAAAGCAAGGACTCCCGCGCCGAGGAGATCGGCCTCCACAACCTGAAGCCGAAGCCAGGCTCGACCCACCGCCGCAAGCGCGTCGGCCGGGGCGAGGGCAGCGGCAACGGCAAGACCTCGGGCCGCGGCCACAAGGGCGCCGGCTCGCGCTCGGGCGCGAAGGAAAAGCCGGGTTACGAGGGCGGGCAGAACCCGATCCACATGCGGATGCGAAAGCTTCGCGGTCCGCACATGAAGAAGTCGATGCCCTTCGAGAACTTCCGCACCAAGACCCAGCCGGTCAACCTCGCCGACCTCGAGCAGCGCTTCGAGGCGGGCGACGAGGTGACCCCTGAGACGCTGAAGGCCAAGGGCCTCGCGACCCGCACCGACCCGGTGAAGATCCTCGCCCGCGGCGAGATCACGACCAAGCTGACGGTCAGTGCGCATGCCTTCAGCAAGGCGGCCCAAGAGAAGATCGAGGCTGCCGGCGGGACCTGTCACACTCTGGAGCCGTAATGCTCAGGACTATTCTCAACGCCTTCAGCGTTGCGGATATCAGGAAGAAACTCGCCTTCACCGCGGCGATGCTCGCCCTGTACCGCCTCGGTGCCTACATCCCGGCGCCGGGCGTCAACGTCAACGCAGTCAAGGAAATCTCGAGCAACTTCGGCGGCTCCAACGTCCTCGGCTTCCTCAACCTCTTCTCCGGCGGCAGCCTCTCGCGATTGTCGCTGTTCGCGCTCGGGATCATGCCCTACATCACGGCATCGATCATCCTCCAGCTCTTGACCGTCGTCGTCCCCTCGCTGGAGCGCCTGCAGAAAGAGGGTGAGGTCGGCCAGCAGAAAATCACCCAGTACACGCGCTACCTCACCGTCATCCTCGCCTTCTTCGAGAGCCTCGGCTACGTCTTCCTCTTCCGCTCGCTCGGCAACCAGTCGGGCACCAGCGTCGTCGGCACCCTCACCTTCCCCAAGGTGATGCTGATCGTGATCTGCCTCACCGCCGGCTGCACCTTGCTGATGTGGCTGGGCGAGCTGATCACCCAGCGGGGCATCGGCAACGGCATCTCGCTGATGATCTTCGCCTCGATCGCCTCTTCGATCCCGAGCGGGATCACCAAGTGGTGGAACAACCCGGATCAGGTCTTCGTCGTGATGATGCCGTTCATCGCGCTCGCCGTGATCGTCGCGATCGTCTTCGTCCAGGAGGGTCAGCGCCGCATCCCGGTCCAGTACGCGAAACGGATGGTGGGGCGGAAAATGACCTCCGGCGGCTCGACCTACCTGCCGCTGCGGGTCAACATGGCGGGCGTCATCCCGGTCATCTTCGCCGCCTCGATCATGGCCTTCCCGCCGACGATCGGCCAGCTGCTGAACACCCCGGCGGCGCTCAGCTTCGCCGAATTCTTCAGCCCCAACAGCTGGCCCTACGTGCTCGGCGAGATCTTCTTCATCATCGTCTTCACCTACTTCTACACCGCCGTCACCTTCAACCCGGTCGACCAGGCGGACAACCTCAAACGCTACGGCGGCTTCATCCCCGGCGTGCGCCCAGGGCGGCCGACGGCCGAGTACCTCGACCGGATCCTCTCCCGGCTGACCTTCCCCGGCGCCCTCTACCTGGGCGCGGTCGCGGCGCTGCCGACGATCCTGATCAGCCAGACCTCGGCCAACTTCTACTTCGGCGGCACCTCGATCCTGATCGTGATCGGCGTCGCCCTGGACACGGTGAAGCAACTGGAGGCGCAGCTGATGATGCGCAACTACGAGGGCTTCTTGAAATAGCCCGTAGTTCGGGCGCCCGCCGAGGGGGCGGTCGGGTGACCCTCGGCTGAGCGCAGCACCTCGCTTCGCTCGGTGCAAACTGGATCGCGCCTTCGGCGCGAGGGATATGCAACGAGTTGTGGAGGCTCATCCGAGGGTCACCCGACCGTCCCATCCCTTCCACTGTGCAAGTTCAGGCGCTGAGTCGAATTCCGACGGCGGCTCGCGGGCGGGTGCTGACCCCCTCCGAACGGCTTGTAACGAGGGCCCGCAACGCCTCTCGTTCGTCCGCCTTCGATGCAGCCCGAGTTTGAGAGAGGAGGGGGTCAGCACCCGCCCCTCCGCAGCGCTTTCAAATAGGCTCCCCCGATGCCTGAGCTGAACCTTGTCCTGCTCGGCCCTCCTGGCTCCGGTAAGGGAACCCAGGGCGAGCGGTTGAACGACGACCTGCGGCTGCCGTATTACGCGACCGGCGACATCCTCCGCGGCGCCGTCCGCGACGCAACCGAGCTGGGGAAGAGCGCCAAGGAGTACATGGACCGCGGCGATCTCGTGCCCGACGAGGTGATCGTCGGCGTGATCGCCGAGCGGATCGACTCCGAGGAGGCCAAGGACGGCTTCATCCTCGACGGCTTCCCGCGGACGACGCCGCAGGCCGAGGCCCTCGACGCGAAGCTCGTCGAGCTCGGCCGGGCGGTGACCGCGGTGCTCCTGATCGACGTCGCCGACGAGGAGGTGGTGCGCCGGCTCGGTGGCCGCCGCACCTGCGAGGCCGAGGGTCACGTCTACCACGTCGAGTTCAACCCACCCAAGGTGGAGGGGGTCTGCGACGTCGACGGCTCGCCGCTGATCGTCCGTGACGACGACCAACCTGACGTGATCCGAAGGCGCCTCGACACCTACCACGAGAAGACCGAGCCGTTGGTCTCCTATTACGAGGGCAAGGGCGTCTTGAAGCGGGTCGACGGTGAGCGCGATCCCGCCCAGGTCACCGAGGAGCTGCGCGGCTTGCTCGGCTCGCTCCGTTCATAGGCCGCCCCCCCTTAACCTCTCTAACGTGTACGGGATGATCATCCGCAAGACCCCCGAGCAGGTCGACCAGATGGCCACCGCCGGCGACATCCTGGTGCGCACCCTGAAGGTGCTCAAATCGAAGGCCCGGCCGGGGGTCACGACGCTCGAGCTGGACCAGGCGGCGGAGAAGTTCATCCGCTCGCAGGGCGCCGTGCCCTCGTTCAAGGGCTACCGCGGCTTCCCCGGGTCGATCTGCGTCTCGCCCAACTCGATGGTCGTCCACGGCATCCCCGACGCCTACGAATGCAAGCGCGGCGACGTGCTCTCGATCGACGTCGGCGTGACCAAGGACGGCTGGGTCGCCGACGCCGCGGTGACGGTGCCGATCGGGCCGATCTCGACCGACGCCAAGCGGCTGCTCGAGGTGACGAAAGACTCGCTCTTCGCCGGGGTCGAGCAGATGGTCCCCGGCAACCACCTCGGCGACGTCTCCGCCGCGATCCAGCGGCACGTCGAGTCGAAGGGGCTCTCGGTGATCCGCACCCTGGTCGGCCACGGGATCGGCCGCGAGATGCACGAGGAGCCGCAGGTGCCGAACTTCGGTGAGCCGGGCCGCGGGCCCGAGCTGGAGGAGGGGACGGTGCTGGCGATCGAGCCGATGGTCAACGCCGGCGGCCCGCTGGTGCGGATGGGCGACGACGGCTGGTCGGTCTTCTCCGAGGACGGCAGCCTCGCTGCGCACTTCGAGTTCACCGTCGCGGTGACCCCTGACGGTCCCCGCGTCCTCACCCCCTGGCACGAGTCCGACTAGTTCTATCCGCTATCCGGTCCTTTCTGCGAACGCACCGGGGCTGGTGCCCGCGCGGAAACGTTTGCTCCGGTCTGCCTGTGGGCATATATTCACGGGGCGGCTTGGGAGGCTGCCAGGGAACAGCTGGAGGAGGTCGTTTTGGGTAGTCGTTCGCTGCGCGCTTTCCTGTCCGTACTCGCCTGCCTGATCGTCGGAGCGATCGCGTTCACCGCCACCGCGGCCGCCAACGCGGTCCAGCCGTACGGGTGGAACGACGCGGGTGGCTTCCGCGACGTGCTGCCACCGGGGGAGAACGGGCTCGACAACCTGCCCCAGGTGCTCGCCTTCAAAGCGACGAAAACGATCCCGCCGCACTACGACGACCAGCAGCCGCTCTACGAAAACCTGCTCTACGGGGCGCCGACGCTGACCGATGAAGCGATCCCGAACTACTTCAAGGACGCCACCTTCGGCGTCCCGGCGAACGAAGTCGAATCTCAGGTCGAACCGAAACCGGGGGTGACGATCCTCCGCGACAAGGCCTACGGCGTGCCGCACATCTACGGCGAAACCCGTGCCGACACGATGTTCGGCGCCGGCTACGCGGGAGCCGCCGACCGCCTCTTCCTGATGGACGTGCTGCGCCACACCGGCCGCGCCGAACTGGCCTCCTTCCTCGGTGGCTCGAACGCCGCCGCCGACGCCAGGCAGTGGGGCTTCGCCCCCTACACCGAAGCCGACCTGGAAAAGCAGATCCAGATGATGGCGACCGAACACGGCGCCGCCGGCAAGCAGGCGGTCGAAGACCTGGACAACTACGTCGAAGGCATCAACGCCTACATCGCCGCCGCCAATCTCGACACGAAACTGAAACCGGCGGAGTACTCGTTCATCAACAAGCCGATGGAACCGTGGAAACCGACCGACGTCATCGCGATCGCCTCGCTGATCGGTGGCATCTTCGGCCGCGGCGGCGGCAACGAGCTGAACTCGGCGCTGACGATGGAGGCGATGGTCGAACGGATGGGCGAAAAGGCCGGCCGCAAGGCCTGGGAAGGCTTCCGCTCCAAGAACGACCCGGAAGCGCCGACGACGATCTCCAAGCCCTTCCCCTACGAGACGCGGAGCGCCTTCGCCAAGCGGGGCCTGGCGCTGCCCGAACCGAAGAGCATCTACGAACCGCCGATCGCCTACGGCGCCTCGGCGAGCACCGGGACCGCCGGCCTGAACACGGTCGGCGGCAGGCTCACGCGCGGGCTCGAAGAAGCGGGGCATGCCTCGAACTGGGAGCTCGTCTCGAAGAAGAACTCGGCCGACGGGCACCCGATCGCGGTGATGGGGCCGCAGGTCGGCTACTACGTGCCGCAGATCCTGATGGAAGAGGACCTGCACGGGCCGGGGATCGACGCCCGCGGCGCCGCCTTCCCCGGGGTCAACCTCTACGTCGAGCTCGGCCACGGTCGCGATTACGCCTGGAGCGCGACGACGGCGACCTCCGACAACGTCGACACCTTCGCCGAGGTGCTCTGCAAGGACAAGTTCCACTACCTCTACAAGGGCAAGTGCCTGGCGATGGAAAAGCTGACCAAGACGGAGAGCTGGATCCCGAACACGATCGACCCGACCAAAGCCGGGTCGCAGACGCTGATCGCCTACCGGACCGTGCACGGGATCGTCTTCGCCCGCGGCAAGGCCGACGGGAAAAAAGTCGCCTTCGTCCACGCGCGGAGCACCTACTTCCACGAGGCCGACTCGGTGATCGGGTTCGGCGAGCTGAACGAACCGGGGGTGGTGACCGGGGTCAAGGGCTTCAAGAAAGCCGTCTCCAACATCAACTTCCTCTTCAACTGGGCCTACGTCGACGCCAACCACATCGCCTACGCGCTGTCGGGGGCGATGCCGCAGCGGGCACGGGGCACCTCGCCCGACTTCCCGATCCTCGGCACCGGCCAGTACGACTGGAAGGGCTACAACCCGAAGACGCACGAAGCCGACTGGCTGCCGTTCTCCAAGCACCCGCAGGCGGTCGACCCCGAATTCCTCGTCTCCTGGAACAACAAGCAGGCGCCGGAATGGGCCGCGGCCGACGACAAGTACGACTACGGGCCGGTGTTCCGCAGCCAGATGATCGAAGACCACATCAAGAACGACATCAAGGGCAAGAAGAAGATGACGATCGCCCAGCTGGTCCAGGCGATGGAGGAACCGGCGACCGAGGACCTGCGCGGGGACAAGATCCTGCCCTTGCTCTTCAAGGGGATCGGCAAGGCGAGGTCGCCGCGGCTGCGCAGTGCGCTGGCGGAGCTGAAGACCTGGCGGGCGCACGGCTCGCATCGACGTGACCTCGACCGCAACGGCGAAGACGAAGAAACGCCGGCGATCGAGCTGATGGACGCCTGGTGGCCGAAGCTGCTGGAAGCCGAGTTTAAGCCGGCGCTCGGGGCGAAGGCCTACGAAAAGCTCGAAGGGATGCTGGAAACCGGCAGCTACACCGGTGGGTCGCCGACCGAACCGAGCTTCGACGACGGCTGGTGGGGCTACGTGTCGAAGGACCTCCGCGACGTCTTCGGCCCGACCCCGAAGGCGCCCTGGAGCCGCAAGTACTGCGGCGGCGGCTCGAAGAAGAAGTGCAAGGCGGTGCTCGAAAAGAGCCTCTCCGAAGCGCTCAAGGTGACTCCGGCGGAACTGTACGGCGGCGGCGACGGCGCCTGCGCGGCCAATCCGCAGCCCGCCTGCTTCGACGCCAACCGTCCCTCGGAAACGAGCGGCATCGAACTCGGCCCCTTCCCGTTCCAAAACCGCCCGACCTTCCAGCAGGTCGTGACGCTGACGCGGAAGCTGGGGAGGTGACGGAGGGGCTCGGGCCGTCCCCTCCGACGCCGCTAGCCCGCCTCCCCGACGTCAGACCACGACGGCCAGCGTGAAGCCGTCGTACCCCTTCGCGCCGACCGTCTGGATCGTCGTCGCGCTCACCCGTGGCTCTTCGGCGAGGTACTCGTGGAAGGCGCGTTGCGCGTGGGCCGCCGGATCGTCGCCCGGGTCGGCGATCGAGCCGCCGCGGACCACGTTGTCGGCGAAGATCAGACCGCCGGGACGCGTGCGGTCGAGGGCCCAGGCGAAGTAGGCCGGGGTGTTCTCCTTGTCGGCGTCGATGAAGACGAAGTCGAAGGGGCCGCAGCCCTCGGAGGCGAGGAGAGGGAGGGTCTCGAGCGCCGCGCCGACGCGCAGGTCGACCATGTCGGCGAGCCCCGCCCGCTCGATGTTGGCCCAGGCGACCTCGGCGTGGTGGGGGTCGTACTCGAGCGTCGTCAGCAGGCCGTCGGACGGCAGGGTGCGCGCCATCACGATCGTGGAGTAGCCGCCGAGCGTGCCGAACTCGAGGATACGGCGGGCGCCGACCGTCCGGCAGAGGATCGCCAGCAGGCGCGCCTGGGGCGCGGTCACCTGGATCGGCGGCAGGCCGCCGTCGTCGGCGTCGGTCTGGGCGGCTTCCAGGACCGGGTCCGGCAGGGCGAAGAGAGTGCCCTCGAGGAAGGCGTCGACCGCGTCGAAGGTATCCTGGTCTGCGCGCCTCGGCACGCCTGGATCCTGTCATGGCTCGCCAGTTTGCGGCCTGATTCCGTCCCCTGCTATCTTTCCTGGTCGGCCCATCGGGCCAAGTTTCACCCTGCCATCCGACTCATGGGGTGCGCGGGGGTCCTGTATTCGAGAGAGAAACCGGAGCGATGAAGGTTCGAGCTTCCGTCAAGCCGATGTGCGAGAAGTGCAAGGTGATCCGCCGCAACGGGGCGGTTCTCGTCATCTGCCAAAACCCGCGACACAAGCAGCGTCAGGGCTAGGGCATGGCACGTATCGCGGGCGTCAACATCCCCGACAACAAGCGGATCGAGATCGGGCTCACCTACATCTTCGGGATCGGTCACTCGACCGCGCTGAAGATCCTCGAGGAGACCGGGGTGGACCCCGGCATCCAGGGCAAAGACCTGACCGAGGAAGAGACGATCAAGCTGCGCGACGCGGTCGAGAACCGCGAGGTCGAGGGCGACCTGAGGCGCGAGCGCTCGCAGAACGTCAAACGGCTGATGGAGATCGGCTCCTACCGCGGCCTGCGTCACCGCCGTGGCCTGCCGGTTCGCGGCCAGCGCACCAAGACCAACGCGCGTGGCCGCAAGGGCCCGCGGCGGTTGAGCATCGCCGGCAAGAAGAAACCCAGGTAGGAGAGGAAGAGTGGCGGAGAAACGACCCGCGAAAGGGCGCGCTCGCAAACGCGTCAAAAAGAACGTCGCCTACGGGCAGGCGCACATCAAGACTTCGTTCAACAACACGATCGTCACCCTCACCGACACCGACGGCAACGTGATCGCCTGGGAGTCGGCCGGGTCCGCCGGTTTCAAAGGCTCGCGTAAGTCGACGCCTTTCGCCGCCCAGGTGACCGCCGACGCGGCCGCCAAAAAAGGCATGGAACACGGCCTCGAAAGGGTCGAAGTCTTCGCCAAGGGCGCCGGCTCCGGCCGCGAGACGGCGATCCGCTCGCTGCAGGCCGCCGGCCTCGACGTGACCACCGTGAAGGACGTCAGCCCGCAGGCCCACAACGGTTGCCGGCCGAAGAAGCGGAGGAGGGTGTGAAGGCGCACGGAGCGA
>JAFDWF010000038.1 GCA_018268575.1 Actinomycetota bacterium
CCCCCATGACCCGGCCTTCCCGGAGGCGGCCACAGCCTGCCCGGGTCGCCTCCGGGAAGGCCGGGTCCCTTCCTCGGGCGCCAGCCGGCGACGCCCCCGTCTCTCAGGCCCCGCCGGAGCGCCGTCGTGGAACTACCCGTCAGGCGGCTACCGGCTCCTTCGGGGCGGTCGCCGCCGCGGCGATCTCGGCGGCGAAGCCGAGGCGCTCGGCGTACTCGCGGGCCTGCATCCGCGAGATGACCATCCGCTGGATCTCCGCCGTGCCCTCGAACAGCTGGTAGATCTTGGCGTCGCGGAACCACTTCTCGAGCGGGTGCTCGGTGTCCCAGGCGGCCGGGCCGACGAGGTCCATCAGCGTGGTCGTCGCCCACATCGTCACGTCGCCCGCCTTCAGCTTCGACATCGAGCCCTGGCCGCCGGTCATCGGCCTGCCGTTGCGCCCCATCCAGGAGGCCCGCTGGACGAGCAGGCGCGCCGACTCGATCTCGGTGGCGACGTCGGCCAGCGTCTGCTGCACCCGCTGCGTCGAGAGCACCGGCACGCCGCCGTCTTCGCGACCGTAGAGGTACTCGAGCGTCCACTCGTAGGCAGCCTGGGCGATCCCCAGCGCCGAGGCACCGACCATCGGCCGGGTGACCTCGAAGGTCGCCAAGGCGTCTGCCCCGGCGCGCGATTTCTGCCCGCTGCGGCCGTGCTCGAGCTTGCGCTGCAGCTTCTCGTCGCCGCCGAGCAAGTTCTCGGCCGGGATCCGGCAGTCCTCCAGCACGACCTCGGCGGTGTGCGAGGCGCGGATCCCGAGCTTCGACTCCTTCTTGCCCTGGGACAGCCCCGGCGTCCCCTTCTCGATCACGAAGGAGGCCTGACCGCGGGTGCCGAGGGTCGGGTCGACGGTGGCGACGACGACGTGGACGTCGGCGATGCCCCCGTTGGTGATGAAGACCTTGGTGCCGTCGAGGACCCATTCGTCGCCCTCGCGGACGGCGGTCGTCTTCAGGCTCTTGACGTCGGAGCCCGCCTGCGGCTCGGTCACCGCATAGGCGCCGAGCTTCACGTCCTCGGCATCGCCGAAGCACTCGGGGACCCAGCGCATGATCTGCTCGGGCGTGCCGGAGGAGGCGATGCCCGCGGCGGCGAGCCCGGAGCCGCTGATCGCCAGCGCGATCCCGGCGCAGCCCCAGTGGAACTCCTCGGCCATGATCGGCTGCATCTGGCCCTCCTCGTCTTCGGCGGCCCGCTGCATCCCCTCGATGCCACCGAAGCCCTGGCGCCGCGCCTCTTTGGTCACCTCCCAGGGCGTGCTCTCCTCGCGGTCGTGCAGCGGCGCCGCCGGGCGGATCACCTCGCGGGCGAACCTGCGGCATTCGGCCTGGTAGGTCAGCTGCTCGTCGTTCAGTCCGAAGTCCACTGCGCTTCCTCTCTCTCGTTCACGGCCGCCGTGGTCGCGCCTCTGCCTTGATTGACTGGTCAGTCAGCCAGCCGTTCCCACAGATTAGCCGACCGGCCGGAGCGCCGCCGCGCCTGTACGGTTGGATCGGGTGAGCGCCGACCGACCGATCAACGCCGACGTGGGGGCCCCGAAAGACCCTCCGGAGCCTGTCCCAGAGCCGAAAAAGGCTCCCGGGGAGCCGGAGGTGCCGCCCCGGGTGGAATCGGCCCCGAAACCCGAGGCGGACCAAAAGAAGACGATCGCGGCGGACGCGAGGGCAAGAAGACCGGGCTCGATCCCCGGGCCGATCAAGCTGATCGCCGTCCTGGTGGCGATCGCGGTCGGCTTCATCGTCCTCGCGGTGACCGTCGGGGCGGGGTCTAAGAAGAGCTCCGACAGCGCCGCCCCCACCCCGTCGAAGACGACCGCCGGGACCGCGCCGGCCGAATCGAGCTCCGCCGCCGACGCCGGAGAAGAAACCACCGCCGAACCAGAATCCTCGGGAGGCGAATCCGGGGAAGGCTCGGGCGGCGCCGAAGAACTCGGCTATCCCGCCTTCGCCACCTCCAACACGACCCGGATCGGCGGCCCCGACCCGATCTCCAACGCCGCCGCCACCGCGCTCGCCGTCTTCCCGGCGACCAACGAAAAGCAGCGCCCGGTGGCCGTCTCCCTGGTCGGCAAGGAAGACTGGGGCGGGGCGATCGCCGCCGCGGTGCTGATGGCCGAACCGATCCGCGCACCGCTCCTCTACGGCGAAGCCGAAGGGGTCCCCGGCGCGACCTCCGAAGCGCTCGGCGCCCTCCAGCCCCGGGGCGGCGCGGCGTCCGGCGGCGCCGCGGTCTTCGCGATCGGCGCCGTGCAGGTGCCGGCCGGCAAGAGCGCCGCCAAGGTCGCCGCCGGCGATCCCGCCGCCGAGGCCGCGGGGATCGCCCGCCTGCGCGACCGCCTCACCGGCGCCCCGCCGCAGGCGGTCATCCTCGCCTCGAGCAGCGAACCGACCTACGCCGCGCCCGCCGCCGCCTACGCCGCCCGCTCCGGCGACCCGGTGCTCTTCACCGAAGCTGGGGCGCTGCCGCAGGCGACGGTCGCGGCGCTGCGGCGCGAGGAAGGCGTGCCGGTCTATGCCCTCGGCCCGGGCTCGGCGATCTCCGGCAAGGTGCTGAAGGAAGTAGGCGAACTCGGCGACCAGGTGACCCGGATCAGCGGCGCGAGCCCGGTCGCCTCGGCGATCGCCTTCGCCCGCTACGGCGAAGGAAAGTTCGGCTGGCACGTCTCCGACCCGGGCCACGGCTTCGTCCTCGTACGCGCCGACGCGCCCCTGGAAGCGGCCGCCGCGGCACCGCTCTCGGCCTCCGGCACCTGGGGTCCGTTGCTGCTCACGGATTCCGCCGATACGCTGCCGTCCGAATTGCGCGGCTACTTCCTCGACGTCAAGCCCGGTTACACGACGGACCCGACCAGGGCCTTCTACAACCACGTCTGGATCGTCGGGGGCGCCGGGCAGATCAGCGTCGAACAGCAGGCGGAAGTCAACGAAGTCGCCGAATTGGCGAAGATCGGGGCAGAAGAATGAGCGAGGCGGAGAACCCAGAGCTGCTCGGTGGCGAGCAGGGCATCACGGTCGAGGACATCAGGGCCCTCGCCGGCCCTGCCACGCCCCACTTCGCGCTGCAGATCCGCAACCGGATCGCGCGCCTGATCGAGGGCTTCCCACCCGGCCACCCGGTGCGGGCGGAAGGCGAACGCCAGATCGCCCGCCTACAGAAGCTCTCCGACAACAGCGGCGAGCCGCGCCGCACCCTCGGCATCTCGCACTAGAGAGGCCCGATGCCGTCTCCGGCGACTCGATGAAGCGCCTGGCACCCGGCGTCTGGCGCCTAAAGGAGCTCCCGGGCGCCTGGGTCAACGTCTACCTCGCCGAGGACGTGCTGATCGACGCCGGCCGCACCTGGGACCGGCGGCGGATCTTCGCCGAGCTCGACGGGATCGAGATCTCCGCCCTCGCCCTCACCCACGTCCACCCCGACCACCAGGGCTGCGCGAAGTTCGTCTGCGATGCGCGGGGCGTGCCGCTCGCCTGCCACGCTGACGACGTCGAGGCGATGGAGGGGCGCGCGCCGGTCGGCTCCGGTACCGCGCCACTGCCGCGCCTCTACGACCGCATCTGGACCGGCCCGCCGCACAGGGTCGACCGGGTGCTCGCCGAGGGCGACGAGGTGGCGGGCTTCCGCGTCGTCCACGCTCCCGGCCACGCGCCCGGCGAGGTGATCTACTTCCGCGACTCCGACCGGGTCGCGATCTGCGGCGACGTGGTTCGCAACCTCAGCTACCTGACCGGCCGGTCAGGGGTCCGCGAGCCGCCCGACGAGATGACCTACGACCCGGCCCTGAACCGTCGCTCGATCCGCAAGCTGGCGGCGCTCGAGCCCTCCCTGATCCTCCCCGGCCACGGCCCGGCGATCACCGACCTGGCGGCCTTCGGCCGCTTCGTCGCCGCCCTCCCCGTGGACTGAGCACCAGGCCAGCGCTACGATCGCCGCATGGACACTCCGCTGGCACCCGAGCAAGGCGTCGACTCACCCGAGCAGGCGCGCGAACTGGCGATCCAGCGCTTGAAGATGAAGCAGGACTTCAAAGGGGTGCTCGGCGGTGGCCTCCTCGCCGTGGTGGTCGTAGTGGTCATCTGGGCGCTCGGCGAAGGCGGCTACTTCTGGCCGATGTGGGTGATGCTCGGCGTAGCGATCGCGATCGTCACCCAGGGCTGGAAGGCTTACGGCCCGAGCAACCGGATCACCGAGGCCGACGTGCAGCGGGAGATGGGGCGGGGCTGAGGGACGGGGGCGGTGCCGGCTGGCGCCCGGATGCCGAAAGGGACCCGGCCTTCTCGGAGGCGACCCTGGCAGGCTGTGGCCGCCTCCGAAAAGGCCGGGTCATGGAGGGACGGCGGAGGGTCCTACGCTCCGCTGTTCCTTATGCCCACCATCCGGGATGGTGGGCATAAGGAACAGCGGAGGGAGATGTCGCGGGAGGCATGAGGGAGACGTCACGGGTTCCACGCCTCCTCCACGGTCACGAAGACGTGACCACGGTTTGCCCGTGCCATGGCACGGGCAATCCACGCAGCGCGGGATGGGGACCTGAGACCTCCCCGTGAAGGCATACGCCTTCCCTGCGATCGTGGGGTCCCCGTGACGTCCCCGGCGTCTTCGTGACGGCAGGGCGCCCTGTATCCCGTCGCCCGACCGGTCAGGGACCTGTGTGTGGAGTTTCGGTCGCCGTGGGACCG
>JAFDWF010000039.1 GCA_018268575.1 Actinomycetota bacterium
CCTTTCGCTAGAGCTTCTCGATCTCCGCCGCGACCTCCCCCGCCGCCGCCTTGGCGTCGGCGAAGAGCATCGAGGTGTTCGGTTCGTAGAAGAGGTCGTTGTCGATGCCGGCGAAGCCGGTCGAGAGGGAGCGCTTGATGACGATGACCTCGTTGGCCTCGGAGACCTCGATGATCGGCATCCCGGCGATCGGCGAGTCGGGGTCGTTTTTGGCGGCCGGGTTGGTGACGTCGTTGGCCCCGATCTCCACGGCGACGTCGACGCGCGGCATCTCGGGGTTGATCTCGTCCATCTCCTTGAGCTGCTCGTAGGGCACGTCGGCCTCGGCCAGGAGGACGTTCATGTGTCCCGGCATGCGGCCCGCGACCCGGTGGATCGCGTAGCTCACGGTGACTCCGCGCGCCTCTAATTGGTTCGCAATCTCCTTGACCGCGTGCTGGGCCTGGGCGACGGCGAGGCCGTAGCCGGGGACGATCACGACGCTGTCGGCGTAGGCGAGCTTGATCGCCGCGTCCTGGGCGCCGATCGAGGTGACCGGCCGTTGCTCCCCGGATCCCGCCGCCACGGCGGGCGCGCCGCCGAAGCCAGAGAAGAGGATGTTGGCGACCGAGCGGTTCATCGCCGTCGCCATCTCCATCGTCAGGATCGTCCCCGAGGAACCGACCAGGGTCCCGGCGACGATCAGGGCGACGTTCTGGAGGGCGAAGCCGGCGGCCGCCGCGCTGAGGCCGGTGAAGGCGTTCAGCATCGAGATCACGACCGGCATGTCGGCACCGCCGATCGGCAGCACGACCAGGTTGCCGAGGATCGCCGCGCAGACCAGGATCAGGATGAAGAGGGCCTGCGAGGGCGGTTCGTTGTTGATCGCGATGACGATCGCGATCACGATCACGCCGATCCCGAGGATCGCGTTGATGATCTGCTGCCCCGGCACCGCCATCGGCCGGGTCGGGATCACTTCCTGAAGCTTCCCGAAGGCGATGTTCGAGCCCCAGAAGGAGACCGAGCCGATGATCGCCGCGAGCAGCGTCGGGATCAGGTCTTCCAGCGGCATCGCGCCGCCGATGTGGATGCCGTGGCGGATCTCCGACCAGGCGATCAGGGCCACCGCGCCGCCGCCGACCCCGTTGTAGAGGGCGACCATCTGCGGCATCTCGGTCATCTTCACCTTGATCGAGGCGTAGGCGCCGACGGCCGAGCCGATCGCCAGGCCGATCGCGATCAGGCCCCAGTTGCCCATCCCATCGAGCAGCAGGGTGGTGAGGACCGCGACCGCCATGCCGACCGCGGCGATCATGTTGCCGCGCTTTGCCGTGGTCGGGTGCGTGCCCTGTTTCAGCCCCAGGATGAAGAGCGAGAACGAGACGATGTAGAGCGCCGTGGCGGCATCGCCGCCCGGCGGCAGAACCGCGAGCGAGATCATTTATCGGCGCCCTCGTCTTTGGACCCGTCCGCCCCCGGATGCGAAGCGGAGGAGGCGGACGGCTTGACCTGGGGTTTCGGCTTTTTGGCGAACATGCCGAGCATCCGGTCGGTGACCATGAAGCCGCCGACGATGTTGATCGCGCCGAAGGCGACGGCGATCGTGCCGATCACGTACTCGAGGCCGTCGCCGGCGTAGCCGAGGACGATCAGGCCGCCGAGCATGACGATGCCGTGGATCGCGTTGGTCTGCGACATCAGCGGCGTGTGCAGGGTCGTCGGCACCTTCGAGATCACCTCGAAGCCGACGAAGATCGCCAGCACGAAGATCGTGAACTCGGTGAACAGGCTCATGGCATCCCTCCCTCGGACGAAAATCGCCGCGGACTCGAATGACCGGTGATCACCGCGTCGATTTTCATCCTCATTGGGATTCCCTCCCGGCGGCGCGCTCGTTCTTGATCTCGCCGCCCTGGGTGATCAGCGCCGCGGCGAGGATGTCGTCGGAGAGGTCGACGTCGATCTCGCCCTCCTCGGTGATCAGCAGGCCGAGCAGGTTCTCCAGGTTCTTGGCGTAGAGCTGGGAGGCCGGCACCGGCATCAGGCTGGGCAGGTCGGTCGTGCCGATCACCTTGACTCCGGCCTCGACCACGGTCTCCCCCGGCACGGTCAGCTCGCAGTTGCCGCCGGTCTCGGCGGCGAGGTCGACGATCACCGAGCCCGGCGCCATGCCGCGCACCGCCTCGGCGGTGATCAGCCTCGGCGCCGGCCGGCCGGGGATCGCGGCGGTGGTGATGATGATGTCCTGTCTCTTCGCGTTCTCGGCGAGCGCGTCGCGCACCTGGGCGTCCTCCTCCTCGGTGAGCGGCCGGGCGTAGCCGCCCTCGCCCTCGGCGTCGGGGATGAAGTCGAGCTCCAGCGGCCGGCCGCCGAGCGAGGCGATCTGCTCCCAGGCGGCGCGGCGGATGTCGAAGCCGGTGACGATCGCGCCGAGGCGCCTCGCCGTGGCGAGCGCCTGCAGGCCGGCGACGCCGGCGCCGAGGACGAGGACCCTGGCGGGCGGCACGGTGCCCGCGGCGGTGGTCATCATGCCGAAGAAGCGACCCGACTCGCGGGCGGCGATCAGGGTCGCCGCATAGCCCGCGGCGGCGGCCTGCGAGGAGAGCGCGTCCATCGCCTGGGCGCGGGTGGTCCGCGGGATCGCCTCCATCGCGAAGGCGGTCACGCCGGAGGCGGCGAGGGCCCTGTTGGTGTCGGCGGCGACCCACGGGTCCAGGTGGGAGACGAAGACCTGGCTTGCGCTCAGCCGGCCGACGTCCTCGGCGCTCGGCACGGCGACCCGGAGCACCACGTCGGCGCCCCAGATCGCCTCTGCGGAAGCGATCTCGGCGCCCGCGTCGGTGTACTGGGCGTCGGGGTGGCCGGCGGCCTCACCGGCGCCGGACTCGATCAGCACGTCGACCTTCTCGTTCTTCTTCAACGAGCGCACGACGTCAGGGACGAGCGCGACCCGGCGCTCCCCCTCGGCGGTCTCTTTCGGCACTCCGATCTCCAGCATGCGGCGCGGAACCTTATGCGATCTGTCACCCAGACGGGGTGACGCCGGCCATCGCGGACAACCGCTCCAGGGTGTGAAGCTGCTGATCGCGCTCTACGTGCACCGGCGACACGATCAGGCGGTCGACACCGGCGGCGGCGAAGCGCTCCACCCGCGCGGCGACCTCGGCCTCGGTGCCGACCAGCGAGGTCGCCTCGACGATCTCGTCCGGCATCGCCTCGAAGGCGCCACCACGGTCGCCGGCCTGAAAGCGACGCTGGACCTCGTCGGCAACCTCGCCGAAGCCGAACCGGTGCGCCAGATCGACGTAGAAGTTGGTCTTCCGCGACCCCATCCCTCCCAGGTAGAGGACGAGGCCCGCCTTGACCACGTTCTTCGCGGCCTCCAGATCGCCGTCGATCGCCACCTGTAGCGAGGGCGAGACCTCGAGGTCGGCGCGCGTCCGCCCGCCCTTGGCAAAGCCCGCCTCGAGGTACTCCCCCCAGGTCTCCTGGAAGCGGTCGACGGAGAAGAAGATCGGGATCCAGCCGTCGGCGATCTCGGCCGTCATCTCCACCGATTTGCGCCCGATCGCGCCGACGAAGACCGGGATCGAATTCCGCAGCGGGTGGAAGTTCAGCTTCAGCGGCTTGCCCTCGCCGCCCGGCAGCGGCAGGTCGTAATGGGTGCCGTGGTGCTCCAGCGGGCCTTCGCGGGCGACGATCTCCCGCACCACTTCGATGTACTCGCGGGTCCGCCCCCAGGGCTTCGCGTAGGGCACCCCGTACCAGCCTTCGGAGACCTGCGGGCCGGACGGCCCGAAGCCGAAGAGGAAGCGGCCGCCGGAGAGCTTGTCGATCGTCGCGCCCGCCATCGCCGCCGCCGCGGGCGGCCGCGCCGGCACCTGCAGGATCGCGGCGCCGAGGTTGATCTTCTCGGTCTGCCCGGCCAGCCAGGCGAGCACGCTGACCACGTCGGAGCCGTAGGACTCGGCCACCCAGACCGACTCGTAGCCGAGCCTTTTGGCGGCGAGCACCGCCTCCAGGGCCTCGTCGCCCGCGGGGCCTATCCCCCAATAGCCCAGGTTCACCCCCAGTTTCAGCGCCATCCCATCCGCCACCCTATTGAATGTCCCCGTGTCCTCGCGCCAATCGATTCCCGACCCAGCGGCACTCGGTCTTTCGAAGAAGGAGGCGGCCGCCCGGCTGCGCAAGCTGGGGGCGCCTCCCGAGACTTCCTCGCGCTCGACCTCGAGCATCGTCGCGGGCAACGTCTTCACCCTCTTCAACGCGATCATCGCGGTCTTCTTCGTCCTCGACCTGGGGCTCGGGCTCTACGCCGACTCGCTCTTCGGCGTGGTCGCGGTGATCAACTCCTACATCGGGATCCGCCAGGAGCTGAAGGCGAAGAAGACGCTCGACGAAGTGGCGGTGCTGGTGGCGCCGCGGGCGCGGGCGATCCGCGACGGCGAGACGGTCGAGGTGCTGGGCGAGGAGATCGTCCCCGGCGACGTGGTCGCGATCGGGCCGGGCGACCAGCTGGTCGCCGACGGCCGGGTGATCGCCAGCCGCGGCCTCACCCTCGACGAGTCGATGCTGACCGGCGAGGCCGACGGCATCCGCAAGGACTCCGGCGACGAGGTGCTCTCCGGCTCCTTCGCGATCTCCGGCTCTGGCCACTACGAGGTCGAGGCGGTGCGCGAGCACAGCTACGCGGGCCGGCTGGCGGGAGAGGCGCGCGCCTTTCGCCACCCGCTCTCGCCGCTGCAGGAGGAGGTGAACCGGGTGATCGTCGTCTCCACCTACGCGATGATCCCGCTGGCGATCCTGCTGCTGGCCAGCCTGAAGATCCGCAGTGTCGGCCTGCAGAGCGCCGCCGAGACCGCCACCGCGGGCCTGGTGACGCTGATCCCCGAGGGCCTGGTGCTGCTGATGAGCATCACCTTCGCGGTCGCCGCGGTGCGGCTGGCGCGGCGCAACACGCTGGTCCAGCAGATGAGCGCGACCGAGAGCCTCGCCTCGGTCGACACGATCTGCGTCGACAAGACCGGCACGCTGACCGAGGGCGAGCTGCGGCTCGCCGCGGTCGAGTTCGCCGCCGACGTCGACCCGGCGGTCGGCGCCGCGGTGCTGGGGCGCTTCGCGGCGAGCGCCGGGGACCGCAACAAGACCCTGGAGACGATCGCCGCCCGCTACCCGGGCGACCCCGGCCAGGTCGCCGCCGAGGTCCCCTTCTCCTCCGAGTACAAGTGGTCCGGCGTCTCATTGGCGGGCAACGGGGCGGGCGCTGGGACCTTCGTCATGGGAGCGCCCGACGTGCTCGAAGAGGCGGGCGCGCTGGTGCTGCCGCCGGCGCTGGCGACGAAGCTGGCCGAGGAGACCGCGGCGGGGCGGCGGGTGGTCGCCTTCGGCCGCAGCGGCGAGCCACTCCCCGCCGACGCCGCGGTCAGCCCGGCGCCGCGGCTGGCGCCGGTCGCCCTGATCGTGCTCGAGGAGACGCTGCGCGAGGACGCCGCGGCGACGATCGAGTTCATGCGCGAGCAGGAAGTCGACCTGAAGCTGATCTCCGGCGACGCCAAGGCGACGGTGACCGCGGTCGCCTACGCGGTCGGGGTGCCGCGCGAGGCGGGCGTGGTCGAGGGCCCCGACCTCCCCGACGACCCGGAGGCGCTCCAAAAAATGGCGCTCGCCGCCACGATCTTCTGCCGGATCAAGCCGGAGCAGAAGAAACGGCTGGTCGACGCGCTGGTCGCCGCCGGGCGCTACGTGGCGATGATCGGCGACGGGGTCAACGACGTGCCGGCGCTGAAGCGGGCGCGGATGGCGGTGGCGATGGGCTCGGGCACGCAGGTGACCAAGGGGGTCGCCGACGTGGTCCTGCTCGAGGACCAGTTCGCGCGGCTGCCGGAGGCGGTCGGCGAGGGCCGGCGGATCGCCCGCAACATCCACCGCCTCGGCCGCCTCTACCTCACCAAGTCGGTCTACGCGGCGACCCTGATCGTGCTGGTCGCGGTGCCCGGCTTCGCCTTCCCGTTCCTGCCCCGGCAGCTGACGATGGCGGCCTTCCTGACGATCGGCATCCCCTCCTTCGTCCTCGCCCTGGCGCCCTCGGACGGACCGCTCTACCGCGGCCGCCTGATCCGCGCCCTGGGCGCCTTCGCGGTGCCCGCCGGGGTGGCGACGGGGCTCGCCTCGATCCTCTCCTGCCTGCTCGTCAACTCGGTCGGCGGCGGTGATATCGACGCCGGGCGCACGGCGGCGACCACCACGCTGATCGTGCTCGGCCTGGCCTTCGTGCTGCTCTTGGAGCGCGGCCCCGGCCGCGAGCACATCGCGATCCAGAGCTACATGCTGGGGATGATCATCGCCCTCGGCGCCCTCTTCGCGCTGATGATCGGGGTGCCGGCGCTGCGCTCCTTCTTCGAACTCAAGGTGCTCACCTCGGGCCAGTGGTTCATCGCCCTGCTCTCGGCGGCGATCGGGATGGCGATCGCCAGCGTGCTCTGGCGGCTGCCGGTGGTCGAACGCTGGGAATCGGAGGCGCCCGACGAAACGGACGAGCCGCCGAGCCCGATGGAGGAGTCCCCGAAACCTGCTTAGAGTCTCTCTTAGAAGTCGAGCGGCAGGCCGGGTGCGATCAGGAACTGGCTGACGACCAGGTTCGCGCAGAGTTTCGAGGCGCCGTCACGGATGCGGTCGATCCGGACCTCGATCACAGCGGTGCTGCGGCCGGCGTGCAGGGGCTTCGCGTCGGCGACGATTTCGTCGCCCAGGCGACCGGCGCCGAAGACGTTCAGCTTCAGCTCGATCGTGGTGAAGTCGTAGCCCGGTGGGATCGCGCGGAAGGTGGCCCAGGCGGCGACGGTGTCGCCGAGCGCGGTCCAGACGCCGCCGTGGACGAAGCCGCCGGGGTGCAGGTGACGGCTCTCGACCAGGATCCGGCCGCGCGAGCGGTCCTCGCCGATCTCCAGCGCCTCGATGCCGATGTCGGCGGGGAAACTGCCCGCCGCGAACTCGTTGATGTCCTCCGGCTTCACCTGGGAGAGATCGGGCACGGTCGGTATGTAAACAAGAAGTGACCCTCGACGGGGGTCACTTCGTCACACAAGTCTCATCTTTGCCGAGCGCGGGCGCGCCGATCGAACGCTCAGACGCGTTCGACGATCATCGCCTTCCCCTGGCCGCCGGCGACGCACATCGTCTCCAGGCCGACCTGGTGGTCGTCGGTCTCCATCGCGTTCAGCAGCGTGCCCATGATCCGGGCGCCGGTCATCCCGAAGGGGTGGCCGAGGGCGATCGCGCCGCCATGCGTGTTCAGCTTCTCGAGCTCGATCCCGGTTTCGTCCATGATCGGGATCACCTGGGCGGCGAAGGCCTCGTTCAGCTCGACCACATCGACGTCGCCGATCGTCATCCCGGCGCGGTCGAGGACCTTCCTGATCGCACCGATCGGCGCCACGCCCATGTACTCGGGCTCGTTGCCGTAGGTGGCAGCGGTGATGATCCGGGCGCGCGGCTCAAGGCCCAGCTCCTTGGCCTTGGTGTCGCTCATCAGCAGCACCGCGGCGGCACCGTCGTTCAGCGGGCAGGAGTTGCCTGCGGTGACCCCGCCGCCACCGAAGGCCTCGTCCAGTTCGGCTAGCTTCTCCAGGGTCGAGGAGGCACGCGGGCCATCGTCCTTGGCGACCTCGGCGCCGTTTACCTCGACCGGCACGATCTCGCGGTCGAAGAAGCCGTCCTCCTGCGATTTGACCGCCAGTTCCTGCGAGCGCTGGGCGAACTTGTCCATCTCCTCGCGCGAGACGCCGTATTTGTTGGCGACGTTGACCGCGGTCAGGCCCATCTCGATGTAGGCGTTCGGCTGGCCGTTCTCGCCGAGCAGGTTCTGGTCACGGTCGTCGGCACCGGCGACCTCGGTGCGCTCGTTGTAGCGGCTCACCCACTCGACCCCGACCGCGAGGTATGCGTCGCCCTCGCCCGCCTTGATCGCGTTGCCGGCGTGGCGGATCGCGTCGAGGCTGGAGGAGCAGTAGCGGGCGATGGTGACGCCGTTAACGGTCTGCGGCAGCTTCTCCGAGAGCAGCGAGATGATCCTGCCGATGTTGAAGGCCTGCAGGCCCTGGGGAAAGCCGCAGCCGCAGAAGACGTCCTCGATCAGGGCCGGGTCGAGCTCGGGATTGCGCTCGAGCAGCTGGTCGACCACGAAGGCGCCCATCTCCTCGGGGCGCAGCGAGGCGAGCGAGCCCTTGAAGGCGCGGCCGATCGGCGTGCGGATGGTGTCGACGATTACTGCTTCGGGCATCTCGGGCGCCTCCTTGGGCTTGGTGCAGGTTCTTGAACCGACGGGCAGCGTAGACGAATGCGAAGGTCAGGCTGATTGACTGGTCGGTCAATCTATTGTGACATTTGCAACGCATCGGCCGTCGGCATCCCCGATCTCGGGTACATTCGGTCGATCCAGCCCGCGTGGGTATGCGGGAAGACGCCGCTCCGCGGCACGGAAAGGAGGCCTCGACATGCCCGAGGGCTACTGCGTCAAAGAGCGCAAGAAGGTCGAGATCAAAGACGCCAAGCAGGTGACGATGAAGAACGGCCGGCCGGCGATCCAGGGTGTCTGCCCTGACTGCGGGACGAAGATCTTCAAGATCGGCAAACTCGAGGCCTGACGGAGGGGCGGAGCAGCCCCGGGGCGGGGGCGGCTGAACCTCGCCCCGCCCCGCCCCGTACAACGGTCGACGATGAGTCGGCCGAGAGAAGAGTCGCGATGGGCGCGCTGACCAAGGAGCGCGATGTGCGCGCCGCCTACGCCGCCCACTCGGGCGAGCTCTACGGCTTCGCGGTGCGCTCGCTGGGCGATGCCGGCCTCGCCGAGGAGGCGGTCCAGGAGACCTTCCTGCGCGCCTGGAAAGCGGGCGAGCGCTTCAACCCCGAGATCGGCAGCCTGCGCACCTGGCTGTTCGCGATCCTGCGCAACGTGGTGATCGACCTCGGCCGCGCCCGAGCCTCGCGCCCGCGCGTCGCCGAGGGCGGGGTCGAGCCTTCGGTCGAACCGCTGGAGCAGGCACTGCTCGCCTGGCAGGTCGAGGAGGCGATGCGGCGGATCGGCGAGGATCATCGGCGAGTGCTGCTCGAGACCCACTTCCGCGCCCGTCCCTACGCGGAGGTGGCCGAGGAGCTCGGCGTGCCGGAGGGGACGATCAAGAGCCGCGTCTACTACGGGCTGAAGGCGCTGCGGGTGGCGCTCGAGGAGATGGGCTATGAGGACTGAGGATCACCGCGACTGGCGGCTCTCGTTGGGCGCCTACGCGCTCGGCGACCTGCCCGCCGACGAACGGGCGGCGCTCGCCGCCCACCTCGAGGGGTGCGCGGAGTGCCGCGCCGAGCTGCGCTCGCTGGAAGGGGTCGCGGCGCTGCTGCCGCTCGCCGACCCGGACCGGATCGAGGCGCCCGCGGTGCGGCCGCCCGCCGACCTCGGCGCCCGGATCGAGGCCCAGATCACGGCGGAAAGCTCCAGGGAGGACCGTGAGAGGCGGCGGCGCCGTTGGCGGTTGGGCATCGGCGGTGCCGTCGCCACCGCGGCCGTCGCGGCCGTCCTCCTGCTCGTGGCCCTGCCGATCGGCGGCGGGGAAAGTTCGCCCGCCCAGCAGGTGCGCTTCGCCTCCTTGCCGAAAGGGGTGAGCATCGACGCAACCCTCGAACCCCACGCCTTCGGCACCGAGATCCAGATGTACGTGAAGGGCATCCGCTCCGGCACGCTCTGCCGCGTCTTCCTGCGCGGCGAGGGCGGGCGGACCTTCTCCGCGGGCAGCTTCCGCTACCGCTGGGGGAGCGACTCCGAGGTCCGGCTCTCCTCGGCGCTCGACCTCTCCCAGGCGGCGGTGATCGGCGTCCACGCCGGCGATCGCACCTTCACCGCGCCGATCAGCTCGGCGACCGCGATGGTGAGTGGGGCGGGCATCGATTCGACGTGAGCGCCCAACACCCGCGCGTTCGCAGTTTCCTACACACGTTGTGGGGAACTGCGAACTCACTCCGGGTGGCCGCGGCGGTGGGGGTGATCGTCGGCGGGGCCGTGCTCGCCGGCTGCGGCGGCGGGTCGTCGAGTAGCTCCGCGGCCGGCTCGACCGCGAAGACGACGACCACGCCGGTCGCCAAGCCGCCGCCGAACGCCGAAGAAGGGACCGTCTTCGTCTCCCTCGGCAGCGCCGCCGGGCTCGGGCAGGTGCTGGTCGACTCCCAGGGCCGCACCCTCTACGCCTTCTCCAAGGACAGCGGCAAAAGCTCCGCCTGCACGGGCGCCTGCGCGAAGGCGTGGCCGCCGCTCCTGGTCGAAAACGGCGAACCGGAGCCGTCGAACGGCGCCGGCGCCGCCCGCCTCGGCACGATCACCCTGCCCGACGGCAGCCGCCAGGTCACCTACGCCGGCCACCCGCTCTACGGCTTCAGCGGCGACAAGCAGCCGGGCGAAGCGAACGGCAACGGCTCCTCCGCCTTCGGCGGCACCTGGACGGCGCTCAAGGGCTCCGGCGCTCCGGCGGGCTGAGGCCGCCGGGAAGGATGGCCGTCACAGACCTTCCCGGATCTCGAACGGTCAGAAGACTCCGTGGTTCGCAATCCCCGCCATACGTGGATAAGGGACCACGCCGATCCCCGACCGTCGAGGGACGTGGCATCTCCGTGACGAGCGCCCCGTCCCCCACGTCGATCCCGCAGACGTGCCGTCCCTGTGAGGGGTCCTCCCCGCGAGCTCCCCGTCCCGGGCGTCCCGGAGGCGGCCACAGCCTGCCCGGGTGTCGCCCCCGGGACGCCCGGGACGTACGAGCTCCGATCGGTCCGGCCTCGTCCCTTACGCGGCCCGGGCCCTCGCCCGGGCGCCGGCTTCCCTACTCCGGGATCGGCAGGCCGCGCTTGCGGTAGGGCGCGGTCGGCGGGGAGATCGCGCGGATCTCGGCGAGCAGGCGGGCGGAGAGATCGCCGGGGTCCTCGTCGGCGCGCGGCTGTCCTCCGGCCGGGTCGAAGAAGCGGATCGCGATGCGAGGGCGGCGGGGGAAGCCGGTGAGGTCGGTGGTGCCGCTGACGGCGACGCAGCAGACGTGCGCCTCGGGCACTTCCAGCGCCAGTCGGCCGACGCCGCTCCGCGCCCTCATCGTGCGGCCCTTCGAGCGGGTGCCCTCGGGGAAGACGCCGACGCAGGAGCCCTCGCGCAGCGCCGTCACCGCGTTGGCCAGCGCCTGCGCGTCACCGGCGCCGCGGACGATCGGGATCTGGCCCATCCCGTTGAGCACCGGCGCCAGGCCCTTGACGTCCCAGAGCTCGGATTTGGCGAGCGCCCGGATCATCCGCCGCTTGCGGGCGGCGAAGCCGATCATCACCGGGTCCCAATGGCTGTCGTGGTTGCCGACCAGAAGCAGCGGGCCGCTCGTGGGCAGGACCTCGACGCCGCTGACCTGCAGCCGCGCCCAGCGGGCGACCGGCAGGTTGACGGCCATCGCGAAGCGGTAGGTGCGGGTGGGCTCGCGCATCCGGGGGCGGCAAGCGTATTCGCTGGAGCATCCTTCCGAAAAGTCGCCCGGGGTATCCGCAAATTACGAACTAAAGTGTCCAGCGTGTCGCAGAAGCCGCTGGAGTTGATCCTTGCCAGGAACTTGATGTCGGCGCTCTCCACCCCGGCCTTCCTGGTCGACGAGGGAGGCCTGCTCGTTTTCTACAACGAGGCGGCGGCGACGCTGCTCGGCAAGCGCTTCGAGGAGGTCGGCGAGGTCGGCCCGGGCGAGTGGGGCGGCCTCTTCGGCCCCTACGACGCGAGTGGCGAGACGATCCCCTACGAGGAGCTGCCGGTGGTGCGCGTGGTGCGGGCCGGCCGCCCCGCCCACGCCGGCTTCGGCGTCCGCGCCTTCGACGGTCGGGTCCACGCGGTCGAGTGCACGGCCTTCCCGATCCTCACCGCGCACGGCTCGCATGGCGCGATCGCGATCCTGTGGCCGGTCGAGGGTGACCTCCCGGCCGACGCCGTGCCCGCCGCGACACTCGCCGCGCATCCCAACGGGACGGCCGCATGAAGGTCAGTCTCTGGGGCACGCGCGGGTCGGTCCCCTCCCCCGGTCCGGAGACGATCCGCTACGGCGGCAACACCAGCTGCGTCGGCGTGACCCTCTCCGACGGCTCGCTGCTCGCCCTCGACGCCGGCACCGGGATCCGCAACCTCGGCCTGGCGCTGCCGGTCGAGACGACCCGGCTCCACATCCTCCTCACCCACCTCCACCTCGACCACATCCAGGGGTTGGTCTTCTTCGAGCCGCTCTTCCGCTCGCAGGCCGAGGTCGTGATCTGGGGCCCGGCCACGCCCGAGGCGAGCCTGCGCGATCGCATCGCCCGCTACATCTCGGCGCCGCTCTCGCCGGTCGAGGTGCGCGAGCTGCCCTGCGACGTCTCCTTCCGCGCCTCCCCGGAGCAGTGGGAGCTCGGCTCCGCCCGGATCACCGCCGCCTCGGTCGCCCACCGCGGGCCGACGCTCGGCTACCGGATCGAGGACGCGGGCTCGACCCTCGCCTACATCCCCGACCACGAGCCCGCGCTCGGCGCCGACCTGGCGGCGCTGGAGCCCGAGTGGATCTCCGGCTTCGCCCTCGCCGAGGACGCCGACCTCTTGATCCACGACGGCCAGTACGCCGACGAGGAGTACGCCCGCCACCTCGGTTGGGGTCACTCGGCGCTCTCGCACTCGCTGGCCTTCGCGCGGCGCACCGGGGCGCGGCGCACCGTCCTCTTCCACCACGACCCGATGCACTCCGACCGCTGGCTCGACACCCACGCCGAGCGTGCGGCGGCCGAGTGGGTGGCGGGCGGCGGCGCGGGCGCGGTCGAGCTCGGCCGCGAGGGGACCTCCTACGAGGTCGATCCGGCGACCGGCGAATTCGCCCTCGCCGCCGAGCCCGCCGGCAGCGCGACCGTGGAGGCATCGGCGATCACCAGCGTGGTCGGCCGATGAGCCCGATCGACACCGCGCCGATCGACGCCGCCGCGGCGCGCTCGGAGCTGATCGCCGCGGCGCTGGCGAAAGCGGCCGAGGCGCACGCGGGTCAAACCCGCAACGGCAGCGGCGGCCTCCCCTACATCGAGCACCCGCGCATGGTCGCCGCGACGCTCGCGGCGCGCGGCTACGGTGAGGCGACGCTCGCCGCGGCGCTCCTCCACGACGTGGTCGAGGACTCGGAGACGACGGTCGAGGAGCTGCGGGCCGGGTTCGGCGACGAGGTGGCCGACCTGGTCGACGCGCTCTCCGACGACGAGTCGATCGAGCCCTACCGCGAGCGCAAGGACGAGCACCGTGGCCGGGTCGTCGCCGTCGATGGCGACGCCCTGGCGATCTACGCCGCCGACAAGCTGACCAACCTCACCACCCTGCACGCGGCGATCGAGGCCGAAGGGATGCGGGTCGCCGACGAGTACAACGTCTCGCTCGGGCTGAAGCTCGAAGTCTGGGAAGCCGACGCCGCCATGTTGGCCACGACGGAACCCGAGCTGCCGCTGTTGGACGAGCTGCGGGAGGCGATCAATCGTCTTGCGGCGGATCTAAGAGCGGCAAGCCCTCGTTCCTGTACCTGAGCCGGCGCTTCAGCGGCAGCACCGCCCAGAGCAGGAAGAACATCGCCAGTACCAGCGCCGTGGTGACGACGGTGGTCGCGACGGTGCCGAAGAGGACGTTGGTGACCAGCATGATCGCGCAGGTCATCGCCAGCGCCAGGACGCCGAGGCCGAGGATCGCAAGCCGGTTGGCGATGAAGACGAGCCGGCCCTTCTGCTGGTAGCGGAAGGTGATCCGGTGGTAGGCGGAGGGGGCGATCAAGAGCGCCGCCGAGAGCGCGGTCAGCAGCAGGGTCGCGAAGTAGGCCTTTTTGTCGAAGGCGCTGATCGCGGTGAAGTGCTGCTGGAAGGGCACCGCGAGGAGGAAGGCGAACAGCACCTGCACCCCGGGCAGCGCCACCCGCAGCTCCTGCAACAGCTCGGAGAGGTTGCGGTCGAGCCGCTCCTCTTCGGTCTCGTGGCGGCCCGACGGTCGCCCCTGCGGATCACGGTCCTCCTCCATCGACGCCGATCGTAGGCCACGCCCGGGCGTTCGCACCCACGGCGCGGCGGCATACGATGCCGCGATGGGACGCCTCGCCGTGATCCTCGGCTCCAACGCCATCGGCCCGGGCGGCAGTGAGATCGCCGCGGCGGCGGCCGAGCACGGGGCGGCGGTGGTGCAGCGCCATGGCGGCGAGAGCGCCTACGTCCTCCCGCACGAGATCGATCACGCCGCCAACCTGCGGCCGTTGGTCGAGCAGGGCTGCGACCGGGTACTGGCGGTCGCCTCGGTCGGCTCGCTGCGCACCGACCTTCCCGTCGGCAGCTTCGTCTGCCCCGACGATTTCATCGCCCTCCACCTCGGCCTCTCGATCTTCCCCGACACCCGCGCCCACTCGGCCCCGGCCTTCGCCGCACGCTGGCGGGGCGAGCTGCTCGAGGCCTGGGGCACGGGCGCCGAGCCGGCGGTCGACGGCGGCGTCTACTGGCAGACGATCGGGCCGCGCTTCGAGACCCCGGCCGAGATCCGGATGATCGCCCCGCACGCCGACCTGGTCGGGATGACGATCGCCTCCGAGTGCGTCGTCGCCGGCGAGCTGGGGCTGGAATACGCGGCGATCTGCGTCGTCGACAACCTCGCCAACGGACTTGCCGAGCGGCAGCTGAGCGTCGAGGAGATCGAAGCCGACCGGCTGATCAACGCGACGCGGCTGCGCGACGGGCTCGCCGCCGTCCTCCCCCGGCTCGGGGCGGTCGGGCGGTGAGCAAGCCGGCGCCGCTCCTGGTCACCGGCGCGCGCCTCGACGGCGAGACGATTGGGCTGCGCTGCGCCGATGACGGGACGATCGCCGCGCTCGGTCCCGACGTCCTCGCCGCGCCCGGCGAGGAGGCGTTCGAGGCGGCCGGCGCGATCCTGGTGCCGCCGCTGGTCAACGGCCATACCCACGCGGCGATGACGCTCTTCCGCGGCAGCGGCGGTGACCTGCCGCTGATGCCCTGGCTGGAAGAACGGATCTGGCCGGTCGAGGCGAAGCTCGAGCCCGACGACGTCTACTGGGGCGCGCGGCTCGCCTGCCTGGAGATGACCCGCTCCGGCACCACCCGCTTCTGGGACATGTACTGGCACCCCGAAGCGACCGCGCAGGCGGTGGCCGACGCGGGGCTGCGGGCGACGATCGGCGCGCCGATGTTCGACCGGGGCGGTGATCCGAAGGTGGCGCAGGCGGAGGCACGCGAGAGCCTCGAGATGCTGGCGGCCTTCGGCGGCCCGATCACCGCGGCGCTCGCCCCCCACTCGATCTACATGGTCGGCGAGGAGTCGCTCGCCTTCCTCGCCGAGCTCTCGGCCGAGTCGGGCGCGCCGGTCCAGATCCACCTCTCCGAGACGAAGCCCGAGGTCGACGACTGTCTCGGCGAACGCGGCCGCCGTCCCGCCGCATATCTCGACGATCTCGGCCTGTTGAGCGAGCGGACGGTCCTCGCCCACGGCGTCTGGCTCGACGACGAAGAGCTGGCGCTGATCGCCGCTCGCGGCGCGACCGTCGTCTCCAACCCGGCGGCGAACATGAAGCTCGCGGTCGGCAAGATCTTCGACTGGCCCTCGGCGCGCGCCGCCGAGGTGCAAGTCGGGCTCGGCACCGACGGCGCCGGATCGAACGACTCGCTCGACCTGCTCACCGACCTGAAGCTGTTCGCGCTCGCCCAGCGCCACGCGGCCGCCGACGCGACCGCGATCTCGGTGAACGACGCCTGGGAGATCGCCACCGGCGCGAAGGCTCCGGCGCTCGGCGCCACCCCGCTCGCGGTCGGCGAGCCCGCCGACTTCCTCCTCCTCGATCCGGCTGTGCCGGAGCTGGCGATCGGCGAGGCGACCGCCGACCTCGTCTACGCCGTCGACCGCACCGCCGTCGACACGGTCGTCGTCGCCGGCAAGGTCCTGATGCGCGGCGGCGTGCAGCCCGAGCGCAACGAAGTCGTCGCCCGAGCCCGCGAGCGCGCTTCCCGCCTCGGCCTGTAGGGGTCGGGCCGCGGGCCGTCGTGGCCGGGCCGAGCTGTCGCCCGCGCAAGGGACGGGGCCGGACCGATCGGAGCCCCGGCCTCCCGGGCGTCCCGGAGGCGACCCGGGCAGGCTGTGGCCGCCTCCGGGACGCCCGGGACGGGGAGTCCGCGGGAGGTCCCGTCACAGGGACGGCACGTCTGCGGGGGCTCCGGTGTTGATGGGCCGAAAACTCCAGCATGTCTGGAGTTTTCGGCCCGTCGACGTGGGAGGCGGGGCACCGTACGGAGATGCCACGTCCCTCGACGGTCGGGAGACTCCGTGGTTCCTCATGGGCGGATAACGCCCATCTCGAACCACGGAGCCTCCTGACCGTTCGGGATCCGGGAAGGTCTGTGACGTCTATCTTCCCGGCGCTCCTCCCGCCGGGGACCCGTCACGATCCCCGCCCTCCGCCCGGACCCTCCCCCGTCCCCCCATGACCCGGCCTTCTCGGAGGCGGCCACAGCCTGCCAGGGTCGCCTCCGAGAAGGCCGGGGCCCTCGCTGTCCCGCCGGAGCACTCTCCGTCCCGCGGCTCGAACGCGTCCTCGACCACCACTGTGAGCATCACCACAACCCACACTCATAGAACCTGGACGCCTGTGTCTGAATCCGCCCATGAGGGGTATAAGGTCGGCTTCAAGTGCCCGCCGCCGAGGCGACAAAGCAGTCCCAAGGCGGAGCTTCCTCCGTCGTCTACCAGGGCGCTACCAAGCGTTATGGCCACTCCTCGGCCCCCGCGGTCGACCACCTCGACCTCGAGGTGGAGGCGGGCGAGATCTGCGTCCTCGTCGGTCCCTCGGGCTGCGGCAAGACGACCTCGATGCGGATGGTCAACCGGATGGTCGAGCTGACCGAGGGCGACATCCTGATCGGCGGCGAGTCGGTGAAGAAGCGCGACGCGGCCAGGCTGCGGCGCGAGATCGGCTACGTGATCCAGCAGGTCGGCCTCTTCCCCCACCGGACGATCACCCAGAACATTGCCACGGTGCCGCAACTGCTCGGCTGGGACAAGGAGCGGGTGCGAGCCCGGACCGCCGAGCTGCTCGCCCTGGTCGGCCTCGACCCCGAGCTCGGCGACCGCTTCCCGGTGCAGCTCTCCGGCGGCCAGCAGCAGCGGGTCGGGGTGGCGCGGGCGCTCGCCGTCGACCCGCCGGTGATGCTGATGGACGAGCCGTTCGGGGCGATCGACCCGATCAACCGCGAGCGCCTGCAGAACGAGTTCCTCCGCCTCCAGGCGGAGATCCGCAAGACCGTCCTCTTCGTCACTCACGACATCGACGAGGCGATCAAGATGGGCGACCGGATCGCGATCATGAAACAGCACGGGCGGGTCGAGCAGTACGCGACCCCATCGGAGATCCTGATCACGCCCGCCAACGAGTTCGTCGAGGATTTCGTCGGCTCCGACCGGGCGCTGAAGCGGCTCTCGCTGATGCGGGTCGGCGACATCAGCCTCTGGCGGGCGCCGAACGCGCGGCCGGGACAGTCGACCGCGGAGGTGCGGGCGGAGCTCGAGCGCCCCGACGTCGAAGTCCCCTACGCCCTGCTGGTCGACGAGCGCGAACGGCCACAGGGCTGGCTGACCAAACGCGACCTCTCCGGCGACACGGTCCCGGCCACCGCCGACGCCCCGCTCGGGCCGGTGCTGGAAACCAGCGACGTGATGCGCGACGCGCTTGCCGACCTGCTCCAGGGCGAGTCGATGTACGCGCCGGTGGTCGACCACAACGGCCGCATCGCGGGCATCCTCTCGATCGAGATCATCTCCGAGTTCCTCAACTCGCCGGTCGCCGCGACCGAAGAGCAGAGCGCGGTCGAGCGCCCCCTGGCGCCCGACCGGGCAAGTGAGATCGCCGCCGATGAATAGCGGGCTCCTGGGGATGCCGCTGGCCGCGGTGGGGGAAGTCGGGGAAGGGTTCTTCAAGCACCGGACCGGGGCGACGCTGCCCTGCCAGGCGCGCCCCGCCCACCTCTTCTGCTGGGACTGGGCGACCGAACACATCAACCGCTTCGGCACCCCCGCCCTGCAGCAATTCGAATTGGTGGTGATCTCGGTGCTGATCGGTTTCGCGATCGCCTTCATCCTGGCCTTGATCGCCCACCGCTTCAAGCCCCTCCAGTTCCCCCTCCTGGCGGGGACCGGAGTCCTCTTCGCGATCCCCTCGATCGCCTTCTTCATGCTGCTGCTGCCGATCACCGGGCGTGGCCGCGAGACCGCGATCATCGCGCTCAGCGCCTACACGCTGCAGATCATCTACCGCAACGTGATGCAGGGCCTGAACAACGTGCCCGATTCGGCGAAGGACGCGGCGCGCGGCATGGGCCTGACCGAACGGCAGATCCTCTGGAAGGTCGAGCTACCGCTGGCGATCCCGGAGATCGTCGGCGGGATCCGGATTGCCACGGTGAGCACGGTCGCGATCGCCACCCTCGCCGTCTTTGCCAACGCGGGCGGCCTCGGCTCGCAGATCTACAGCTCCTCCAACCTGGTCTTCCCGACCGCGATCATCATCGCCGGCGCGATCGCGATCCTGATGGCCTTTGCGATCGACCTCGTGCTGCTGACCGCCCAGCGGTTCGCCACCCCGTGGCGGCGGGCGGCCTCCGAGGCGGTGCCGTGAACGCCGCGCTCCTCCCCCACCCGCTCTTCGCCGGCTTCGGCGGCGCCATCGAATTCGTCTTCTCGAAGCAGGAATCGAGCGTCACCGGCGGCAAGAAGGTCGGCGGCTTCGAACAGGTGCTCGAACTCGCCTGGACGCAGATCGAGGTGAGCCTGCTGGCGATCCTCTTGGCCTGCCTGATCGCGATCCCGGTCGGCCTCTACTTCGGCCACCGCGGCAAGGGCGAACTGGTCGCGGTCGGCATCGGCAACGCCGGCCGGGCGATCCCCGAGCTGGCCGCGATCGCCCTGGTCGCCACCGTGATCGGGGTCGGGATCCCGGTCCTCGTCCTCGTCCTCGCCCTGCTCGGCATCCCGCCGATCCTTACCAACACCTTCGTCGGGGTGCGACAGGTGGACCGGGCATCGGTCGACGCCGCCCGCGGGGTCGGCATGACCGAGCTCCAGATCGTCCGCAAGGTCGAGACGCCGCTGTCGGTGCCGAGCATCATGACCGGCATCCGCGGCGCCACGGTGAACATCGTCGCCACCGCGACGATCGCGCCGCTGGCGGGCGTGCTCACGCTCGGTGACTTCATCCTCGGCGAAAACGTCTACGGCGCCGACGGGGTGCTGGCGGGCGCGATCGTGGTGGCGATCCTTGCACTTCTCTTCGAGTTCGCCCTGGCGGGGTTGCAGAGGCGACTCACTTCCAAGGGCCTGCAACTGCAGCAGGCCCAGTGAATCGTTCACAACACACAAGGAGGCACGCAGTGAGGTTCAACCATAAGAAGCCGCTGATGGCCCTGGTCATGCTGATCGCCGCGCTCGCGCTTGCGGTGGGCATCTCGGCCTGCGGCGGCGGCTCGAGCAGCACCGCGAAGGAAACCACCGAAGCGGAATCGACCGCACCGGAAGAAACGGAAAGCGGTGAAGAAGAAGGCGGCGGGGAAGCGGAAGCGATCACCTCGAACCCCGCAAACGCCAAGGTCAGCCTGACGATCGGCTCGAAGAACTTCCCCGAACAGGAAATCCTCGGCGAAATCTATACGCAGGCCCTGCAGGCGGCGGGCTACAAGGCGAAGAGCGACCTCAGCCTCGGCTCCGAAACGGTGGCGCTGAAGACGCTGAAGGCAGGGCAGATCTCCGGCTACCCGGAGTACGCCTCGACCGCGCTCACCTCGTTCTTCCACTTCGAACCGGAAGAAGTCCCCTCCGACGCCACCGAAGCGTGGGAAAAAGCGAATGCCGAATTCGAAAAAGAAGGCTTGGTGGCGTTCGAACCCACCCCGTTCGCCAGCGCCAACGCCGTCGGCCTGCTCAAATCGACGGCGGAAAAATACCACCTGAAAACCGTCTCCGACCTGGAAGGCGTGAGTGAAAAACTGAGCCTCTACGGGTCGCCCGAGTGTCGCCAGCGGATCGACTGCCTGGCCGGGCTCGAAAAACTGTACGGGCTGAAATTCAAGGAATTCAAACCCGTCGACATCAGCCTCCGCTACACGGTGCTGGAAAAGGGTCAGGCGGATCTCTCGATCCTCTTCACCACCGACCCGCAGCTCTCCGCGGAGAAGGAAAAGTTCGTGATCCTCGAAGACGACAAGCACGTCTTCCCGGCCGGCAACGTGATCTTCGTGAGCTCGAAGAAAGTCGCGGAAGCGGCAGGGCCGGACTACGAAAAGACGATCCTCGACGTCCAACATGGCCTCACCTTGAAGGTGATGCAGGAGCTGGACGCGCGGGTCGAACTCGAAAAACAGACCCCGAAGGAAGCCGCCACCGCCTACCTCAAAGCGGCCGGCTACATCGAATAGGTCAGTTGCCGGCGGGCGGTGCGGGTCAAGATCACCCGCGCCGCCCAGGCGGCGCTGAGGCCGGAGATCCCGGCCAGGACCAAGGGCACGCGCGGATCGTAGGTTTCCGCCAGCCAGCCGGTCAGCGGGCCGCCGATCGGGGTCGAGCCGAGGAAGACGATCGAGAAGAGGGCCATCACCCGGCCCCGCATCTCGGCGGAGACGGCGAGCTGGATCGTCGAGTTGACCGAGGAGACGAAGATCACCGCGGCGCCGCCGAGCGCGGCGAGCACGATCGCCTCGAAGATCAACGCCGGGGCGGCGGCGGCGGCCAGCGCGGCGACGCCGAAGGCGAGCGCGGCGGCGGCGATCACCTTGGCGCCGGTCTCGCCGCGGTTGCCGTTGACCAGGGCGGCGACGATCGAGCCCGCGCCCATCGCCGAGACCAGCAGCGCGTAGGCGCCCGCGCCGCCGCCGAAGGTGAATTTGGCCAGCAGCGGCAGCGCCACCTGGAAGTTGAAGCCGAGCGTGCCGACCAGCGCCATCAGCGCCAGCGGCACCGCCAGCTCCGGCGTGTTGCGGACGTGGCGCAGGCCCGCGCGGATCGCGCCCGGCTTGCGCACCGCGGGCGGCGGCGCCTGCAGTGCGCGCGGGTCCATCGACCAGAGCGCCGCGATCATCGCAAGGAAGGTGAGCAGGTTGAGGCCGAAGCAGGGGACGACGCCGACCGTGGCGATCAAGAGGCCGGCGATCGCCGGGCCGACGATGCGGGCGACCTCGATGATCACGCTGTTGAGGCTGACCGCGTTGACCAGGCGGTCGGGGCCGACCATCTCGATCACGAAGCTCTGCCGGGTCGGGTTGTCGACGCAGTTGACGGCGCCGAAGCCGAAGACCGCGAGGTAGATCATCCACGGCTGCTCGACGCCGAAGAGGGTGACGAGGAAGAGCCCGGCGGCGGGGATCGTCATCAGCGCCTGGGTGACGAAGAGCAGCTTGCGCTTCGGGAAGCGGTCGGCGAGCAGGCCGCCCCAGGCGCCGAAGAGGAGCATCGGCAGGAACTGGAGGGCGGTCGTCAGGCCGACCGCGAAGCCGGAGTTGGTCAGGGTGAGGACGAGCCAGAGAGCGGTGACGTTCTGCATCCAGTTCCCCGACAGGGAGATGACCTGGCCGGCGAAGTAGCGCCGGTAGTTCGGGACCTCGAGCGAGTCGAACGAGCGTCGCAGGGCCGTCGTCAAGATGACTGCTCACGCTTCGCGCGCGTCGCGAAGAGCCAGAATTCGACGCTCGCTCGCTCCGCGTTCACGGCTGCTCATCCTCCCGCATGCGTTCGAGCAGCGCGGCCGCCCGGGCGAGGGTCTCGACCTCCTCGCGGTCGAGATCGCGGAGGCGGCGCGCCAGGTAGGCGCTCTTGCGGCGGCGCAGGCGCGCCAGCCGCTCGCGGCCGGCGTCGTTGACGGCGACCAGGAAGCTGCGGCCGTCGGCCGGGTCGGGGGTGCGTTCGATCAGCCCCTCGCGTTCGAGGCAGCCGAGCGTGCGGGTCATCGAGGGGCGCTTCACCCGCTCGCGCTCCGCCAGCTCCGACGGAGTCAGCGGGCCGGAGCGGTTGATCGTCGCCAGCGCCGCGGTCGCGCTCGGGGTCAGCCCGGTCTCCGCCGCCGCCTCCTGGCGCAGGGCGCGGGAGGTGCGGACTACCGCGTCGCGCAGCTGCGAGGCGGTGTCGGTGAGGGAGGTGTCAGGGGCCTTGGCTGCCATGTAAACGTTAGCTCTGCTAATTAGCCTAGCAAACTACCCTCTTTGGCTAGTCTGCCCGGGGTGAATCCCGCGGAGGCCCGCGTGCTCGACTCGTCCCGTTATCCGTCGCACCTCTCCGAGGCCGGCTTCATGCAGCCCTGCCCGCGGCGGATCCGCGCCGTGCGCGGCGGTGCGACCGTGCTCGACACGATCCGCGCCTTCTACGTCTGGGAGGTGCCCTACTACCCCGCCTACTACGTGCCGGTCGAGGACGTCGACGCCGCGGAGCTCGCCCGCCCCACCGCCGAGACGTTCGAGAGCGGGCCGTTCGCGGGGCTCGCCCACCTCGCCTGGAGCTCGGTCGACGCCTGGTTCGAGGAGGACGAAGAGGTCTTCGGCGGGCACCCGCGGAGCCCCTACGCGCGGGTCGACGCGATCCGCTCCTCGCGCCAGATCCGGGTCGAGATCGACGGCGTCGTGCTGGCCGAGTCGACCGCGCGGGTGCTGCTCTTCGAGACCGGCCTGCCGACCCGCCACTACATCCAGCGCACCGACGTCGACTTCTCCGCCCTCGAGCGCACCGACACCACCACCTACTGCCCGTACAAGGGGACGACCAGCGATTACTGGTCGGCGCGGATCGGCGACGCGCTGCACGAGGACGTCGCCTGGTCCTACGCCTACCCCTCGCCGCAGGTGTTGCAGATCGCCGGGCTGGTCGCCTTCTACGACGAGAAGGTCGACACCTTCCTCGACGGCATCGCGGCCGAGCGCCCGTGGACCAAATTCTCCTCCGGAGAGGATTCGTGACCACCGCCGCCGAGGCGCGCGACAAACGCTGGATCGCGCTCGCCCTGCTCTGCGTCGCCCAGTTCGTCGTCGTCCTCGACGCCTCGATCGTCAACGTCGCCCTGCCGACGATCAAGGAAGCGCTGAACTTCTCCGAGGGCAGCCTGCCCTGGGTGGTGAACGCCTACGTCCTCACCTTCGGCGGCTTCCTGCTGCTCGGCGGCCGACTCGCCGACCTGCTCGGCCGGCGCCGTCTCTTCATGGCCGGACTGGTCCTCTTCGCGTTGGCCTCGCTGGCGGGCGGCCTCGCCGCCAACTCGGGGCAGCTGATCGCCGCCCGCACGGTCCAGGGCCTGGGCGCGGCGATCCTCTCCCCGGCCGCCCTCTCGATCGTCGCCGTCACCTTCAAGGACGGCGCCGAGCGCAACAAAGCGCTCGGGGTGTGGGGCGCGGTGGCGGGCTCCGGCGGTGCCGCCGGAGTGCTGCTCGGCGGCGTCCTCACCGAATACATCGGCTGGGAATGGGTGCTCTGGGTGAACGTGCCGATCGGCATCGCCGCGGCGGCGATCGCCCCGTCCTTGATCGCCGAGACCAAGGCCGAAGTCGAGACCCGCCACTTCGACATCGCCGGCGCGATAACGATCACGCTCGGCCTCTCCGCCCTCGTCTTCGCCCTGCTCGACGCCGAATCAGCGGGCTGGGGCTCCTTCCAGACGATCGGCACGATCGTCGGCGCGCTGATCCTGCTCGCCGCCTTCGTCGCGATCGAGCTGCGCTCGCGGGCGCCGCTCGTCCCCTTCTCGATCTTCCGCGTCCGCACGGTGACCGGCGCCAACGTGGTCGGCATCCTGGTCGGCGCGAGCCTCTTCTCGATGTTCTATTTCATCTCGCTCTACATGCAGCAGATCCTCGGCTACAGCCCGATCAAGGCGGGGATCTCCTACCTGCCGCTGGCGGTGACGATCATCCTCGCCGCCGGGATCGCCTCCGGCCTGGTGACCAAGGTCGGCTTCAAGCCGATCCTCGCGATCGGCATGGCCTGCATCGCCCTGGGCCTGATCTGGTTCACCCAGATCAGCGTCAACGGCACCTTCCTCGGCGACATCCTCGGTCCCTCGCTCCTCGCCGCCCTAGGCCTCGGCTTCGCCTTCGTGCCGGTGACGATCGCCGCGGTGTCGGGGATCGAAGACCGCGAGCAGGGCCTCGCCTCGGGCCTGATCAACACCTCCCAGCAGGTCGGCGGCGCGCTCGGCCTGGCGATCCTCGCCGCCGTCTCCAACTCGGTGATCGGCTCGACCGAAACCCCGGATTCGCTGGTCGAAGGCTTCCAGGCGGCGTTCGCGGTGGGAGCCGGGTTCGCCCTGCTCGGACTGATCGCGACGCTGGTCCTGGTCCGCACCTCAGACAGCCGCGCCCATGTCGCACTGGGCAAAGAGGCGCCGGCCACCGCCGACTGAGCTCTACCTGCAGCAAGCAGACGGGGGCGCCCGATCCGTCCGCCGGGCGGAGGATCTTTTCCGGCCATGCGAAACCGCCTCGTCCTCTCCGCGATCCTGACCACCCTTCTAGCTGCCGTCGCCGTGCTCGGCGCGGGCGCGGCAAGCGGCGCCGGCGCCGGGGTCACGCCGGTCGCGCTGAAGGCGTGCGGCCCGGTCGAATACGGCGGCTCCGGGACGCCGGGCGCGCTGATCGTCTCCGACCTGCCCCTGCGGGGCGACTCGCACGAACGGTCGATCCAGATGAACGACGCGATCCGCCTGGTGCTCGAGGGCGCAGGCTGGCACGCCGGGGCGAGCGCCGTGGGCTTCCAGGCGTGCGACGACTCGAGCCCGAAGACGGGGCTCTGGACGAAGGCGATCTGCCAGGCCAACGCGCACGCCTACGCCGCCGACGCAAGCGTCCTCGCGGTGATCGGCACCTACAACTCCGGCTGCGCCGAAGCCGAGATCCCGATCTTCGGCAAGGCCCCGGGCGGCGGCGTCGCGATGGTCTCGCCCGGCAACACGGCGATCTGCCTCACCGAGCCGAGCCCCGAATGCAAGGGCGGCACGCCCGAAAGCCTCTACCCGAAGGCCCACAACTACGCCCGCGTGGTCCCCAACGACGCCTACCAGGGCGCCGGCCTCGCGACCTTCGCCAAGGGCGAGGGGGTGCGCCGCGCCTACGTCCTCTACGCCGGCGGCGACGCGACCAGCCTCGGCCAGGCGCGCACCTTCCGCGGCGCCGCCGAAGCTGCCGGGATCAAGGTGGTCGGCTTCACCTCCTGGAACGTGAAGGCGAAGAGCTACACGGCGCTGATGCAGACGGTGGCCAAGACCGAACCCGACGCCGTCCTGCTCGCCGGGCTGACCGAGGAGAACGGCGCCCGCCTGATCAAGGACAAGGTCGCGGTGCTCGGGCCGAACGGCGGCGCGGTCAAGCTGCTGGCTCCTGACGGCTTCGCCCAGCAGTCGACGATCGACCTCGCCGGCGCGGCTGCGAAGGGCATGTTCGCCAGCGTCCCCGGCCTCGTCCCGCAGGAACTCCCAGGGCCCGGCAAGCAGATCGTCACCGCCCTGAAGAAGGAAGTCGAAGGCCCGGTCGAACTCTACGCGCCCTACGCGGGCCAGGCCGCCGAAGTCGTCCTCACCGCCCTCACCACCGCCTCCGGCTCCCGCGCCGCGGTGATCTCCGGCGTCGCCCACGCCAAGGTGAGGGGCGGCATCACCGGCAGCTTCGACATCCTGCCGAGCGGCGACCCAAGCGTCGGCCCGATCACGATCTCCAAGGCGGGCAAGGCCTTCGTCCCGCGCAAGGTGGTCAAGCCGAGCGCCAAGCTCGTCACCGCCGCCCGCCAGGGCTGAGAGCCCATCTGAGCGGCTTTCGCCGCCGCCGGTCGTCAGACCGGCGGCGCGAGATAGACCACTTCGACCGGAAGATCACGCGCGATCCGCACGTGATCGCGGTCGCAGGTAACCAGGATCTGTTCACGGCGGCTTGCCGTAGCGGCGATCCAGAGGTCGTTGTCACTGATCGCGATCCCGGCGCTTCGCGCCGCATCCCGTAGCCGTGCCCACTCGCCGACGTAGCGGCGCCTGACCGGAATCGGATGGAAGCACCGTAAATGCCGCTCGGCAGCCTCGATCATCGAACTACCCCAGTTCGCGCGTAGGTAGCCGGCGCGAGTCTCGGCGATGGTCACGACGCTGATCGACAAGATCGCCGTTTCGATTCGATCGATCGTTTCCGCGTCCCAGTGCTCATACCGCGCAGGCGTCCGCAATCGTCGCCACATGTGGCTAAAGAAGCTCGTGTCACAGATCAGAGTCTCGCTCCGGGGCACCGCCGAACTCCTTGATCATGATTTGAAAGAACCTCTCGTGGTCCTCGGTCCAAGGGCCCGGAGGGAAATATTTTTCCAGCCCCGGACGACTCCGTTCGGACTCTTTGAGGGCCGGTCGCGTATCCGCGGGCACCGCCTGGCTCTTAGGTTTTCCGTTCTCTCCTGCCATCGCTCCACCACGGTACACAGACAAAACCCTTCGCTTCAAGGGATGTCACAAAGTTGGCACACAGAGGGGGCGAGGCGGCACTTGTCGAATGGGTTTCGGTGAACTCTGCCGAGGTACCGACGGTCGCCGGGAAGCCCGTCCGCTACGAGCCGGGGATGGACGAGCGCAGCACGCGGGTCGCGGAAAAGCTAGCTACCCCGATGCTGATCGCGGCGGCATTGGTGCTGCCCAGCGTGGCGCTGTCGGAGTCGCATCCGGGCGGGGCGCTGGAGACGATCGCCTTCGCGCTCAACTGGATCACCTGGATCGCCTTCCTGGTCGAGCTGGTGGTGATGCTGGTCGTCGTCCCCGATCGCCGGCAGTGGCTGAAGCACCACCCGCTCGACCTGATCGTCGTCGTCCTCACCCCGCCGATCCTCCCCGCCGGCCTGCAGAGCCTGCGGGCGCTCCGCCTCCTGCGCCTGCTGCGGCTGCTCCGCCTCGCCCAACTCTCGCGCGAGGTCTTCTCGCTCCAGGGCCTGCGCTACGCGGCGCTGCTGGCGCTCCTCACCGTGATCGGCGGCGGCGCCATCTTCGGCGCCTTCGAGAAGCACTCCCAGCACCTCACCTTCTGGCAGGACACCTACTGGGCGATCACCACGATGACCACGCTCGGCTCGAACATCTACCCGACCACCGTCGGCGGGCAGGTCGTCTCGACCTTCATCCTGCTGATCGGCATCGGCTTCGTCGCCCTGCTCACCGGCGGCTTCGCCCAGCGCTTCCTCGCCCCCGAACTGAGTGAGATCGAGCAGGAGTTGCGCGAGGAAGAACTGAAGCCGGAGGAAGTCGCGCTGCGCGAACTGGCCAGCGTCCAGGAGCAGCTGCAGGCGCTGCAGCTGGCAGTCGAGAAGCTCGCTCGCGAACGCGAAGCGAGCGAGAGCGTCGCCTAGTGTCCCGCTAAACCCCCGGCACGAGAGCGTCGACGATCGTCCCCTGCTCGAGCCCCGCGATCACCGCCGCCGTCCGCTTCATGTCCTCGATCAGACCCTCCTCGGCAAGCGCCAGGACCCGGTCGCGCGGGCCGATCGTCGCCAGCGCGCTGCGCACCGACCCCTCCGGCACCAAGATCGGCACGGCGACCGTGGCGGCGCCGATCTCCGCCTCCTCGTCGCAGATCGCGTGGCCGCGCTCGCGGATCAGGTTCATCTCCGCCTCGAAGTCTTCCTGGTCGACGATCGAGTTCTCGGTCAGGCTCGCCATGCCGCCGCCCGCGGCGATCAGCCGCCGGCGCTGCTCCGGCGGGACGTGGGCAAGGATCGCCTTCCCCGACCCGGCTGCGTTTGGCGTCATCGGTTGGCCGAGCGGCACGGTCACCGTCATCCGGTTCGGATCGACGGTCGGCAGCGAGCGCACGCAGATGATCGCGTCGTCGACCACCGAGGCGAGGAAGAAGCACTCGCGCCAGCGGTCGCGCAGCGCCGTCATCCCCGCTTCGATCGAGGCGCCACGGCCAATCTGGGTGACCATCCCGGCCAGCTGTACGAGCCCCGGCCCGACGCTGTAGCGCCGGGTCAGCGGGTCGCGGTGGACGAGCTCGTCTTCGCCCAGTGCCGCCAGCAACCGGTGGCAGGTCGCGGCAGGCAATGAGCAGGCGTTGGCGATCTCGACGAGCCCCCCGCCGTCAGGACGTCGGGCCACCTCCTCGAGGATCGAGACGGTGCGGCTGATTATCTGCATCTAGGGGGCTGACTAGCTTTCGTCGTCGGACTCCTCGGCGATCTTAACCTCCAGTTCCTTCAGCTCCAGCCTGTTGCGGGTTCGCCTATATATAGGTGAGCCTGCGCATGTTGGCGGACCGCAAACTCCAGCCAGGCCGGAACTCCTAGACCGTGAAGACGATCAGGCAGAAGACGCCCGCGCAGATGCAGTAGATGCCGAACGGGCTGAGGCGGTTCGTCTCGAAATAGCGGAGCAGGAACTTGACCGCGGCCCAGGTGGTGAGCGCCGCGGCGATCGCTCCGACCAGCGCCTGGCCGCGCACGCCGTCGCCGGCCGAGCCGAGCAGCTCGGGCAGCTTCAGCACGCCCGCGGCGGCGATCACCGGCGTCGCCAGCAGGAAGGCGTAGCGCGCCGCGTCCTCGTTGGAGAGTCCGGTGAGGAGGCCGCCGCCCATCGTCACGCCGGAGCGCGAGATCCCGGGGATCAGCGCCAGCGCCTGTGCGGCGCCGATGCCGAGTGCCTGGCGGAAGCCCATCTTGGCGATCCGCGCGTCCTCGTCCCCTTCCCAGTCGCCCGGCTGCGGTGGCCGGCGGCGGAAGCGCTCCACCGCGAGCAGCAGCACCCCGTTGATGGTGAGGAAGATCGCCGCCGAGGTCGGCGAGGCAAACAGCGTGCGCAGCTTGTGCTCGAGCGCCAGGCCGAGGATCCCGGCCGGGATCGTGCCGATGATGATCACCCAGGCGAGGCGGGCGTCGAGGTCGCGCGGCGTGGAGCGCCCCCGCACCGAGCGGACGAAGCCGAACCAGATCCGCTTCCAGTCCTCGAAGAAGTAGATGAACAACACCAGCGCCGTGGCGCAGTGGGTGGCGACCAGGAACGAGAGGAAGTAATTGTCGTTCTGGTGGATGTTCCAGCCAAGCAGGTGCGGCAGCAGCACCGCGTGGCCGAGGCTCGAGATCGGGAACGGCTCGGAGATCCCCTGCAGGGCACCGAGGATGATCGCCTGCAGATAGGAGATCGGTTCCATGAGGCGCGGGAACCTTATCTAGGGCGGCAGAACCAAGCAGTTCAAGGACGCAGGGAGCGTGGCGTGCAAACGCATGCGAGCGACCGAGGACGCCGATATGCGCCGGTTCTGCGCACCCTAGAGACCGGGCGGGTGCCTCGCGATGAAGCCTTCGGGCGAATCGACCGGCGAGCTGTGCCAGCGCGGGCCGGGGCCACCGACGGTGTCGAAGGCGAGGCCGGCGATGATCATCCAGGCGTGTTCGGCGTTGGCGTAGACGGTGATCCACTTGCCCGGGCCCGGTTCGCCCCAGGTCTCGAGGCCAGTCGAATCGAGCGGGCTTTCCAGCAGGCCGCCACCGTGCAGCGCGTAGGAGACGGCCCCCGAGCAGTCGTACCCGGACGATTCGAAGGAGGCGTGGCCGCCGCCCCAGATGTAGGGGGTCATCGCGATCGCGTTGGCGGCGGCGATCGCGCCCTTCACCTGTTCGGGCGCCGCTTCGGGGGCGCTCGCTTCCGATTCGGAGATGAAGCCGGCGGTTTCGCCCGCGTTCAGCGGCGCCGGGAATTCGCCCGCCGCTTCGGTGACCACGCCGGTGGCTTCGGCGTTGGCCGCCGCTTCTTCGGCGCGCTGCGTGGCGATCTGTTCGGAGATCGAGGCGAGGTTGTCGCTCAGCGCCTGTTCCTTGGACTCCAGCGCTTCCATCGTCGCGCGCCGCTGCGCCTGCGCGGTCTTCAGTTCGGCGAAGCGGGCCTCGGCGGCTTCCTTGGCGGCGGCGACTTCCTGCTCGGTGGCGGCGATCGAGTCGCGCGCCGATTCGATCTTCGCCCGCGTCGCGGTCAGCCTGCCGACCGCGCCCTGGACTTCGTCGCGCAGCGTCTTCACCCGGCCGACGACGGCGTTGTCGTAGCTCTGGATCCGGTTCAGGTATTCGGTCTGCGCCGCCATCTCCGACCAGTCTTCGGATTCGAGGATCGCGTTGAGGACGTCCGGCGAGCCCGCCTCGTAGATCGAGACGAGCCGTTCACGCAACGACGCGAGCGCCCGGTTCAGCTGGCCGCGGACTTCGACCAGGTGTTCCTTTTCCTGGGTCAGCGCCTTGGTCGCGGCTTCCAGTTCTTCTTCCTTGGCGACGAGCTGCGCCTCGACCGCTTCCTGTTTCTGGCGCAGGGTCGAGACTTCGCCGATCATCGTGTTGATTTCGGCGTTCTGGGCGGCGATCGTTTCCGCCAGCGAGCTCTGGCTCGCCTTCACTTCGTTCAGCTTCGACTGCGTGTTGTCGCGCTTTTCTTCCAGGCTCGCGGCGGGCGCGGTCGAGGACAGCAGCAGCGCCAGCACGCACAACACGACCACCATCAGGGCGGCGAAGCCGAGCGCACGACGATGGTGCGCGCGACGGGGGTCGGTGTCGGTGAAGAGGGTCCGCATCGATTCCGGGTCGATCTGTGAAACACAGGAACTCGACCGCGGTCGCGCAGGCTAGCGGAGAGACCTTGGCGCCCCCTCTAGTTACCAATAATTTGCAATCTAGCTTGCAAAACGAGGCCGTTTGCAGGAGTTTCGGCGGGTGCGTAGAGGGCTCCGGGCGGGGCTTTGGGCCGCCTGCTGACGCCTCAAGGCATCGCGCGGGTCAAGGGACGAAGACGCGAGGGTCCCGTGGACGTAAGCGGGGCTTCCCAGGCCTCCCGTGACCCTTCCTCCACGGACACGCGCCTTCCACGACGCCTCCATGTTGATGGGCCGAAAACCCGCCATATAGGCGAGTTTTCGGCCCATCAACCTAAGAGTCCCTTTCAGAATGCCGCGTCCGCGGATGGCGAGCGCCGGACCAAGCGGGGCAAGGACGCAGGCCGCCCCCCGCGAAGTGTGTCCGGCGCCGCCAGACGTGCGCGGGGCATTCTGAAAGGGGCTCTAAGCCAGCAGCTTGGCCTTGGCCTGGTCGAACTCCTCCTGGCTGAGGGCGCCTTTTTCGCGCAGTTCGTTGAGTTTGTGGAGTTCGTCGGCGGGCGAGGCGTGGGCCTGCTCCCGCACGTATTCGTCGAAATGCTTTTTGGCGTCGGTCTGGGCTTTGATCGCGCGGTCGCGCATCCCCGAGCCGCGGGCGATCAGGTAGATGAGCCCGGTCAAGAAGGGGATGAAGACGAGGAAGAGGATCCACAGAGCCTTCGCCCAACCGGACATCTCATGGTCGCGGAAGAGGTCGGTGATGATCGTGAAGAGGATCCAGATCCAGACCACGAAGAGGAAGATCTCGACGACTACGAGGAGCAGTTCGCCGAAGGAGATGTCTGCGAGGGGCACTTTGCTTCCTTTCGAAATCGGTTGGGTGGCAACCCCTGGTATCGGTAGTTGCTTAGTACAGCTTTACCTATGAGCGCGGACGCTGCGGGCCGGGGCCGCGGAGACGCCGCAGTACCACGGCGTATAGCACCGCCGCTACCGAGGTGGCGAGGTTGAGACTGGAGACGCCGTCGCGCATCGGCAGCGCCAGGCGACCGTCGGCGACGGCGAGGAGCTCGTCGCTGAGCCCGTGGCGCTCGGTGCCGAAGGCGAGGATCGCGCGCGGGGAGATCGCCGCCGGGTCAATCTCCTCGCCCTCCGGATCGAGCGCCAGCAGCGGCCGTCCCCCCACCCCACCCGGCGGCCGCTCGATCGCGGCGACGGCGGGCAGCGCGTAGTGGAGGCCGGCGGCGCCGCGGACCGCGTCGGGATGCCAGGGATCGTTCTCGCCGATCGTCAGCAGCGCCGCCGCGTCGGCGGCGGCGGCGACCCGCACGCAGGCGCCGAGGTTGCCCATGTTGCGCGGCTGCTCGAGCAGGACGACCGGCGCCTCGCGCGGGTCGGCGAGCGCCGCGCCCAGGTCGGCGCGCCGCCGCCGGGCGATCGCGACGACGCCGGTGCGCGGCGCCTGCGGGACGAGCCCGGCGAGCTCCTCCGCCTCAATCGGGGTGACGCCGGCGGCGAAGCGCCCCGCCAGGTCGGGAGCCAGAGCGGCGGCCAGCTCCTCCAGCTCGCCGACGTCCACCGCCACCGCGATCTCCACCTCGGCGCCGAAGCGGAGCGCGTGCTTGAGGGCGTGAAAGCCCTCGAGCACGGTCAGCTCGGAATCGCGACGGGCGGCGCGGAAGCGGCGGCGGAGGTCGTCGGCCACCGCGGCATCGTTTCAGGCCGGGTGACCTCAGGGCTCGGAACCGCGCCCGAGCTCCAGCCATCCGGGGCGGACAGCAGCTCGCCCTCCCCCCAGGCAACGAGCTCCTCCGCCGGACGTGCTCCGAGATCAAACTGCTCGGACAGCGGAGTCGGCGAGGAGCCGAGGGTTCCTCAGGGCGCGACGACCTTGATCGTGCCGCGCACCCAGGGGTGGATCGCGTCCATGAACCAGAGTCGCCGCGGGGCCCTCGCGGTCACCTCCTGGGCGAAGTGGGTGCCCGGCTTCAGGCCGGTGAACCAGGAGTCGCCGGGGGTGCCCGGCGCGCCGAGGGTATCCCAGCCGGGGAGGCCCGCTTCGGCGGGGTTGATCGTCGGCACGCCTTCGCCGTGGACCCCCTGCCATTCGGCCACCGCCCAGCAGATGTGGCCGGGGGTGAAGCACTCGGCCTGCGCGCGCCTGGTTTTCGGCAGGTAGCCGGGGCGCACCAGGGAGAAGGTGAACGGGCCGACCTTCAACGGGTTGGTCGTGTTGACGATTTCCAGCTCGTCGCCTTCTGCCACCGTCGGCGGGCCGACGAACTTCAGCTTGCCGCCCGCTTCGACGATCGTGATCGTCACCGTCTGCCCGGTCGGTTCGGGGACGCTTGGCAGCGCCGTTTCGGCCGCCAGGGCGCTCCCCCCGCCACCCCAGGCGAGTAGGGCGGCGGCGAGCACGGCAGCGCCGGCGGCGAGCGCCGAGCCTTGCCGGGCTCCTCGGAATGCGGGCATCGGACGGAGGATAAGTGTTTGAGAGCCCCTTTCAGAATGCCCCGCACACGTCTGGCGGCGGCGGACACACTGCGCGGTGCGGCGTCCTCGGCCGGCCGAATAGCGCTGCTATTCGGCCGGCCTGCGTCCTTGCCCCGCTTGGTCCG
>JAFDWF010000003.1 GCA_018268575.1 Actinomycetota bacterium
ACCAAGCTCGACGGCGACGCCCGCGGCGGCGCCGCGCTCTCGGTCAAGGCGGTCACCGGCAAGCCGATCATGTTCGCCTCGACCGGCGAGAAAATCGAGGACTTCGACCGGTTCCACCCGGACCGGATGGCGCAGCGAATCCTCGGCATGGGCGACGTGCTTAGCCTGATCGAGCGGGCCGAAAGCCAGGTCGACGAGCGCTCCGCCGAAGAGCTCGAGGAAAAACTCAAGAAGGACCAGTTCACGCTCGAGGACTTCCTCACGCAGATGAAACAGGTCCGCAAAATGGGCCCGCTCAGCGGGATCATCGGGATGCTCCCCGGCATGGGGGCGATGAAACAGCTGAAGAACGCCAACATCGACGAGCGCCAGCTCGACCGCACCGAGGCGATCATCCTCTCGATGACCCCGGCCGAGCGCGCCGACCCGACCCTGATCAAGGGCAAGCGGCGCAAACGGATCGCCGACGGCTCGGGGACGCGGGTGCAGGAGGTGCGGGCGCTGGTCAAGCAGTTCGACCAGATGCGGGTGATGATGCGCTCGATGGCGAACGGCAAGATGCCCGACCCGCAGAAGCTGATGCAGATGTCAGGGCAAGCGCCCCGTCCCAAGGTCCGCCGGAGGTAGGGGAAAGCCGCCCCCGGACGCGGAGCCGCGACCGCGAGATCGCCGGTCATGATGGGCGCGGTCGCGGCGGAGCAGAGGAGGCGGCGCCTGATGATGTACAGTTCCCCGTCGCTTATGGCAGTCAGAATCAGACTTCGCAGGGTGGGTTCGAAGAAGAACCCGGTGTGGCGGATCGTCGTCGCCGACAAACGCTCGCCGCGTGACGGGCGCACGATCGAGACGATCGGCCAGTACAACCCGCAGACCGAGCCTTCGACGATCGTCGTCGACGAGGAGCGCGCCCGCCACTGGCTCGAGCACGGCGCCCAGCCGTCGGAGACCGTCGCCGGGCTGCTGCGCACCAAGGGCATCGCGGCCCACGGCAGCTAGGCCGGCCGTCCGGCGGCGATGACAGAGCTGCTCGAATTCCTCGTCAAGGCCCTCGTCGAGGACCCTGAGGCCGTCGAGGTCGAGGAGCTCGAAGAGGACGGCGACCTCGTCTACGAGATCAGCGTCGCCGACGGCGACCTTGGCCGCGTGATCGGCAAAGGCGGCCGCGTCGCCAACGCGATCCGCACGATCGCCAAGGCGGCCGCGGTGCGCCTCGACCGCCGCGTCATCGTCGACATCCTCGACTAAGTGCGGCGCACGGCCGTGCGGCTTGACATCTTCTCCCTCTTCCCGGAGTCGTTCGACTGGCTGCAGACGCAGCGCCCGGTGCAGAATGCATTGCGCGAAGGCAACGAGCTGCGGCTCTTCAACTACCGCGACTCGACCCCGCTCTCGGGGCGCCAGGTCGATGACGCGCCCTACGGCGGCGGCGCCGGGATGGTGCTGCGCGTCGATGTCATCGACGCCGCCCTGCAGGCCGCCTACGGCGAAGGGGTGCGGCCGCGGATCGTGCTGCTGACGCCGACCGGGCGGCTGCTCGACGACGAGCTGGCCGACGAGCTGGTCGCCGAGCCGCACGTGGCGCTGCTCTGCGGGCGCTACGAGGGCTTCGACGAGCGCGTCCACGAGCACTTCGCCGACGACGAGGTCTCGATCGGGCGCTACGTGCTGGCCGGCGGCGAGCTGCCGGCGATGGTCGTCGCCGACGTGATCATGCGCAAGCTGCCGGGAGCGCTCGGCAACGCCTCCTCGGCGGCCGAGGACTCCTACAGCCAGGTGCTCGAGGGGATGCCCGAGTACCCCCACTACACGCGGCCGCCGGTCCACCGTGGCTGGTCGGTGCCCGAGGTGCTGCTCTCCGGCGACCACGAGAAGGTGCGCGAATGGCGCCTTGAGCGGTCACGCGAACGCGCGAGAGCGTTTGCGGAGCAGGAGCGGAGGGCGAAGGAATCCGCCTGATTCCTTCCCGGGGGCGCGCCCCAAAGCCCGCTTCGAGCACGGAATAGCTACCATTCGCCGACCGCGCGGATCCCAACCGGGGGCTGGGCGGTTTTTCTTCGCCCTGCCAAGCCCCCAACCACCGGTAGATACTTCAGATGAGCTCAGTGATCGACAGCATCGAGCGTGACCAGCTGCGCAAGGGCCTGCCGCCCTTCGAGCCGGGAGACCGCGTCCGCGTCCACTTCCAGGTGATCGAGGGCTCGCGCAAGCGGACCCAGGTCTTCGAGGGCGTGGTCCTGCGCCGCCAGGGCTCCGGCGCGCGCGAGACGTTCACCGTCCGCAAGCAGTCCTTCGGCGTCGGGGTCGAGCGGACGTTCCCGCTCCACTCGCCGAAGATCGAGAAACTCGAGGTGGCCGCCCGCGGTGACGTGCGGCGCGCCAAGCTCTACTACCTGCGCGGCCGCATCGGCAAGGCGGCCAGGGTGGCGGAGCGGCGCTGGGGCATCGACGAGGACATGGTCTCGCGGGCCCCCGCGGCCGCCGACGAGTCGACCGCGGTCGACTCCGAGGGCGTGAGCCAGGACGAGGCCGTGCCGGTCGCCGCCCCGACCGAGGCCGAGCAGGCCGCGGCCGCCGAGGAGGCCTCGGCCGGGGAGGCCGAGGCGCCCGAGGCGGAGGTCGCACCGGAGGCCGAGGCGACCGATGGGGAAGAGGCCGCGGCGGAGGCGACGACCGATGGGGGGTCTGAGGCTGATGCAGCGGCGGACGCGGGGGCGGCCGCCGACGGGGAGACCGGGGAGAGTGCAGCGTCGGAGGAGCCCGAGGACGAGGAGCCGGACAAGACCGGTGACTCCGACGAGGACTCCGCGGGCTGAAACTCTCGCTGCCCAAGCCGAAGAGCAAAGCGGGCGGCCTGATCGAGTTGGTCGTCATCGTCGCGCTCGCCATCGGGCTGGCGCTGGCGCTGCAGGCCTGGGTGGTGAAGCCCTACAAGATCCCCTCGGGCTCGATGGAACCGACGCTGGAGGTCGGCCAGCGGGTGCTCGTCAACCGCTTCATCTACCACTTCCGCGAACCGCAGATCGGCGACATCGTCGTCTTCCATCCGCCCGTCGGGGCGGTGCCCGCGGCCGAATGCGGGGTCCAGGTGTCGGGCCGTGAGCCCTGCCCGAAACCGACGCCAGAAGAGTCGAGCCAGAACTTCATCAAGCGGATCGTCGCAGTCGGCGGCGACACGCTCTCGATCAAGGAAGGGCACCCGGTGGTGAACGGGGTCGAGGACACCAACGAGCCCTACATCAAGCCCTGCGGGCGGCTCGCGGTCTGCAACCTGCCGAAGGCGATCAAGATCCCGCCCGGATACTTCTTCATGATGGGCGACAACCGCGGGGCCAGCGACGACAGCCGTTACTGGGGCCCGGTGCCGAAGTCGTGGATCATCGGCGAAGCGTTCTTCACCTACTGGCCCCCGGATCGGATCGGCACCCTTTAGGCGTTCTTCGCCTTTTTCGCCGAGAATCTCGCCGCCGTGAACTTCAGGATCCCGAAACCGAAGACCAAAGCTGGCGGCCTGGTCGAGCTGGTCGTCATCGTCGCGCTCGCCCTGGGGCTGGCGCTGGCGATCCAGGCATGGATCGTGAAGCCCTACCAGATCCCCTCGGGCTCGATGGAGCCGACGCTTGACGTCGGCCAGCGGGTCCTGGTCAACCGCTTCATCTACCACTTCAACGAACCGCAGATCGGCGACATCATCGTCTTCCATCCGCCCGCCGGGGCGGAGTCGAGCAGCGAATGCGGCGTGCTGGTGAAGCAGATGCAGCCGATCGAAACAGGCGAGTCCTGTCCGAAGCCGACGCCGGAAGAGTCGAGCCAGACCTTCATCAAGCGGATCGTCGCGGTGGGCGGGGACACGCTCTCGGTCAAAGACGGCCACCCGGTGGTGAACGGGGTGGAGAAGACCAACGAGCCCTACATCAACCCCTGTCGCGGCGGCTATGAGTGCAATTTGCCGAAGACGATCAAGATCCCGCCCGGTTACTTCTTCATGATGGGGGACAACCGTGGTGAAAGCGACGACAGTCGTTACTGGGGGCCGATCCCCAAGGCGTGGATCATCGGCGAGGCCTTCGCTACCTACTGGCCTCCCGATCGGATCGGCCTGCTCTAGTCGCCTGCGGCGCGCCCGTCTGCGGGTGGCGGCCGCGCGAGGCGGGGAGCCCCGGTGAGCGGCAAGATGCACAAACGGCGGCTGCGGCGGAGCCAGCGGCTGTTCGACTTCGATCGCGGCCTGGCGCACCGGTTCGTGGCGGGCGCCGACGAGGCCGGGCGTGGCTGCCTGGCCGGGCCACTGGTCGCCGCGGCGGTGCTCTTCGACTACGAGCGGCTCTCGGTCGGCGACCGGCGCATCCTCGGCGGCCTGCACGACTCCAAGCAGATGACCGAGGAGGGGCGCCTGGAGATGTACCCGTGCGTGCTGCGGGCGGCGGCGCGGGTCAGCATCGTGGTGCGCTCGGCGCCGGGGATCGACCGGCGCGGCCTGCACGTGACCAACTGTGAGGCGCTCGGCGACGCGCTGGCCCGGCTCGAGCCGGGGCCCGAGGCGATCTGCCTGGTCGACGGCTTCCGCCTGCCGCGCTGCGAGGTGCCCCACCGGCGCGTGGTCGGCGGCGACCGCACCAGCGCCGCGATCGCCGCCGCCTCGGTGCTGGCCAAGGTGACCAGGGACCGCTACATGGTCGAGGCGGCGGAGCGCCATCCGGGCTGGGGCTTCGAGGAGCACGTCGGTTACTCCACCCCCGAGCACCGCGCCGCGATCGAGGAGATCGGCATCTCGCCGCTCCACCGCCGTTCCTTCCAGAGCGTCGCGTACACGCAGTTGGGCTTGGAGGCGGCCATGGCGGAGGAGCTCGAGGGGTTAGAAGGCACCGACGAGATGCTCGAGGTCGACGACCTGGTCGTCGCGGTCGAGGACGACGCCGACGGCGTCGAAGCGGATCTCGGCGTAGCGCGGCGCTGAGCCGGCTTCGCGCCGCGCGGCCATCCAAGCGGCGGCGAGGCGCCGGACCTGGAGCTGCTTTCGCGGCGTGACCCAGAGGACCGCGCGCTCCGGGCCGACGCGGCTCCCGGCCCGGAGCGCCTTCACCTCGACGAAGACCAGCGCACGATTGTCCAGGGCGACGAGGTCGAGCTCTCCATATCTGGTGCGCGCGTTGCGGGCGAGGATCCGGTAGCCGAGCGAGGCGAGGTGCTCGGCGGCGCGGGCCTCGGCGATGCGGCCGGTGCGCAGGCGGGTGACGGTCATCGGTGGCGGAGGAGGTCGGAGGTCATGGGCGCACCGTCCACCATCGGGCGCCGGTTTTGGCCGCTTGGCACCGAATTGGCCCGGAGTTGGCACTCAATTGGCACATCCTGCGCGTCATCCGCGCGGATCGCCCGCCTAGCTTCGGGTCCGTGCTCGCCACCGCCCGCACCTTCACCCTCGACGGCATCTCGGCCCGGCCCGTGCGGGTCGAGGTCGACGTGCACCGCGGGTTGCCCGGCTTCGCGATCGTCGGCCTTCCCGACGCGGCGGTGCGGGAGGCGCGCGAGCGGGTGCGGGCGGCGCTGGTCAACTCCGGCTTCGAGTTCCCGCTGCAGCGGATCGTCGTCAACCTCGCGCCCGCGAGCCTGCGCAAGGCGGGGCCGGGGATGGACCTGGCGGTCGCCGCGGCGCTGCTGAGCGCCTCCGGGCAGTTGACCTGGGAGGGGATTGAGCGGGTCGCGTTCGTCGGCGAGCTGGCGCTCGACGGTCAGGTGCGGCCTATCAACGGGGCTCTCGCGATCGCCGAGGCGGCGTGGGCTGGGGATGCCGACGCGGTGGTCGTCCCGGCCGAGAACGGCTCCGAGGCGGCGCTCGCCGGCGGGGTGGAGGTGTGGCCGCTGGAGAGCCTCGCCGCGCTGCCGGGACTGGCGGCGGGGGAGAGGGCGGCGGTACCGGCGCCGTTGCGGCTCCGGACCGAGCCCGTGGCGGGAGCTCCCGACCTCGCCGATCTGCGCGGCCAGCCGCACCTCCGCCACGCGCTCGAGGTGGCGGCGGCCGGGGGCCATTCGCTGCTCATGGTGGGACCGCCGGGAGCGGGCAAGTCGTTGGCGGCGAGCCGGTTGCCCTCGATCCTGCCGCCGCTCGGCCAGGCTGAGGCGCTCGAAGTGGCGCGGATCGCCAGCGCCACCGGTCGGCTCGCCGGCGGCCTGCCCGCCGGGAGACCGTTCCGGGCGCCCCACCACACGATCAGCGCCGCCGGCCTGGTCGGCGGCGGCACCCCGCCGCGCCCCGGCGAGATCACGCTCGCCCACCGCGGCGTCCTTTTCCTCGACGAGCTCTGCGAGTTCCGCCGCGACGTCCTCGAGGCGCTGCGCTCGCCGCTCGAGACCGGCGAGGTGGCGATCTCCCGTGTCGGCGGCAGGCGGCGGTTGCCGTGCCGATTCATGCTGGTGGCCGCCTCGAACCCCTGCCCCTGCGGGCGCGGCGAGGACGACCCGGCCTGCACCTGCCTCGCCGCCCAGGTGCAGCGCTACCAAGGCAAGCTGAGCGGCGCGCTGGCCGACCGGATCGACCTGCTCGTCGCCGTCGCCCAGCCCGCGGCCGAGGAGATCGGCGGTGCGCCCGGGGAGCCCTCGGCGGCGGTGCGCGATCGTGTCTGCGTGGCGCGCGAGCGACAGGAGGCACGGCTCGGGCCGGGTCGCTGCAACGCCGAGATGACGCCGGGAGAGGCGCGGGACTGCGCGCTCGACCCCGGCGCCGCCGCTCTCCTGGCCGATCTCTACGCGCGCAGGCGCCTCAGTGGGCGGGCACACGATCGTGCCCTGCGGCTTGCGCGCACGGTGGCCGACCTCTCCGGGGTGGAGCGGATCGGCGAGGAGGAGATGGCGCAGGCCCTCCAGCTGCGGCGGCGGGACCATGGTTGAGCCGAGCGCCTGCGTCGAGTGCCTGCGCCGGTCCTGGCTGCTGTCGCTGCTCGGTCCCTACCTGGAGAAGACGGCGACCGGGTCGGTGGGGCGGCGCTCGCCGGAACTGCTGCGGCTCGATCACGGGGACCTGGTCGAGGTCGTCGCGCCGGGCTCCAAGGACGAGCTGCTCGGTCGGGTCGAAGCGCTCGAGGAGGGCTGGATCAGGGGGCGGCTCCGGGCGGCCGGGTGCTGGGCGGTCTGCCGTCATGACGACGGCTACCCGCCGGGCCTGCGCGACGCCGCCGATGCGCCGTGGGCGCTGATCGGACGGGGCGCCCAGGAGCTGCTCTGCGGTCTCGAGACCCAGGCCGCGGTGACGATCGTCGGCTCGCGCCGCGCGACCTCCTACGGGCGTCAGGTGGCCCGTGAGCTCGGTCGCGAGGTCGGCACCGCCGGGCTCGTCGTGGTCAGCGGCCTCGCCTTCGGGATCGACGCCTGCGCGCACCGCGGCGCGCTCGATGCCCGCGGTCGCACGATCGCGGTGCTCGGCTGCGGTCCCGACAAGCCCTACCCGGCGGCGAACCGCTCGCTCTGGCGAGGCGTGGTGGAGACCGGGGCCGTGATCTCCGAGCTGCCTCCCGGCTCGACGCCGTGGCGGTGGACCTTCCCGGCCCGCAACCGGATCATGGCGGCGTTGGCCGCGATGACCGTGGTGGTCGAGGCGGCGTCGCGCTCGGGCTCGCTGATCACCGCCGACCTGGCCGCCGAGCTTGGCCGCGACCTCGGCGCGGTCCCGGGCCCGGTCACCTCACGCGTGGCCGCGGGTCCCAACGAGCTGCTCGCCGGTGGTGCATGCCTCGTGCGCGGGGGCCAGGACGTGCTCGACGCGATGCTCGGCGCCGGCGTGCGCAAACTGGTCCGTACCGGCCCACCGCTCGATCCCGAGCTGGCCACGGTCCTCGCCGCGGTCGAGTCCGGCGCGATCCCGAGCGGCGCGTTCGCCGCAGCGGCGCCTGTTGTCACCGCCGACGCCGTGGCCGCTGTCCTTGACCTCCCCGCTGGCCGCATTGCCGCCGCCCTCGCCCGTCTCGAGCTGCTCGGCTACCTCGCCGCGACCCCGGTCGGCACCTTCACCCGCACCCTGCTCGCCGCGCCCGGGTGAGAGCTCGGGGCGGAAGTGGTCCGAGCCGGACCGATCGGAGCTCGTACGTCCCGGGCGTCCCGGAGGCGACCCGGGCAGGCTGTGGCCGCCTCCGGGACGCCCGGGACGAGGGGTCTTGCAGGGGGAGAGCAGGGACGGTGCATCGCTCAGGAGCGTCTGTGTGGAGTTTCGGTCCCACGGCGACCGAAACTCCACACACAGGTCCCTGACCGGTCGGGCGACGGGATACGAGGCGCCCTGCCGTTACGAAG
>JAFDWF010000040.1 GCA_018268575.1 Actinomycetota bacterium
CACAGCCTGCCCGGGTCGCCTCCGAAAAGGCCGGGACGCCTGGGCTCCGATCGGTCCGGCCCGGACCACCTCAGGCCCGCATCCCCGCCCCGGGCGCCAGCCCGACCCGGCCCCGCCACCCTCACTCCCTCACGGAACCGCTCACCTAACCGAGCGAGTCGAGCAGGAGCTCGGCGACCTCGCGGACCTCGATCCGGCCCTCGTTGCCCGACGTCTTGACCGCGTCCTCGTACATGGTCACGTCCTTCGGGCAGCTGACGGCGAAGTAGTCGAGCTCCACGCCGAGGCTCAACGCCTCGCGGATTCGCGCCTCGCTGGGCCGCTCGGCTGCGCCGAATTCGTCCTTCATCCAGATGCGGCCGCCGCCGGCGCCGCAGCAGAAGGAGTTCTCGCGGTTGCGCGGCATCTCGTGCAGCTCGCAGCCCGCGGCGGCGAGCACCTCGCGCGGCGCCTCGAACCCGCGGTTCAGCCGGCCCAGGTTGCAGGGGTCGTGGTAGGTGGCCCGGGCGCCGAGCGGCCGGGTCGGGCCCAGCCTTCCGGCGGCGAGCAGCTCGGTCAAGATCGCGGTGTGATGGCGGACGACGCGGCCGTCGCGGTCGGGGTACTCGTTGAGCAGGGTGTTGAGGCTGTGCGGGTCGCTCGTCATCAGCGTCTCGAAGGTGCATTCCCCGAGCGCCGCGACGTTGGCTTCGACCAGGTGCTCGAAGAGGCCCTCCTCGCCGACCCGGCGAACGTCGTTGCCCGCGTTGCGCTCGCCGTCGAAGAGGATGCCGAAGTCGACCCCGGCCCGATGCAGGAGCTCGGCGACCGTCCGCGTCACGCGCTGGTTGCGGGGATCGAAGGAGGCGTAGTCGCCGACGAACCAGAGCACCTCGACCGGCCGCTCGCGCGCGTCGGGCACGGTGAAGTCGAGCTCCTTCGTCCACCGCCCGCGGCGACGTTTGCTCTCGCCGAAGGAGTTGCCGGTCTTGTGGATCGTCTCGAGCGTCTGCTGCAGCGTCGGTTCGATCGTCGCCTTCTCGACCTCTCCGCGCCGCATCTCGAGGATGATCGGCGCCTGCTCGATGCCGACCGGGCAGACTTCGACGCAAGCGTTGCACTGCATGCAGGACCAGAGCGCCGCGCTGCGCACCTGTTCGCCACCCTCGCCGACCACCGGCTCCCCGCCCAGGGCGCCGAGTGCCAGGGGCCCGCGGCCGCTCTCGGTGCGGGCCAGCTCGCGCAAGTCGAGGACGACGTCGCGGGGCGAGAGCGGCATGCCGACCGCGGTCGCCGGGCAGACCGCGTGACAGCGCCCGCACTTGGTGCAGGCATCGAGGTCGACCAGGTGCGCCGCCTCGAAGTCGCGGAGCGTCGCGTAGCCCGCCGCGCCCTCGGCCGCGGTCGGCGGCAGCCGGCGCGTGGCATCGGGATCGCGCAGCGCCAAGGCGGCCACCCCTTGCAGCATGTGGGTTGCCTTGGTGTAGGGGATCGCGGCGACGAAGGCGATCGCGAGCAGCCCGTGGAACCACCAGAGCCCGTGGCGGACCGCCGCCAAGGTCGCCTGCGAGGCCCCTTCGAAGGGCCGCGCGAACAGCCAGCCGACCGGCTGGAAGCCGTCCCAGCCGGGGTGTTCCATCGCGATCCGCACGCCCTCCTGCATGAACCCGGTGACGCTGATGATCAGCAGCAGCCAGAGGAAGGCCCAGTCGCCGTGGCCGTAGCCGGCGGCCCGCGCGGGCGTCCCGGCCCCCGCGGCGGCGGCCCGGTAGTCGAGCCGCGGCGGGCGCACCAGCCCGCGCCAGACCATGAAGGTGACGGTGCCGGCGATCAGCGCGACGCCGAAGAGGTCGAGCACGATCGAGTAGCCGAGGTAGAAGTTGCCGTGGAAGAAGCCCAGGCCGAGGGGCTGGGCGAGGTCGTGGCTGATCAGCAGGATCACCGTCCCGACGAAGAGGACGAGGAAGCCGTAGAAGACCGCGGCGTGGGCGTCGCCCGCGAGCCGGTTGCGGGCCCGCAGGAGGCCCTGCCCGGCGAGCCCCCGGATCACGGCCGGCATTCGGCGCAGCGCGGCGCCGTAGTCGCGGGTCCGGCGCCCTTGCCGGTACCGGTGCAGCGACCGCCACACGCCGTAGGCGAAGACGGCGATCGAGATCGTCACCAGCACGTACCAGAGCGCCTCCAGCCAGGGCCGGAAGTCCCAGAAGACGGGCCTGGTCTTCGTCGCCGCGAGGAGGAGGGCGGCCGGTGTCACCCGCCGCGGACGCGCTCGAGGCCCTCGGCGACCTCGACCGCGTCGGCCACCGCGCCGTAGTCGGCGACGCGGAAGATCGGCGCCTCGGGATCCGAGTTGACGGCGATGACGACGCCGGCGTCACGAATCCCGGCCAGGTGCTGGACCGCGCCCGAGATCCCGAAGGCGAGGTAGACCTTCGGTTCCACGGTGCGACCCGACTGACCGACCTGACGCGAGGCGGGCACCCAGCCCGCGTCGACCAGCGGCCGCGAGGCGGCCAGCTCACCGCCGAAGGCAGCGGCGACGGCTTCGATCTGCTCGAGGTTCTCGCGCTCGCCGATCCCGCGGCCCGCGGCGACGAGCAGCTCGGCGCGGGTGATGTCGACGTTGCCGCTCTCGGGCTCGAGGTAGCCGAGGTGCTCGTAGGCGGGGTCGGGATCGGGCGCGGCGAGCGGCTCGGGGGTGGGCGGCGTTGCCTCCCCGGGCGGGGTGAAGCTGCCGCTCCGAACGGTGACCACCGCGGGCACGCCGGCCGGCAAGGCGAGGTCGGCGGCCACCTTGCCGCCGTAGAGGGAGCGGGTAAGGAGGGACCCGCTCCCCCCGGCGGCGATCGCGGTGACGTCGGTGACCAGCGCCGCGCCGAGCTCGACCGCGAGGGCCGGGGCGGCGGCCATCGCATCGGGGCCGTGCGCGAAGACGATCGCCGCGGCGGCGGTCTCGCGCGCCGCCGAGGCGGCCGCGGCGACGACCTCGGAGGGCAGCGTGCCGGAGCCGGCCTCGACGGTGAGGATGCGCTCCACGCCCTCGAACGACGCGGCGGCGGCAAGGCCGGCCGGCTCGGGGGCGACGATCAACAGGGCGAGGGAGCCGTCCGCGCCGGCCAAAAGGCGCGCCGCGGCGAGGGCCTGCCCGGTGCCCGCGCACAGCTCGCCGTCGCGCGTGTCGGCCACGGCGATCGCCGAGCTCACGCGGCCATCTCCCTCTCGACCACCTCGGCGATCCGCGCGGCGACCTCATCGGGGGTGCCCTCGAGCATCTCGGCCGCGCCCTCGACGGCGGGAACGTAGACGCGATCGAGCACCGCTTCGGGCAGGTCGCCGATCGCGACGCCGAGGGAGGCCGGATCGGTCAGGTCGAGCTCCTTCGCCTCGGCCTGCTTGATCGCCCGCAGCGTCGCGTAGCGCGGCTCGTTGATCCCGGTCTGCACGGTCAGGACCGCGGGCGTCCGGAGGCGCAGGCGCTGCAGCAGGCCGCCCTCCAACTCACGGGTGACCTCGATCGCGTCGGCGCTATAGGAGAGCTCACGGACGACGGCGGCGTGGGGAAGCTTCAGGTAGGCCGCCAGGGCGACGCCGGTGGCGCCGTAGGCCGCATCCGCCGACTGCGCTCCGCAGAGGACGAGGCTCGGCGACATCTCCGCCGCCACCGCGGCGAGCAGACGCGCGGCGGCCAGCGGGCCGAGGACGCCGGGGAGGGAGTCGTCCCAGACGCGGACGGCACGGTCGGCGCCCATCGCGAGGCCGGCGCGCAGAGCTTCCTCGGCGTCCTCGTCGCCGACCGTGACGAGGACGATCTCCTCGTCCAGCGCACCAGACTCGCGCAGTCGCAGGGCCGCCTCGACCGCGTAGGAGTCCCACTCGTTGAGCTCACGCTCGACGAACTCCGGGGCGACGTCGAGGCCGTCGTCGGCGAGCTCGAATTCCTCGTCGACCGTCGCCACCGCCTTGATCGCAACCAGCACCGTCATCGTGGATCACCGTCACTCATAGTACTAGTCTAATATCATACCAGTAGCCGCTCGCGGGGGAAACCCAGCGGCTCGCTCGGGTCGGGGCTGTCGATCTCGCGCCCGAGGCGGTGGCCTTCGAAGACCGATTCGGCCGCAATCCGGGGCACGAAGCAGTCGCCGATCCGGTAGAGCCCCTCGATGCCCGCCTGCTCGAGGCCCTCCGGGTCCGCCTCGAGCGTGCGGAAGAGATGCGCGTCGGAGACGCGCTGGGTGCAGAGGACGGTCGCCGCGACCGGCCACTCGACGTCGGCGGCCTCGTCGTGGACGTGATGCCCGCGCACGGCGCCGGCGGCGACCTCGGCGACCCGGTGCTGCGGCACGAGCGCGACGCCGAGCCCGCGCAACAGCCGGTTCATCCCGATCGCCTCCAACGTGTAGTCCATATAAGGAGCGACCTCCGCAAACGGGGTGACGAAGGTCACCTCGCGACCTTCGCGGGCCAAACGCTCGGCCAGGCTCGCCGCCATGTAGTACCCCTCGCAGTCGTAGACCAGGACCGGCCCGTCGGGCACCGGCTTCCCCTCCACCATCACCTGCTCGGGCACCAGCACGTGCGGCAGCGAGGCGTCGGCGCCGCGGATCGGCGCGTGGTCGAAGCCGTTCAGCCCGTCGCGCGCCCAGCTCGAGCCGTTGGCGACGACGACGAGCTCGGCGCCGTACTCGAGGACGTCCGCCGCGCTCAGCTCGGTGCCCGGGACGAAGGTCGCGTTGCGCAGCTTGGCGAGGGCGATCTTGCGGTAGTCGACCACCCGCGCCCACTCGCCCAGCCCAGGCAACTGCGTGACCCAGCGCAGGTGTCCGCCGAGCTCGCGCTCGCGGTCGACCAGGTGGACCCGGCGCATGCCGCGGCGGGCGAGGACGAGCGCGCACTCCATCCCGGCGGGCCCGGCGCCGATCACCAGGACGTCGCGATCGGCGTCGGCGGCCGGCTCGAACCGCTCCGGGTTCCAGCCGCGTCGGTACTCCTCGCCGATCGTCGCGTTCTGCGTGCAGACGATCGTCGCCTTCTGCTCGTAGCGGGAGATGCAGATGTTGCAGCCGATGCACTCGCGGATCTCGTCGACCCGGTTCTCGCGGATCTTGGTCGGCAGGAACGGATCGGCGATTCCCGGCCGCGCCATCCCGACCAGGTCGATGACGCCGCGGCGGACCGCGTCGACCATCGCCTCGGGGTGGACGAAGCGGCCGACGTTGACGACCGGCTTGGCGGTGGCGGAGCGCGCCTTCTCGACCGCGGCAAGCTGGTAGCCCTCGCGGTGGAAGCGCGAGGGACCGGCCGATTCCCCCCACTCCGCCATGCTGCGGCCGGTGACCTCGAGGTCCCAGAGGTCGACCAGGTCGTCCGCCATCTCGATCACCCGGCGCGCCTCGTGCTCGGGCCGCATCCCGAGGTCGCCGTCGTGATGGGTCTCGACCGCGAGCCGCACGGTCAAGGCGCAGCTGTCGCCGAGCGCGCCCCGCAACCGCTCCAGCAGCTCCAGCAGGAAGCGGGCGCGATTCTCGAACGGCCCTCCGTAGCGGTCGTCGCGCCGGTTGTAGGCCCGCATCAGGAACTGCAGCGGGATCCCGGCGTTCTCGTTGGCGCAGACGTTGATCACGTCGAAGCCGACCTCCCGCGCCCGCAGCGCCGCCTCGACGTAGAAGCCCTGCAACTCGACGATCTCCGCTTCGGTCATCTCGTAGCAGGAGTGGAAGTGGAAGGTGTTGCTGGGCACCTGGGTGATGCCGCGGGCCGGGCGTCGGGTCTCGAGGTTCTCGCTGTGGGCGCCGTTGAAGCCGAGCTGGACGCCGGCGAGCGCCCCCTCGGCGTGAACCATCTCGACCATCAGGCCGAGGTTGCGGGCGTCGTCCTCGTCCCAGAGCCGACCGGTGACCGCCGGCCACTCGTCGGCCTCGGGGTGGATCGCGCACCACTCGGTGTGGACGACGGCAAAGCCACCCGCCGCCTTCATCGCCCGATGGTAGGCCTGGGCATGGGGGCGGTCGGCGCCGAAGCCCGAGCACTGCGGGGTCGCGTAGAAGCGGTTGCGGAGCGTCACCGGACCGACCTCGACGGGCTCGAAGAGGACGGCGTAGGGCCCGTCGGCGGGAGCTTCGCCTCGCGTCATCATGCTATCATACCAGTATACCGCTGCCGAATGGAGGATCCGTTGCCAGAGCCGATCGTGTACTCGAAGTTCCGTCTGGTCACGCCCGACGACGCCGCTTTGGAGGCGGCCCCGCGCGAGCCGTTCCCACTCGTCCCATCGTCGCAGTTCAGGATCGTCACGCTGATCGACGAGCCCGCCGTCCAGGCCGTCTACGAGGACTGGTTCAAGGACAACGACATCGAGTGGGTCTACTGGCTCGACACCGTCCACTTCGTCGTCTCCGGCGAAGCCGAGATCACCTACTGGGACGCGCCGAACTGGGAGCAGGAGCAGAAGGCCATCGCCGGCCCCGGCTCTTTCTACCTGGCGCCGCGCGGCTGCCGCTGCAAGTGGCGGGTGCTGAGCGAGGAGCCGTTCCGGCGCGTCGTCCTCGACATCCCGAACGGCGGCTACACGACTCCCGACGTCGCCGCCCAGGCCGATGGGTAGGGACCCTCGCCACGACGTCCTCTTCGAGCCGGTCCAGATCGGCCCGAAGACGATGCGCAACCGCTTCTTCCAGGCCGCCCACTGCCTCGGCGCGGGCTCCGACCGACCCGGCTTCCAATCGCACTTCCGGGCGATGAAGGCGGAGGGCGGCTGGGCCGCGGTCTCGACCGAGTACTGCGCGATCGGCCCCGAGAGCGACGACACCCACCGGGTCAGCGCCCGGATCTGGGACGAGGGTGACGTCCGCAACCTCGCGCTTACCTGCGAGATGGTGCACGCGCACGACTCGCTGGCGGCGATCGAGCTCTGGCACGGCGGCCCGACCGCGCCGCGCCAGGAGAGCCGCGTGCCGGCGCTCGGCCCCTCCCAGGCCGTGCACGCGTTCGGCTTCGGCAGCAGCTGCAAGGAGATGGACCGCGACGACATCCGTCGCGTCCAGGCCCAGTTCGTCGACGCCGCGCGCCGCGCCCGTGCCGCCGGCTTCGACATCATCACCGTCCACATCACCGGCGGCGGCTCGATCCCGCACCAGTTCCTGCTGCCGATCTGGAACCGGCGCACCGACGCCTACGGCGGCTCCTTCCAGAATCGGGCGCGCTTCTCACGCGAGGTCCTCGAAGCGGTCCGCGAGGCGGTCGGCGACGAGTGCGCGATCGCCGCCCGCTTCGGCGTCGACACGCTGCCCGAACCGTGGGGCTGGGGCGACCGCGGCGTCCGCACCGAAGGCGAGGGGCTTCGCTTCATCGAGCACTGCGACGACCTCGTCGACCTCTGGGACATCAACATCGCGGCCAGCGAGTGGGGCGAGGACGCTGGCCCGTCGCGCACCCACGCCCAGAACTTCCAGCGCCCCTACGTCGAGACGGTCAAGCAGCACACCGACAAGCCGGTGATGAACGTCGGCCGCTTCACCGACGTCGACGCGATGGCGGCGATGGTCCGCGACGGCCAGCTCGACATCGTCGGCGCCGCCCGGCCGTCGATCGCCGACCCCTTCATCCCGGTCAAGATCGAAGAGGGCCGGATCGACGAGATCCGCGAGTGCATCGGCTGCAACGTCTGCATCTCCCGCTGGGAGATCGGCGGGCCACCGCTGATCTGCACGCAGAACGCGACGTCCGGCGAGGAGTACCGGCGCGGCTGGCACCCGGAGCGCTTCGAGCCCGCTCGCGAGCAGGCCCGCGACGTCCTCGTCGTCGGCGCCGGCCCGGCCGGGATGGAGTGCGCGATCGTGCTCGCCAAACGCGGCATGCGCCGCGTCCACCTGGTCGATGCGGAGGCCGAGATCGGCGGCATCATGCGCTGGATCCCGCAGCTCCCCGGCCTCGGCGAGTGGGCGCGACTGGTCAACTACCGCCGGATCCAGATCGACAAGCTGCGCAACCTCACCTTCGTCCCCGAGACCCGCCTCGACGCGGCCGCGGTGCGCGAGTACGGCGCCGAGATCGTCGTCCTCGCGACCGGCGCCGAGTGGGCCGGCGACGGGGAAAACGGCTTCACCCACAGCCCGATCCCGGGCGCCGACGCCGGCCTCCCCCACGTCCTCACCCCGGAGCAGGTGATGGTCGAGGGCAAGCGACCGCCGGGTGACCGGGTCGTCGTCTACGACTGCGAGGGCTACTTCATGGGCGTCGGGATGGCCGAGCTGCTCCGCGGCGAAGGCCGCGAGGTGACGCTGGTGACGCCGCTCGAGACGCTCGCCCCCTACACCGAGTACACCCTGGAGGGCCCGCGGCTGAACCGCTCGCTGCGCCGCCAGGGGATCGAGATCGTGGTCGGCCACAGCCTCGCCGCGATCGATCCGGGCGGGGCGACGCTGAGCGAGGTGTGGGAGGGGGACGCGCGGCGGATCGACTGCGAGGCGACGGTCCTGGTGACCCAGCGCAACTCGCGCTCCGCGCTCCACCGCGAGCTGAAGGCCGATCCGGCGGCGCTTGCCGAGGCCGGGATCGAAGCGGTCCACGCGATCGGCGACTGCGTCGCGCCGGCCCTGATCGCCGAAGCGGTGTTCAGCGGCCACCGGCTGGGGCGCGAGATCGACAGCGAGGACCCGACGGTCGCCCTGCCGTTCATCCGCGAGCGTCGGCTCCTCGGCGCCACCGAATCGGACTACGCGCTGCCCGGTCCCTGAGGTGGACCGACGGCGCCCGCCTTCGGCGGTGCGGCTGGTCGGCTCGATCGTCTTCGTCGAGGCGCTCCTCTACGCGGCGCTGGCGCCACTCCTCCCCCACTACGCCGACGCCGCGCACCTCGGCGGGGCCGGGGCCGGGGTGCTGGTCGCCGCCTACCCGGCCGGGGTGATGGCGGGCTCGCTGCCCGCGGGCTGGACGGCTACCCGCTGGGGCGCGCGGCGGACGACCGTCGGCGGCCTGCTCCTCCTGGCGGTCGCCGGGTTCGCCTTCGCCTTCGCCGACTCGGCCGTGCGCCTCGACACCGCACGCTTCGTCCAGGGCCTCGGCTCGGCGGCCGCCTGGACCGGTGGGCTCGCCTGGCTGACCGCGGCGACGGCGCCCGACCGACGCGGCACCGCGGTCGGCTCGGTGGTCGGGATCTCGATCGCGGGGACGATCGTCGGGCCCGCGGTCGGCGTGCTCGCCGGCGCCGTCGGCCCCGAGCCGGTCTTCGGCGCCCTCGCCGCGATCGCCGCGGCACTCGCCCTCGCCTTCGCCAGGGGAGCAAGGCGCGAGGAATCGTCGGGCGCCGCCAAGGCCGAGCGGCAGCGGCCGGATCGCGGCGTGCTCGCCGGCGCCGCCCTGATCGCCGTGGCCGGGACCTTCATCGGCGTGGTCGACGTGGTGATGCCGTTGCGGCTCGACGACCTCGGCGCCTCGCGAGTGGCGATCGGCCTTGCCTTCCTCGTCGCGGCGGCGCTGCAGGCGGCGCTCAGCCTGCGGCTCGGACGGCTCGTCGACCGCCGCGGGGCCCGCCCGGTGGCCCTCCTGTGCCTTGCCGGGACGGTTGTCCTGACGGCGCTCATGCCGCTCCCCGACCGCGCCTGGGCGGCGGCGCTGGCGGTGGTGGTCGCCACGCCGGTCGTCGGCGGCCTCTGGGTGCCGGGGATGACCTTGCTCGGCAGTGGCGCCGCGGCGGGCATCGAGAGCGCCTACGGCTTCGCGATCGGCAACCTGGTCTGGTCGGCGGCGCAGGCGCTCGGCGCCGCGGGCGGCGGGCGGGCTACCGAGTGGAGCGGTGCGAGGCTGCCGTTCTGGCTGCTGGCCGGCTTCTCCGCGATCGTGCTGCTGGCGACGCTGGCGGTCGCCCGTCAGTCGAGCGCCGTCACCTCGACCAGCGTTCCGTAGGCGGGCTCGCCCGGCAGGAACGCCGACGGCTTCCCCCGGCCGCTGCCGAGGTTGACGTCGGCGGGGGTGACGCCGGCCAGCGAGGCGGCCGCGTCGACGACGTCGTCGACGCCGAAGCAGACGTGATGGAGGCCCTCGCCGTGCCGGCGCAGATGGCCCGCGATCGGCGCGCCGGCGGCGAGCGGGGCGACGAGCTGGATGAAGGCATTGCCCGCATCGAGGTAGGTGAGGCGCGCTTGCGCGGGCGCGTTCTCCTCGCTGGAGACGACCGTCAGGCCGAGGCGGTCGCGGAAATAGGACAGCGCCACCTCGGTGTCGCGGACGGCGATGGCGACGTGGTCCAAGCGCTGGATCGGTGAGGTCACGTGGGTGCTCCCAGGTCGAGTTGCTCGAACAGCGCCAGCTTCGCGGCGACCGCGTCGGCGACCGCGTCACAGGTAGCAGCGCCCAGCCGCAGCAGGCGCAGCCCCTGGCGCGCGGCCGGGAGCCCCGCCGCCAGGGCGTCGAGCGCCGCGGCGCGCAGCTCGGTGTTGACGTTGATCTTCAGCACGCCGCCGTCGATCGCGGCGCGGATCAGCGGCGCGGGCAGGCCGGAGGCTCCGTGCAGCGCCAGCGGCACGTCCACCTCGGCCCGCACCGCAGCCAGGAGCGCCAGGTCCAGCTCGGGCTCGGCGGCGTAATGACCGTGAACGTTGCCGATCGAGACCGCGAGGCAGGCGGCGCCACTGCGGGCGAGGAAGTCCGCGGCCTGCGCCGGGTCGGTGAGCGACCCCGCCGCCGCCGCTCGCGCGACCTCCTCGTCGCCGGCGACGTGGCCGAGCTCGACCTCGACGTGGGCGCCGCGGGCCGCGGCGAGCCCGACGGCGGCCCGGGCGAGCTCGACGTTCTCCTCGTAGGGCAGCTGCGAGCCGTCCGCCATCACCGCCCCGGCGCCGCCGTCCAGCGCGCGTTCGATCAGCGCCGGGGAGGCGGCGTGGTCGAGCTCCACGCAGACCGGCACCGCCGCCGCCTCGCCCAGCGCGAGCAGGGTCGCCAGCAACGGCTCTCCGAGCTCCGATTCGTAGGCCTGCGGGCTGATCATCAGGATCACGCCGGCACTCTCGCGGCGCTCCGCCGCCCGCAGCACGCCGGCGGCGCCCTCCATCCCGTAGCAGGTGAAGGCGCCGGCGGCGCTGCCGCGCGCCCGGTGCGCGGCCAGGAGCTCGGGCATCGGGGTCAGCAACTCACGACCCTCCGGGGGCGTTGGAGATCGCCGGTCGCGGGGTCGGGACGCCGCCCGCCTCGAGGAACTCGCGCTGGCGGGCGACGTAGTCGGCGAGGCCGTCCTCGAGCACCGCGAAGCGGGGCTCGAAGCCGAGCTGCGTGCGGGCGTTCTCGATCGAGATCGGGGCGCGGAAGGCGAGCTCGGCGCGGTCGACGTCGGTCCACTCGTCGCCGAGCTCGATCGCCGCGCCGGGGATCAGCTCGGCGACGATCCGGCCGACGTCGCCGCCGGTCCGCAAGGGCCGGCCGGTCGCCGCGTAGAAGATCCGGTCGGCGTCGTCGGGCCCCTCGAGGATCGCCGCCACCAACCCGGCGAGGTCGATCACGTTGGCGTAGTCGCGCGGCACCGCGGCGCCGCCGCGCAGGCGCACCGGCTCGCCGAGCACCGCGGGCTCGACGATCTGCTTGACGTAGTTGGGCGCGAACCAGCTCATCCCGAATCCGTAGAGCGCCGAGGGTCGCACGATCCTGACGTCGAGGCCGAACGACTGGTTGTAGGCGTAGCCGAAGGCCTCGGCCGCCAGCTTGCCGGCGCTGTAGGCGCCCAAGGGACCCTTGCGCGCCATCACCGTCGGCTGGTCGCCGTCGATCGGCTCGTGGGTGAACCCGGCGTGGACCGCGATGCTGGAGAAGATCACGATCCGATCGAGGGGGAAGAGCCGGGCCGCCTCGAAGACGTTGCAGGTCCCCTCCACGTTGACCTTCAGCGCCAGCATCGGATTGCGGTCGAGCAGGTCGGTGTCCATGATCGCCCCGAGGTGGACGACCGCGGCGGGTCGATGCTCGGCGAAGACCTGGAGCAGCCGCGTCCAGTCGTCGATCGAGCCCCGCTCGATGACCACCTCGCCGAGCCGCGGGCCGACCACGTGACGCGACTCGCTGCGGGGCTCGTTGAGGTCGTAGACGACGACGCGGCGGTCGCGGTCGAGCAGCTCGCGGACCACGTAGGCGCCGGCGAAGCCGGCCCCGCCGGTGACCAGGACTGGGCGATCGGTCTCAGGCATTCGTACTCCTTCGGTGGTTGAGGATGGCATCGACGACGTCGACGAGCAGGCGATCGTCGCCGACGTTGCCGGGGACGACGAGATAGGCGGAGCCGCGGCGCGGGCCGTCGAGAGGACGCCAGAGCGAGACGCCGGGGACCAGCGGCCCGACCACGTCGGCGCGCGTGGCACCCAGCCCCTCGACGAAGGTGACGGCCGAGGTGACCCCGCCCTTGGCGACGACGGCGTCGGCGGGCAGCGCCGCGACCACGGCCGCGAGGCGGTGGGCGAGCCGCTCCCGCGCCTCGCCGTCGAGCGCCCGATCGGGCTCGCGCGGGGTCGCGACGACGGCGATGCCGCCGGCCTGCAGCCGCTCCTCGGCGGCGGCGCGGAGACGCTCGACCTCGACCGCGGCAGCCGCCGCCTCGCCGCCCAGGGTGACCGCGTCGGCGACCGCCACGCTGCCTGGATGGGCGGTCTCGAGCAGGCCCAGCTGACGCGTGGTCAGCGGCACGAAGGAGCCCGCGAGGACGAGGATCCGAGCGCAACCGCGCGGCGCCCGGGCGCGGTCGTGGGCGAGGTTTCCGGCGAGCGCGCCGACCAGCGCCGGCGCGCAGCGCACGGCAAGTGGCACGCCCTCGCGCCCGCATTCTTCGATCGCCGTCGCGATCACCGCGAGGTCGGCGGGCTCGACCGCGTCGGGGACGACGACGCCGGGGCGACCGCTTGCCGCAACCTCGCGCACGGCGGCGACGATCGCCGCGCTTCCCCGGCGACCCCGAACCGTGGCCAGCGGGACCTCGGCAGCGGCGGAGAGGCGGCCCCCGGAGCGTTCCTGCGCCCACTCGCGCAGCCGCGAGCGACGGTAGCCGAGGGCCGGATCGCGGGCGTACTCGGTCTCCGCGAGCGGCACCCGCTCCGATCCCCGCAGCAGCCAATGCACGCCGTCAAGCGTGATCCGGCCGGCGCTCGGCAAGGCCGGCGCCAGCAGCAGGGGAACCGGAGCGCCGTCGTGGAGAGCGTCGCAGAGGGCCCGGTACTCCTCCTCCAGATGGGCGCGAAGGGTGCTGTCGCCGCGCAGGACGACGGGCGCGCCCGGGAGCGCGTCGGCGACGGCGCGGAGCGCGGCGAAGACGGCGGCGTAGGCCCGCTCCGGGCCCAGGGCGCGGGAGTTCGTCAGCAGGTGGAGGCTGCGCGGCCCCTGGCCCGCGGTGGCGAGCCGGGCGGGCGTCGGATCGGCGCAGACCCAGGCCCGCTCCAGTAGCTGGGTACCGGTCGGGTCGTCCTCGATTGCGACAAGCGGGTGGGTTGCTGGGGGCACGAAAGCATCGATCCGTATGGCGGTATGCCATCATATCGAACGATGAGTCTTCCACTTCCAGAACCGATGCCCCATTCACGCAAGGATCGCCGGTGAGCACGAGCTTCCGCTTCCTCGGCGCCGCCGGGTTCGAGATCGTCGGCCCGCAACATCGCATCCTCGTCGACCCCTTCCTCACCGGCAGCCCCCTGGCGCCGCTTGCGCCCGAGGACCTGGAGGCCCCCGACGTCATCCTCGTCAGCCACGCGGCGCCCGACCACTACGGCGACACCGCCGCGATCGCCAGGCGGACCGGCAGCCCGGTCGTCTGCGGCGCCGACGTTCGCCTTCACCTGATGGACGAGGGCGTGCCGGCGACCCAGATCCAGACGACGATCTGGGGCGTGGTGGTCGAGGTCGGCGGGGTGATGGTGCGACCGGTCGAGTGCCACCACTGGTCGATGGCCGAACGCGCCGACGGCAGCATCCTGACCGGGACCCCGCTCTCCTTCATCTTCGAGACCGAGCCGGGAGTGAGCGTCTACCACTACGGCGACACCTCGATCTTCGACATGCGCCTGATCGGCGAGCTCTACGCGCCGACCGTCGGCCTGATCGGCTGCACGCAGCCCTTCGAGATCGAGGACCACTCGGGCGCCGGCCGCGAGGTGACCGGCGAGATGACCCCCGACGAGGCCGCACGGGCCGCCGAGATGCTCGGCGTCGACCTCGCGGTCGGCTGCCACTACCTCTCGCTCGACGCCAACGTCGCCGAGTTCCTCCGCCTCGTCCCCGAGCACGACAGCTCGGGACGGCGCCGGGCGCTGGCGCCCCAGCTGGGCGAGACCTTCGTGGTCGAGCCGGCACCGTCGGCGGACGGCGGCCGGCGGGCGGCGCTGGCCGAGCGCCGGTAGGGCCTGGCTCACCCGCCGCCGTCGGCGGCGGGTTCGAGCGTGTGCCAGCGCTCGAGCGCCGAGGCGAGGTGCGCGCGCATCGCCTCCCGCGCCCGCTCGGCGTCGTGGGCTTCGACCGCGGCGAGGATCGCGGCGTGCTCCTTGTGACCCCTCGGGGCGTCGTCTGGAAGGCCGAGGGTACGGCGGCGGATGTCGAGCAAGACGTCGCCGATCGAGTCGAGCATGATCAGGTAGAGCACGTTGTCGGTCGATTCGGCCAGCGCCCGGTGGAACGCGACGTCTGCCTGGGAGGCCCCCTCAAGGTCGTCGAGGGTCGAGCCCATCCGCTCGTGGGCCTCGCGCAGCTTCTCGAGATCCTCCTCCGAGGCCCGTTCGGCGGCGCGCCCGATGAGATCCACCTCGAGCGCGCTGCGCACCTCGTGGATCCGCTCGTAGGGGATGCCACCGGCCTGTCCACGCAGGTAGAGGCTCATCGAGGAGCTGACGTCCTCGGGGTCGAGCGCGGCGACGACGAGGCCGCGACCGGGCAGCGAGCTGACCACGCCTTTCGCCGAGAGTGAGCGGACAGCCTCGCGGATCACCGTCCGCGAGACGCCGAACTGATCGCCGAGCTCGCGCTCGGAGGGCAGTGGGTCGCCCGGCTGGAGCTGGCGGGAGAGGATCGTGTCGAGCATCAGCTCGGCCACACGGTCCGACAGGCGCGGCCCCCGAGTGACCGGCTGGCCGAACCCCCCCGCCTGGTCGGTAGGCCGCATCATGGTATGGCCATCGTAACGGCCGGCTCGGCGCTCGTCTCAGCCAAGCTCGAGGGATCTTTCATAGCCGCGGACGAGAGCGTAGATCGCCTCGTTCAGAGGCGCGTCGAGGCCGGCGCTCGCCGCCGCCCGCACCACCGCGCCGGTGATCACGTCGATCTCGGTGCGGCGCCCGGCCTCGACGTCCTGCAGCATCGATCCCTTGCCCTTGGCCGCTTCGTTAAGCGTCTGCTCGATGTGGGCAAGAGAGTCCTCGGAATCGATCGCGCAGCCGGTCGCGTTGGCGACGCCGATCGTCTCGCGCGCGATGTCCTGGACCAGCGCCCACATCTCCGGCAGCTGGGTCAGCTCGCCCGCGGGCAGCCGCGAGAGCGCCGCGGTCGGGTTGGCGGCGGTGTTGAGGACGAGCTTCTCCCACACCACGGCGGCGACGTCTTCGCTGAACTGCGGTTCGAGGTCCGCCAGGGCGAAGAGCCCGCAGGCCTGGCGGGCGGCCTCCTCGCCGCCCGGCACCAGTGAGCCGATCACCGTGGCGCCGGTCGCGGTCCGCTCGACCAGGCCCGGGGCGCGCACGGTGGCGCTCTGGTAGGAGACGCCGATCGCGACCCGGTCGGGCGCGTAGACGGCGGCAAGCCGTTCGCCCGCACCCCAGCCGTTCTGCAGCGAGATCGCGACCGTGCCCGCACTCGTCGCCGGGGCGATCAGCTCCGCCGCCGCCTCGGTGGCGAAGGCTTTGACGAAGAAGACGACGAAGTCGACCGGCTCGAGACCGGCGGCGTCGGTGCGGACGTCGAGCCGCACCGTGGCCTCCTCGTCGTCGCGGACCAGCCGCAGGCCGTCGCGGCCCAGTCGCTCGACCAGGGCGGCGTCGACGTCGAGGACGACGGTCTCCACGCCGGCCTCGGTCAATGCGGCCCCGTAGACGGAGCCCATCGCTCCGGCACCCATCACTGCCACTCGCGGAGATTGATCTCGGACTTCGCTCACGATGCGTAATCATATGGTATTCCATCGTGCAGGCATACGAACAACCGGAGGAGAGGCCATGCGACTGGTGACTTACGCAAACGGGGATCAGATCGGCGTCGGGGTCGAGTCCGAGAACGACGTCCACTTCACCGGCTACACGGAGATGGCCGACCTGATCCGCGACGGCGCCCTCGGGCTCGAGCGCGCCGCCACGGCGGCCGCGAGTGGCCGACCGGTCGCCTACGACCGGCTGCTCGCGCCGGTGACCAACCCGGGCAAGATCTTCGGCAGCGGCGTGAATTACTACAGCCACGGCGACGAGGAGCCCGGCTTCGTCTTCCCCGACGAGCCGACGCTCGACTTCATCAAGCTCTCGAGCGCCCTGATCGGCCCCACCGACGACATCGTCATCCCCGCTCACGACGGGGTGATCAAGCGGCCGGACGGCTTCCACGTCGATTACGAGGTCGAGTTCGGCGTCGTCTTCGGCAAGCGCGCCAAGAACGTCTCCCGCGAGGACGCGCTCGATTACGTCTTCGGCTACACGCTGTTCAACGATGTCGGTGCCCGCGCCGTCCAGTTCAAGAACAAGCAGGCCGACCTCGGCAAGGGGTTCGACACCTTCAGCCCGATGGGCCCCCGGGTCGTCACCCGCGACGAGATGCCCGACCTCGAGGCGGCCCGCATCCAGTGCCTGGTCAACGGCGAGCTGCGCCAGGACGCCACGGTCGGCGAGATGATCAACCCGATCCCGGTGCTGATCGAGTGGATCACGTCGATCATCACCTGCGAGCCGGGCGACTGCATCTCGACCGGCACGCCGGCCGGGTGCGGCACCTTCATGCAGCCGCCTTCCTACCTCCAGCCCGGCGACGAGGTCGTCTGCCGCGAGGAGACGATCGGCGAGCTGCGCAACCGTGTCGTCGCGGGCTAGGCCGGCGACGACGGTGCCCGACGCCGTCGCATGATCGTCGTCGCGGCGGCGGTCCTCGCCGCGACGCTCGTCGGCTTCGCACTCGAGCGGCGCTACGGCGCCCGCGCCGACGTCGCGGGCCGCCGACTGATCTGGGCGATCTTCAACCTCGTCCTCCCCTACATCGTCTTCACCAACATCGTCGGCTTCAACTTCGACGTCGGGGCGACCGCGGGCCTGCTCTTCGGCTACCTCGGCATCGCCACGGCGGCCGGCGTCGCCTACCTGGCGGCGAGGCACCTCCTCGGCCTCGACCGGCCGGAGCTCGGCGCCGTCGTCAACCTCTCCTTCTCGGGGAACACCGGCTACCTCGGGCTGCCGGTGGTGGTGGCGCTGCTCGGCAGCCATGCGCTCGACGACGCGATCGCCTACGACGTGCTGGTCAGCTCCCCGGGCCTCCTGATCGGGGCCTTCGCCGTCGGCGCCACCTTCGGCAATCACGCGCTCGGGCTGAAGGCTCGACTCGTCTCCTTCTTCAGCGCCAACCCGCCGCTCTACGCCTTGGTGGCGGCGCTGATAGTCCCGGCCTCGGCGGTGCCGCAGGTGCTCGTCGACATCAGCCACCCGCTGGCGCTGGCGCTGGCCCCGCTCGGGTTCCTGGCGGTCGGCACGACGGTCGGCCACGAGCGCGCCTTCGCCCCGCGGCCGCCAGTCGCCCTCTCCGTCGCCTGCAAGCTCCTGATCCCCGCAAGCGTGCTCGGTCTGTTGTCGCTGCTGATCACGCCGGTGCCGGAGGCCTACATCGTCCAGGCGGCGATGGCCTGTGGCGTCTACAACATCGCCGTCACGGCGATCTTCGGCCTCGACCGCTCGATCGTCGCGCCGGCCGTCCTCTGGTCGACCGCATTCGTGCTGATCGGCGCCCTGGCGGCGTATGCCGGAGGGGTCTAGGGGGCGCTCGGGTGAGGGATGGGGGCGGTGGCGGCTGGCGCCCGGGTAAGGGACGCGGCCTTTTCGGAGGCGACCTGGCAGGTTGTGGCCGCCTCCGAAAAGGCCGGGATTTGGGAGGAACAGCGGAGGGACCTACGCCCCGCTGTTCCTTATGCCGGGATGGTGGGCATAAGGAACAGCGGAGGGAGATGTCGCGGGGTGACGTGAGGGAGACGTCACGGGTTCCACGCCTCCTCCACGGTCACGAAGACGTGACCATGGATCGCCCGTGCCATGGCACGGGCGATCCATGCAGCGCGAGATGGGGGCCGGAACCTTCGCAGGGAGGCATTACGTCCTCCCTGCGATCCCGGCGTCCTTGTGACGTCCCCGGCGTCTTCGTGACGGCAGGGCGCCTCGTATCCCGTCGCCCGACCGGTCAGGGACCTGTGTGTGGGGTTTCGGTCGCCGTGGGACCGAAACTCCACACAGACGCCCTTGAGCGATGCACCCGTCCCTGTGCAAGCTTCCCCCGCAAGACCTCCCGTCCCGGGCGTCTCGGAGGCGGCCACGGCCTGCCCGGGTCGCCTCCGGGACGCCCGGGACG
>JAFDWF010000041.1 GCA_018268575.1 Actinomycetota bacterium
AGTCGCTCTACAAGAAAGACGACGACTACGCGGTGATCGACGGCGAGGTGATGATCATCGACGAGTTCACCGGCCGCATCCTCGAGGGGCGGCGCTGGTCGGAAGGCCTGCACCAGGCGGTCGAGGCGAAGGAAGGCGTGGCGATCCGCGAGGAGAACCAGACGCTCGCCACGATCACCCTGCAGAACTACTTCCGGCTCTACGACAAGCTCTCCGGGATGACCGGTACGGCGCTCACCGAGGCGACCGAGTTCATGAAGATCTACGAGATGCCGGTGGTCGAGGTCCCGACCAACCAGCCGATGGTCCGCATGGATCAGAACGACCAGATCTTCAAGACGAAGGACGGCAAGTGGCAGGCGGTGATCGACACGATCGTCGAGCGCCACGAAGAAGGCCAGCCGGTGCTGGTCGGGACCGTCTCAGTCGAGGTCTCCGAGATGATCTCCGGCGCCCTCAAGCGCGACGGCATCCAGCACGCGGTGCTGAACGCGAAACCCGAGCACGCCGAACGAGAGGGCGAGCTGATCGCCCAGGCGGGCCGCAAGGGCGCGGTGATGATCGCGACCAACATGGCGGGCCGCGGGGTCGACATCAAGCTCGGCGGTGACGCCGAACACCTGGCGATCGCGGAGCTGAAGAAGCAGGGCGTCACGCACGGCGACGAGGGATACGAGGAGGCGCTGGCGCAGCGGACCGAGGAGCTGAAGCCGCAGTGCCAGACCGAGGCGGAGGAGGTCCGTGAGCTCGGCGGCCTCTTCATCTGCGGCACCGAGCGCCACGAGTCGCGCCGCATCGACAACCAGTTGCGCGGCCGCTCCGGCCGCCAGGGCGACCCCGGCGAGTCGCGTTTCTTCCTCTCCGCCGAAGACGACGTGATCCGCCTCTTCGCCGGCGACCGGATCTACAAGATCCTCGACCGCCTTGGCCCGACCGACGACGACGGCAGCGAAATGCCGCTCGAGGCGAAAATGCTGACGAAAACCGTCGAGAACGCGCAGAAGAAGGTCGAGGAACAGAACTTCCTGATCCGCAAACGCGTGCTCGAGTACGACGACGTGATGAACGAGCAGCGCCGCGTCGTCTACAAATACCGCCGCGAGATCCTCGAAGGGCGCGACATCTCGGAGACCGCCCGCGAGGAGCTCGAAGGCGTGATCGAGCGACTGGTCGAGGAGTACACCGCGAGCGACCTGCTCGAGGACTGGGATCTCGACGAGCTGGAGACGCAGCTGCGCCAGGTCTGGCCGATCAGCGTCGACGTGGCGACGCTGGCGCCGGAGACGGTCGACCGCGAGAAGCTGAAAGACGACCTCGATGAGGACGCGATGGCGGCCTACGACGAGCGCGAAGACAAACTCGGCGAGGAGCTGATGCGCCACCTCGAGCGCTCGATCCTGCTCTCGGTGATCGACAACCGCTGGCGCGAACACCTCTTCGACATGGACTACCTGCGCGAGGGCATCCACCTCCGCGGCTTCGCTCAGATCGATCCGCTGGTGGCCTACAAAAACGAGGGCTTCACGATGTTCGAAGACCTCATGCACTCGATCTGGGAGGAGTTCTCGAAGCTCGTCTTCCACGCCGAGATCGAATTCACCGAACCGCCCGCGGGCCAGTTCCAGGGCGGTGGCTTCGAAGCGGGGACCGACCGGCGGGCGCTCGACTACTCGGGTGGGACCGCCGAGGCGCAGCCCTCGGCGCTCGAACGGGTCGCCGCCGCGGCAGGTGCAGGGACCGCGACCGCGGACGGCGCCATCGACATGGCGGCCGCGCAGTCGGGCGACAACGGCGGCGGCAACGGCAGTCCCGACGTGGTCGAGACCGTGGTCAAAGACGAGCACGACAAAATCGGCCGCAACGATCCCTGTTGGTGCGGGAGTGGGAAGAAGTTCAAGCGTTGCCACGGCGCCTAGATGGGCGGTTCTTGTCTCGGCGTCCGCGGATGACGTCCCTGGCGCGGCGCCGGATCACCACCCACCTGTGGCGCCCGGCTTGGCCAGGGCCGCCCCCGCGGCCACCGATCCTGCGAACCGACCATCTAGTCGCCTTCACTCATGGAGCACTCGCGCGAGATTCGTCCTGATCCCGTCCGTGAGTTCATCCGCGCCTTCAACGAGCGCGATCTGGACGCGTTCGTGGCGACGCTCGACCCGGAGGTCGAGCTGCACTCGATGAAGGGGCCCCTGAAGGGGACGGAGGCGGCGCGGGGGTGGGCGACGCGCAAGCGGGGCGGGGTGCAGCAGACGATCGAGGTTGAGCAGATCTATGCGGATGAGGCCGAGGGAGGCGATGGCCGCGCGGTGGCGCTGATCATGCGCCGTTGGCATTGGGACGACGACGAGGGCGATCTTGCGGGCGAGGACGAGATGGCCTGGCTCTTCGAGTTGCACGGGCACCGGATCCGCTCCTGGCGCCCGTTCGAGGACCGCGCCGAGGCCTTGCGCCTCGCCGGATTCTCGCTCGGGTAGGCGGTCGTCCCTACCCACCTATAGCGCCGGTTAGGACGACCGCGGCGGTAGGGGGACGCCCCCGGTAACCTTGGGCCATGGCCGATGCCGCGCAGAAAGAGCCCGTAGCGCCGCGAATCGCCGCTGTCCGCGAGCAGCTGTCCCTGCTCTCGGACTACCTTTGACCCGGCTGGGCTAGAGCGCGAAGCCGCCGGGCTGGAGGAGGAGATGGGCCGACCCGGCTTCTGGGACGACCAGGAGGCCGCCGCCCGCACCTCTGCCGCGCACGCGCGCGCGCAGCGGCGGCTGGAGACCTTCCGCGGACTCGAGTCCGATGTCGGCGAACTCGATGACCTCGCCGAGCTGGCCGAGGAAGACGCGGAGATCGAGGGCGAGCTGGAAGGGCAGTTGGCGCAGGTCGAGTCGCGCCTGGCCGAGCTCGAAGAGGCACGCCTCTTCAGCGGCGAGTACGACTCCGGCGACGCGGTCGTCACCGTCCACGCCGGCGCCGGCGGCACCGACTCCCAGGACTGGGCCGAGATCCTCCTGCGCATGTACCTGCGCTGGTCGGAACGGCGCGGCTTCGAGGTCGAGATGGCGGAGGCCTCGCCGGGGGAGGAGGCGGGGCTGAAGTCGGCCACTTTCATCGCCCGTGGCGAGAACGCCTACGGCCTCTTTGCCGCCGAGCGCGGCGTCCATCGGTTGGTCCGGATCAGCCCCTTCGATTCCTCCGCCCGCCGCCACACCAGCTTCGCCCAGGTCGACGTCGGGCCGCTGGTCGAGGCCGATGTCGAGGTCGACATCGACGAATCCGACCTGCGGATCGACACCTATCGCGCCTCCGGCGCCGGTGGCCAGCACGTCAACAAGACCGACTCGGCGGTGCGGATCACCCACATCCCGACCGGGGTCGTCGTCCAGTGCCAGAACGAGCGCTCGCAGATGCAGAACAAGGCGGTCGCGATGCAGCTCTTGAAATCGAAGCTGATCGAGCTGGAGGAGCGCAAGCGGGCCGAGGAGCTGGCGAAGGCGCGCGGCGAGGTCAAAGACGTGGCCTGGGGGTCGCAGATCCGCTCCTACGTCCTCCACCCTTACACGATGGTCAAGGACCATCGCACCGAGCACGAGGTCGGCGACGTGCAACGGGTGCTCGACGGCGACCTCGACAGCTTCGTCCGCGATTACCTCGAGAAGACCGCCGCCTCGTCGGCGAGCTAGGAAGCGGCGGGCGATCCAGTGGCGTCGCTGGTAACCGTCGAACGGCCCGCGGCAGGCGACCCCGACGGCCTGCTGGTGCTCCACCACGGCCGCGGTACCGACGAGAGCGACCTGCTCGGATTGGCGGACGCGCTCGACCCGGCGCGCCGGCTGCGAGCCTTCTCGGCCCGGGGCCCGCTGCAGGTCCCCGGCTGGCCCGGCTTCCACTGGTACCTGGTGCCGAGGGTCGGCTATCCCGATCGGGTCAGCTTCGAGGGCGCGCGCGAGGCGCTGGCCGAGCTCCACGACTCACTCTGGGAGGAGACCGGGGTGGGTCCGGAGCGGACCGTGCTCGGCGGCTTCTCGATGGGCGCGGTGATGAGCCACGCGATGGGCTGGAGCGAGGACCGGCCCGCGGTCGCCGGGGTGCTCGCCTTCAGCGGCTTCGTGCCGAGCGTGCCGGGCTGGCGCCCGAGCCTCGCCGATCGCCAGGGCACCCGCGCCTTCATCGCCCACGGCGAGCGCGACCCGGTGATCGAGGTCGGCTTCGGCCGCCACGCTCGCGACCTGCTCGCCGAGGGCGGGATCGAGGTCACCTACCGCGAGTCCGAGGTGGTCCACACGATCGACCCGGCGACGGTGCCGGCCGCCGCCGAGTGGCTGGCGGCGACGGTTCCGGACGCGGACTGAGGCCCGCGGGAGCACGCCACGTCCAGAGCGCCTCGCGTGATGCCTGAAACCGCTCTACGATCAGGAATCTCGCTCCATCTGCAGCAGCTTTTCCTTCATCGCCAGCCCCCCGGCGTAGCCGCCGAGGCTACCGTCGCTGCGCAGCACCCGGTGGCAGGGGACGACCAGCGGGATCGGGTTGCGCGAGCAGGCCGAGCCCGCCGCGCGGACCGCCCGCTCGTTGCCCGCCTCGCGGGCGAGGTCGGTGTAGGTGCGGGTCTGGCCGTAGGGGATCGCGGCGATCTCCTGGCGAGCGCGGAGGTGGAAGCCGTGGCTCAGCTGCCAGTCGATCGGCAGCTCGAAGGCGTGCCGGCGGCCGGCGAAGTAATCGTCGAGCTCGCGCCGCTCCTCGTCCAGTCCGGTGGGCGCCTCGACCACTCGTGGCGAGATCCGCCCGGCCAGCTCGATGAGCAGCGCCTCTGCGTCCTCGCCCGGCAATCCGATCCGCACCAAGCCCTGTGGCGTCTTCGCCAGCAGCAGGGTGCCGAACGGAGAGTCGGCGGTCGCGTAGGCGACGTCGAGCAGGCCCTCGGCGGCGGCGCGCTTGCGCAGCCCCTCGATGGCCTTCTTCATCTCTCGGGTCTCCGTCGTCGGGGTCATGCGATCTCCTTTCGCAGTCGTTTCAGTCCCTCGTGGAGGCTGCGGCGCGCCGCCTCCGGCGAGCAGCCGAGCGCCTCGGCGATCTCCTCGTGCGGGAGGTCGCCGGCGAAGCGCAAGGTCACCGCGGCCCGTTGCTTCGGCGGCAGCGCGGCCACCGCCGCCCAGACCTCGCGGTCGGCGGGGTCGGGGTCGAAGACCGGCTCCTCGCGGACCGCGGCGACCGGGACCGGCGCCCGTCCGTTGGCGCGGTGGTGGTCGATCGCCTTGCGGTGGGCGATCGTCACCAGCCAGCCGCGCAGGTTGCTCGTGTCGCGCAGCCCCGGGTAGGCGCGCAGGGCGGCCAGGAAGGTCTCCTGGAAGGCATCCTCGGCGCCCTCGCGCCCGACCGCGCTGCGCAGCACCGCCATCACCGTGGCGGCGTGCTCGTCGATCAGGGTCTGGAACGGTGGTAGCTCTGACATCTGCTTCTCCAACGGGCCAAGTCTCGCCGACGTGAGAATTCGCCCCTCGCTAGACGAGTAGTTCCATGGTGGTGCGCCGGGGCGCCCGAGGGACGGGGCCGTCGCCGGCTGGCGCCCGGAGGCCGAAGGGACCCGGCCTTCTCGGAGGCGACCCTGGCAGGCTGTGGCCGCCTCCGAGAAGGCCGGGTCATGAGGGGACGGCGGAGGGTCCTACGCTCCGCTGTTCCTTATGCCGGGATGGTGGGCATAAGGAACAGCGGAGGGAGATGTCGCGGGGTCCGTCACGAAAGCGCCGGGAACTGCGCGGGTGACGTGAGGGAGACGTCACCGGTTCCACTCTTCTTGCACCGTTACGAACACGTGACCACGGTTCTGGGCCCCTATAGGGGCCCAGATTCACTCAGCGTGAGACGGGGACCTGAAACCTCCCCGTGAAGGCATACGCCTTCC
>JAFDWF010000042.1 GCA_018268575.1 Actinomycetota bacterium
CGCCCAGCTGTAATACCAGGGGCCCGCCTTCGCCTTCAGCTTCGGGTGCGCGTCGACCCGCTTGACCACGGTCGCGTCGACCACGTCGTTGGGGATGCCGAGGCTGCGGGCGACCACGTTGGCCGAGCCGCCGGGCAGGATCGCCATCGGCATGTCGGTCCCGGCAAGCCCGTTGGCGACCTCGTTCAGCGTCCCATCGCCGCCGAAAGAGACGACCACGTCATAGCCGCCGTCCCGCGCCTCGCGCCCGATCTCGGTCGCGTGGTCCCGCGCCTCGGTCGCCTGGGCCTCCACCTCGTAGCGCCCCTGCAAGGCGTAGACGACGAGGTTCCGCAGCCGGTCCGAGACCGTCGTCGCGTACGGGTTGACGATGATCAGCATCCGCTTCTTCGCAGGTTTGCCAGACCGCCGGGCGCCGAACGAGACCATCTGGCGGGCAGCCTACGCGACTGCTTCGAAGCGGATCACGCCACCGTCGTCGACCTCGCGCACACGGCCTTCGGCCTCGAGCAGGTCCATGTGGCCGATCACCTCGGAGAGGGTGAGGAAGGCCTGCGTGACGGCGACGTTGCCCCACATCGACTGGGCCAGCTCGTAGCCGCTGCGGGGGCCGTCGGCGAGCAGGCGGAGCAGTTTCTCCTTGCGCCGCTCGGTCGAGGCGAAGCGGCTGTCGATCAGCGCCCGGTGGTCGTCGATCGGCTCGCCGTGGCCGGGGAAGAGGACCGCGCCCTCGGGCAGTTCGCGCGTCTTGCCGAACGACTCGAGGTAGGCGACCAGCGAGTGGGTGCGGCCCGGCGAGCCGTCGAGCGGCCGGGCGATGATCGGGTTGGAGGAGATGTGGGGGAGGAGGTGGTCGCCGACGAAGCCCAGCTGCCGCTCGGCATCCCAGTAGACGGTGTCCATCGGGCTGTGGCCGGGGCGAAACAGCACCTCGAGGCTGCGGTCGCCGAGGTCGACCGAGTCGCCATCGTCCAGTCGCCGGGTCACGTTGACCGGCCCGCCCCAGCCGCGGAAGTTGGAGGAGACGCTCTGCAAGGCCAACGCGATCTCCTCGGGGATGCCGCTGCTCAGCATCAGCTCGACCGCGAAGGCGTCTTCGCGCTCCGATTCGGCCTCGTAGTCGGCCAGGCGCCGGGCGGCCGCGCCGAGCGCCGCGACCTCGGCGCCGGAGTGCTCGACCACGATCTCGGTCAGGCCGACGTGGTCGGCGTGGTTGTGGGTGATCAGGATCAGGTCGATGTCCTCGAGCGTGTGGCCGTGGGCGACCAGCTGCTCGCTCAGCGCGTCGAGCGAGCGGCCTGAGTTCGGCCCCGTGTCGACCAGCGTCGTCCGCTCGCCCTCGATCAGGTAGCTGTTGACCTTCCCGACCGCGAACGGGGTCGGGATCGGCAGCCGGTGGACGCCCGCCAGCGCCGCCTGCTCGAGCGCCTCCTCGGGGGTGGCGGTCATCCCCGGATCAGCCCCAGGACCTCGTCGCGGCGGCGCTCCATGTCCGCGCGGGAGACCAGCGACTCGAGGTTCAACCGCAGCAGCGGCTCGGTGTTGGAGGGCCGCACGTTGAAGTGCCACTCGGGATAGTCGACCGAGACGCCGTCGAGTTCGGTCACCTTGCCCCCGTCGGAGTAGCGCGCCCGGATCTCCTCGAGCTTTGCCGCCTGGTCGGCAACCTGCGAGTTGATCTCGCCGGAGATGAAGTACCGCGAGCGGAACTCGCTCATCAGCTCGCCGATCGTCCGCCCGTCCTCGGAGATCAGCTCCAGCATCAGGAGCGCCGGGATCGTCCCCGAGTCGGCGTTCCAGAAGTCGCGGAAGTAGTAGTGGCCGGAGACCTCGCCGCCGAAAGCGGCGTCCTCCTCGCGCATCCGCGCCTTGAAGAAGGCGTGGCCGACCCGCGAGAGGTCGGAGCGGCCGCCCTCGGCGGCGACCAGGTCGGGGACGGCGCGGCTCGAGCGCGGGTCGTAGAGGATCGTCGCGCCCGGGTTCCTGGCCAGGATCTGCCGCGCCAGGAGCGCGCAGACGAAGTCGCCGTCGCAGAACTCGCCCGAGCCGTCGATGAAGAAGCAGCGGTCGGCGTCGCCGTCCCAGGCGATCCCGAGGTCGGCGCCGGTCGAGCGCACCCGCTCGATGATCAGCCGCCGGTTCTCCTCCAGCAGCGGGTTCGGCTCGTGGTCGGGGAACTCGCCGTTCGGCTCGAAGTACATCTCCTCCAGCTCCAGCGGCAGCTGCTCCAGGATCGGCCCGATCATCGGCCCGCCCATCCCGTTGCCGCCGTCGACCACCACCTTCATCGGCCTGACCGCCGCCGGGTCGATGAAGGAGAGCACGTGGGCGCGGTATTCGTCCCAGATGTCGACCTCCTCGACCCGGCCGCCACCGGGCGGCTCGCCGAGCCCCGCTTCGATCTCGGCCTTCACTTCGCCGATCCCGGCGTCGCCGGAGAGCGGCAGGGCACCCTCGCGGACCAGCTTCACCCCGGTGTAGGCCTTCGGGTTGTGGGACGCGGTGCACATCGCGCCGCCGTCGAGCTCCCGCGAGCCGACCAGGTGGTAGAGCATCTCGGTAGCCACCATCCCGGCGTCGAGCACCGCCGCGCCCTCGAGCACCATCCCCTCGCGCAGCGCCGCCGCCATCGCCGGCGCGGTCAGCCGCATGTCGCGGCCGAGGCCGATCCGCAGCTCGCCCGCAGGCTTCCCCCGCAGCCGCGCCAAGACCCGGACGAAGGCGCGGCCGATGTCCTTGGCGGTGCCCTCGTCCATCTCCTCGCCATGGATCCCACGGATGTCGTAGGCCTTGAAGATCCCCGGGTTCAGCTCCACGTCGCTCCCTTCAGCGCGGCATAGCTCTGCTCGATCGTCTGCGGCATCACTTTGGTGTCGGCGATCACCGGCATGAAGTTGTTGTCGCCCGACCAGCGCGGCACCACGTGCATGTGAATGTGGTGCTCGACCCCGGCGCCGGCGATCCGCCCCTGGTTGAAGCCGACGTTGTAGCCGTGCGGCGAGTAGGCCTCCTCGAGCCGGCGGATCGCGGCCTGGGCCAGCGCCATCATCTCGGCGGTCGTCTCCGGCCCGATCTCCTGCAGCGCGCCGAGGTGCTCATAGGGCGCCACCATCAGGTGCCCGTTCGTGTACGGGTAGAGGTTGAGGATGACGAAGGCCCGCTCGCCGCGATGAACGATCAGGTTGCCCTCGTCGTCATCCTGCGCGGGCTTCGCGCAGAAGATGCACTGCTCCTCGATGTCCTTGGCCGCGTCCGACACGTAGGCGAGGCGCCAAGGCGCCCAGATCCGAAAATTTGCCACCGGGGCATGAGCCTATGGGAAAGCCGCTCCCGGGCATCCGCAAAGCACCCCCGGACGCGGGAGGGTGGGCGCGCCCGCTGGCCGGTCATGATGAGCGCGCCCGCCCGGGAGCGGAGGAGGTGGCGCCCTTATGTCAGAGCCAGCCGCGGCGACGGAACCAGAGCACCATCCCGATCAGGATCACCACCATCGCGCCGATCACGATGAAGAAGGCGGCGGGGTTGCCCTGGCCCGGGACCTCGGAGTTCATCCCCCAGATGCTCGCGATCAGGGTCAGCGGCAGGATCACGACGCTGATCGAGGTCAGCACGCGGAGGATGTCGTTGAGGCGGTGCGAGATCACCGACTCGTTGGTCTCCTCGAGCGCCTCGATCACCTCCTTGTAGTTCTCCAGCATGTCCCAGATCCGCTCGTGCGAGTCGACGATGTCGTC
>JAFDWF010000043.1 GCA_018268575.1 Actinomycetota bacterium
GGCATACGCCTTCCCTGCGATCGTGGACCCTTCGTCACGGACCGACCATGATCCGGCGGGGATCCCGCCGGATCATGCATCTCCCCTACGGGACCCGCGCAGATCGCACGGTCTTCGTGGCGTCTCTCGTCGGCCTCGTCACGGAGACGTCGCATCCCTCGGTCCCGTCACGGAGATGCCGATCTTCCCCGCCACGCACCCGTCCCTTCCCCGCGCCGGCTCGTCCCTGCGCCGGTCCCCCCGCAAGACCTCCCGTCCCCGGGACGCCGGAGCCCCGATTCTTCAGGCCCGAACCACTCCGGCCTGAACCCTCCCCGCCCCCGCCCCCTACGCCAGCCGCGCGGCGATCGAGCCGACTACCACGCGGTCGCGGCCCTGGCCCTTTGCTCGGTACATCGCCCGGTCGACGGCGCGGAAGCAGGTCTCGGCGTCGGGCACGTCGCCGTGCAGGCGGCAGAGGCCGACGCTGGCGGTGCAGGTGCGGCCGATGTCGGCGCCGGTGATCGCCAGGCGCAGCCGCTCGGCCACCCCGCGCGCCCGTGGGAGGTCGATGTCGCGGAGGATCACGGCGAACTCGTCGCCGCCGATCCGGGCGGCGATGTCGGGGTCGGCGATCCGCTCGTCGAGGGCCCGGCCGACCAGCCGGATCAGGCGGTCACCGGCGATGTGGCCATCGGAGTCGTTGACGTTCTTGAAGCGGTCGAGGTCGAGGAGGAGGAGCGCCGCGCTCTCGTCGTCCTCGCGGCAGCGGCCGATCTGCCGCTTCAGCTCCTCCTCGAAGCGGCGCCGGTTGTAGAGCGAGGTGATCGGGTCGCGGTTGGCGAGCTCGTAGGTGTGCGCCTCGAGCCGCTTGCGCGCCGAGATGTCGAGGACCTGGGAGATGAAGTGGCGCGGCGTGCCGTCCTCTTCGCGCACCATCGCGACGGCGAGCAGCACCCAGATCAGGTGGCCGTCCCGGGTGAAGTAGCGCTTCTCCAGCTCGTAGCTGTCGATCTCGCCCGCGATCAGCCCGTCGACCTGGGCCAGGTCGACGTCGAGGTCGTCAGGGTGGGTGATCTCCTGGAAGGTCAGCCCCTTCAGCTCGACCGCCGAGTAGCCGACGATCTCGGCGAGCTTCTGGTTGACGTGCAGGAAGCGGCCGTCGAGGCCGACGATCGCCACCCCGTGCGGGGAGGCGTGGAAGGCGGCCTCGAAGTCGCGCTGCAGGCGGCCGGCGCGGCGCTCCACCTGGTGGCGCTCGGTGAGGTCGTCGTGCCAGGCGATCCGATACTGGACCGCGCCGCGCTCGTCGCGGGTCGCCATCACCTCGGTGCGGACCGGGAAGACGCTGCCGTCGAGGCGGACGTGGTCGGAGTCATAGGAGACATGAGAGTTCTCTTCGACGGTCCGGGCGACGTCGGGGATCGACTCCGTCCAGCCGGGGGCGAAGAGGGAGCGCAGCGGTTTGCCCACGTAGTCGCCGACCGTGCCGCCGTGCATCTCGGCGAGCGCCGGGTTGAGCGAGACGATCGTGCCGGTCTCGGCGTCGGACACGGTGATCCCGCGGCTCGTCCGTTTGAAGCAGATCTCCCACTGGCGCCGCAGCTCGTCGCCGGCGATCGCGTCGCCGATGTCGCGCCTGACCACGATCGTCTCGACCAGCTCGCCGTCCTCGTCGCGGACCGCGCGGGCGATCGTTTCGCACTCGATGTAGGAGCCGTCCTTGCGGCGGTAGCGGTAGCGGACGTCGACCCGGTCGTGGTCGCGCAGCAGGGACGAGTGGGCGCCGCGCACGTCGTCGACGTCGTCGGGATGGATCAGCTCGAAGGTCGAGCGACCGATCAGCTCCCCCGGCTCGTAGCCGAGCAGCTCCCTCGTCGCCGCCGAGGCGTAGGTGTAGGTCCCGTCCGGGGCGTGCCGCGAGGCCATCTCGCCAAGCGTGTCGGCGAGCAGCTCGAATCCGTCGAGTTGGGTGGACGAGCTGCGCATGCCGTCTATATCTGATGCCTCGCTGTGAGTTGGGACGGTGAGCCCGTTTCTACCGCTTTTCCTGGCCGGTTCGCAAGTCCCGCACCCCCGACCGGTGGCCTCCGGGCGCTGCCCGGAGCCCGTACTTCGCTACGGTTGGGTGGTCGGGCAGGCGCCGAGCGCCGCCCGAGAGAACCCGTTTCCTCCACGTGCGCTGGCACTTCGGGGTCGCCGGATCTCCCCGAAGCAGTCGAATTCAAGGAGCACTCACATAGCTACGTTTGCCGACCTCGGCACCTCCAGGTCGGTGGTGGACGCGCTGCGCGCGCGGTCGATCACCGAGCCTTTCCCCGTACAACAGATGGTCATCGGCGATGCGCTCGACGGCCACGACCTGCTCGTCCAGTCGCCGACCGGCTCGGGCAAGACGCTCGCCTTCGGCGTGCCGCTGGTCGACCTGCTCGAGCCCGGCGCCAAGGGGCCGCGGGCGCTGGTCCTGGCGCCGACCCGCGAGCTCGCCGCGCAGATCGTCGACGAGCTCGAGGTCCTCGCCGCGGCGCGGAAGCTGCGCGTCGCCGCGGTCTACGGCGGCGTCGGCTTCGGCCCGCAGATCGCCGCCGCGAAGCGCGCCGACGTCCTGGTCGCGACGCCGGGCCGGCTGGAGGATCTGATCGGCCGCGGCGCGGTGGCGCTCGACCGGGTCGAGGTGCTGGTCCTCGACGAGGCCGACCGGATGCTCGACATGGGCTTCCGCCCCGCCGTCGACCGGATCGTCGGCCTCTGCCCCGACGAGCGCCAGACCCTGTTCTTCTCGGCGACGCTGGCGGGCGCCGCGGGCGAGGTTGCCCGCGAGTACACGGTCGGCGCCCGCTCCCACACCCACGCGCCGACCGAGCGCGCCGCCGCCGACGTTGACCACCGCTTCCTGCAGGTCGAGTCGCAGGGCGCCAAGCTCGACCAGCTGGTCGCCTCGCTGGGGGAGGAGGAGGCGGGCCGCTCGCTCGTCTTCGTCCGCACCAAGCGCGGCGCCGACCGGCTGGTCAAACGGCTGCGCAAGCAGAACGTCGAGGCGGTGGCGATGCACGGCGACAAGAGCCAGCGCCAGCGCGAGACGGCGCTCGCCCGCTTCGAGCGCGGCGAGGTGCTGACCCTGGTCGCCACCGATGTGGCGGCGCGCGGGATCGACGTCCCCGACGTGGTGCGGGTGATCAACTACGACGCGCCCGAGGACCGCGCCGCCTACGTCCACCGGGTCGGGCGGACCGGCCGCGCCGGGCGGACCGGCACCGGGATCAGCTTCGTCCTCGCCGACGAGGTGAAGGAGATGCGGCAGATCGCCAAGGCGCTCGGCCTGGAGTTCGACGGGCGGACCGAGGGCGGCGCGGCGAAGCCGGGCGCCGAGCGCGAGAGCGCCGGCGAGCGCCGGTACGGCGCCGGCGAGAAGCGGAGGAGCGACGCCAAGCAACGCCAGCCCGCCGAGAAGCCGCCCCGCGTCACCGACGGTCCGCGCCGCAAGCGGCGGCGCCGGCGCCGCCGCAAGCCTGCCGCGACCGCCGGGTAGCGCCGACCGCGCCGGGCCCTGGGATCGATCGTCAGCCGACCGCAGTCGCCGGGCCGAGGCCGTAGTGGCGCGCGGTGTCGGTGAAGAGCGTCTTCAGGATCCCCCGGTTGACCGGGCCGCCGGGGCGGCCGAGGGTGCTGGGGCGGGCGGCGATCGTCCAGGTGAAGCGGCAGGCGTCGGCGCCGCGCGGCTCCACCGTGTAATCCTCGGCGAGGCTCTCGACGATCGGCGCGGTGGTCTCGGTCACGTAGAAGCAGTGCCTCCGGCCCTCCTCCCAGAGGAAGTAGTGCTCGCGCAGCATGTTGGCGCCCCAGAGCGCCTTCACCTCGCGGGTGGTGCCGACGCCGAACGGCCGCGGCGAGGTCCAGGTGACCTGGTTCAGGATCCGGCACCAGTGAAGGGCCGAATCGGAGGTCAGCTCGTCCCAGACCGCGGCCGCCGGCCGCGGGATCTCGAAGCCGGCCCGCAGGCGCAGCGTCGCCGCGGCGAAGAAGGCCTCGTCGACCGGTTGGCACTTGAACCAGGGTCCGATCGGGCGAGGATATCGGCGCCGGCGGGGACGAAGCGCCCGCCGGTCAAGGCGCCGCGCCGCGCCGCCGATAGACGGGCATGCGCCTCGTCCGCCACCTCTCCTTCAGCAACGTGATCGCCGTGATCGCCCTCTTCGTCGCCCTCGGCGGCGCCGCCTACGCGGGCAGCAAGATCAACGGCAAGAACATCGTCAACGCCTCGATCGGCGGCGGCAAGCTGAAGCACGAAACGATCACCGCCAGCAAGATCAAGAGGGGCACGATCACCGGCGCCCAGATCAAGGCAGGCTCGATCGACTCGAACGCGATCGACCTGGCGACGCTGGGGACCGTGCCGTCGGCGAGCAACGCGAACAGCGCCAACTCGGCCAACACCGCGAGCTCAGCCGACACCGCGAAGACCGCCACCAAGGCCACCGAAGCCGATCGCGCGGCGAGCGCGGGCGAAGCGGAAAAGCTCGGCGGCGAGACCCGTGCCGAACTGCAGACCGAGCTGACCCTCTCCTGCCCCTCGACCACCGAACTCTACGGCGGCATGTGCTGGGACAAGGCGAATCGCGCCGCCAGGCTCTGGCTCGGCGCGATCAAAGAATGCGGCGAGGAAGGCGGCCGCCTGCCGTCGATCGAGGAACTGATCGCCTTCGTCCTTCGGCCCGGCGAACAGGTCGAAGAACAGACCTGGTCCGCCGATCTGATCGAAGCCTCCGGCAGCGAAGGAAAGGTCTTCACCACCGACGAGGGTGGGCGGGGCGAAACCGGTCCCGGCCTGCATCGCTACCGCTGCGTCTTCTACCCCTCCAACTGACGCGGATGGATATCAAGGCGTAAGTACCTGGGTACGCGCTGATTTATAGGCTCGCCTGGCGGAAGGCCGGGGTCGGTAGCCGCTTGCCATGGCGCTGATCGACTTCACCTCCGAGCTACGGGCTGCCCAGTCGCTGCCCGACCTCGCGCGGCGCCTCGGCGCCCGCTGCCTCGAGGCGGCGGGCGAGTTGCGGGAGATGAAGGCCCAGGACGGTTCGGCCCGCGCCTTGGCGGGGATCTCGTCCCGGGCCAAGCCGATCGCGATCGAGGACTGGGAGCGGGCGATCGCCGACCCCGCGGCCTTCGCGGCGATCGCGGGCACCGAGCTGATCGCCGTCCTCGAGCACGCCAAGATGCGCCGGCCGCTCGACTTCCTCGGCGTCCTCACCGGCATCTGCCAGGGCGCCCTCGACGAGTTCTTCCGCACCACCACCGCCGCGCTCGAGCTGGACCGCGGGCATGCCGATCCCGGACGCGACCCGCCCGGTCCCCGCCGGGGTCGAGTGGATGACCTGGCCGGGAACGCAGAGGGAAGGGGACCCGCTGGCGCCGCTGCCGTGGTCGCAGTTCGATTACGCCAAGGAGGAGGGGATCGGCGTCGTCCTCGACTTCTCCCGTCGCGGCGGGCTCGACGAGCTGTGCTGGACCGGAGCCGAGCGCCTGCCGCGGATCGCCACCGTGCACCCACCGCGCGGCGAGCTCGACCACCTGATCACGCGCCCGGGGCACTTCTTCGACGTGAGGCCGGCGGCGCCGCGGCCGCGATGGCTGCTCGACCGCCTTGCCGCGGCAGCCGACGCCGAGATCGGCGTCTTGTCCGAGCTCGCCGGCAGCGCCCACCTCCGCGAGCGCTCCGGCGGTGCCGAGCTGCGGGTGAACCAGTCGCACGTCTACCGACGGCGAGCACGTGGCCACCTACCGCAAGCACCTCCGTTCAAGACCAAGGTGCTCGGCGAGGAGACCTACGCCGAGCCCCTGTACGAGGACCTGACCGCCGAGCCGAAGGCGATCACCGTGCTTGCCGCCACGCACACCCGGCTCGCGGTCGTGATCTGCGCCGACCTGATCGACGCGAAGATCCCCCGTCGGCTCGCCGCCGGGGTGAACCTGCTGCTGGCCCCGGCGATGACGCCGAAAGCCGGCTCCTTCGAAACGACGATCGAGGAAGTCTCCGGCCGCTGCCAGGGTGTGAGCGCGATCGCGAACGTCCGCGAGCGCGACGACGGGCAGCCGTTCCTCTGCAGGCCTGGTCCCTTACCCCGGGCGCCAGCCGGCGACGCCTCTAAAGACACTCCCGCAGGTCCGCCGCGGCCAGCTCCGGCGGGTAGATGTTGATGTCGACGCCGGTGCCGAGCTCGAAGCCGGCCTTGATCGTCAGCCGCGGCGCGATGTCGACGTGCCAGTGGAACATCTCGGCGTCCTTCGGGGCGGTGCGCACCCAGAGGTTCAGCTCCGGCGGTGCGCCGAAGCGCTTCGCCAGCAGGCGCATCGCCGTGGCGATCATCGCCGCGCCGCTCGTGTCCTCCTCGAAGCGCCCGACTTCGCGCCGCGGCACCACCCGCAGCTCGAAGGGGGAGCGCGAGGCCCACGGGCAGATCAGCACCGCCTCGTCGTCGATCGCCACCAGCCGGGACTTTCGGCGCACCTCCTCGACCAGCACGTCCGCCAGCAGCCCCGCCCCCGCGGTCCGTTCGCCGTAGGCCCCGACCCGCTCGCGCTCGCGCGCCACCGCTGCGGGCACGAACGGCATCGCGTAGAGCTGCGCGTGGGTGTGCTCGAGCGAGGCTCCCGCGCCGCCGCCCTCGTTGACGATCAGCTGTAGGTAGGAGGCGTCGCGGTGGGCGCGCATCCGCTCGCGCCAGGTCGCGACCGCGTCGGCGAGCTCGGCGTCGTCGAGCTCCGCCATCGCGGTCACGTGGCGGGGCGAGCTGATCAGCACCTCGTGCGCCCCGGTCGCCGGCCGCGCGCTGAAGAGGTCCGGTTCGCCCGAGCGCCGCGAGGTCAAGAGCGGATCGCCGCTGGAGGAGAAGGAGCCTGCTTCGGACTCCGGGCTCCCCCCGGGCCTCGCCGCCTCCGGCGCCCCTAGCGCCGGATAGAGGTTCGGCACCACGCGGGTCCGCCAGCCCGGCGTGTCGGGCGCCGTCCCCTCCGCCCGCAGCGCGTAGAGCTCCGGTGGCGTCTCGCCCTCGTGGCCCTCGCAGAACGGGCACCCGCCGGGCCCCTTCGGCTCGCTCCCGCGGGTGGTGAAGTTGTCCGGCCGCGCGGCGCGGCCCGGGGCGAGGATCGTCCGCAGCCCGCTCAGCTGGTCGATCCGGATCTCGGGTGAAGGCGTGCTCGCGCTCAGGAGCGTGAGGGTGGCAGATCGGAGTCGGCCGGGGAGTCGTCCTCGGGCGCCACCGTCGGTTCCGGGCCGACCGCCGGCTCCGGTGGCAGCGGCGGGTCGGCAGCCGCCCCCGCGGCTACGTCCCCACCACCGGGCAGACCCGAGTCGGGCACCCCTGGCACCGGCTCGCCGCCGCCCGGAGGCGCCGGCGCTTTCGGCCGCGGTTTCGACGGGTTCATCCCATGGACGAACGGCTCGAGCACGTCCATCGGCAGCGGGAAGACCACGGTGGTGTTCTGGTTCGACCCGATTTCCAGCAGCGTCTGCAGGTAGCGCAGCTGCAGCGAGGCCGGGTTGGTGCTGATGATGTCGGCCGCGTCGGTGAGCTTCTGCGCCGCCTGGAACTCGCCCTCGGA
>JAFDWF010000044.1 GCA_018268575.1 Actinomycetota bacterium
CCGACCATGATCCGGCGGGGATCCCGCCGGATCATGCATCTTCCCGACGGGACCCGCGCAGATCGCACGGTCTTCGTGGCGTCTTTCGTCGGCCTCGTCACGGAGACGTCGCAATCGTCTGTCCCGTCACGGAGGCGCCCTGCTGCCGTATGCGCTATCCGCATACGGCAGCGAGTGGCCGATCTCCCCGCCACGCACCCGTCCCTGCGCAAGCCTCCTCCCGAAACCCTCCCGTCCCGGGCGTCTCGGAGGCGGCCACAGCCTGCCCGGGTCGCCTCCGAGACGCCCGGGACGCCGGAACTCCGATTGGTCCGCCCCGAACCACTTCCGTCCCGGGCGCCAGCTTGCCCGCCCTCACCGGCCCGGACCCGCCGAGATCTCGATCGCGGTGCTATAAGCTGTTCGTGCATACGGACCGTGGTTCAGATATTCGAACCAAGGGGGAGCCTGGGCGAGGCGTACGGGCCGCGGGCGGGGTGGGCGAGCGCGCCGCTGACATCGGCGGCCTGGTGCGCGACTGGCGGCGGCGGCGAAACCTCACCCAGCACGCCCTGGCGGCCCAGGCGGAGGTATCGACCCGCTACCTGAGCTTCATCGAGACGGGGCGCGCGCGGCCGAGCCGGGCGATGGTGTCCCGCCTGGCCGAGACCCTCGCCGTGCCGCTCGGCGGCCGCAACCAGATGCTGATCGCCGCCGGATATGCGCCCCTCTTCGGCGAGCGCAGCCTCGACGATCCGGAGCTGAAGCCGGTCCGGCACGCGCTGGGCAGGATCCTCGCCTCGCACGAGCCCTATCCGGCGTTCCTGGTCGACCGGCGGTGGGACATCCGCGCGACCAATCGCGGCGCCGGGCTGCTCACCGCCGCGGTCGGCGAGCGGGCCTTGAAGCCGGCCCCGAACCTGATGCGCATGCTCCTCCATCCGGCCGGCCTCGCGGGCCGGATCCGTGAGACCGAGCAGCAGGTGTGGAGCCTGCTCGGCCGCGTGCGCCGGCGGGCGGAGCAGACCTGCGACGAGCAGCTGGGTGACCTCCACGAGGAGATCCTCGGATACCTCGAGGTGCGGCCGGAGCTGGGCGGCCCACCCGTGGACGGCGAGCCGCTCGCGCTGCACAGGCTGCGCGCCGCCGCGGGCGCCGAGGAGCTGAGCTTCTTCTCCTCCGTGGTGACCTTTGCCGAAGCGAGGGACGCGACCGTGGCGGACCTGTCGGTCGAGGCGTTCTTCCCCGCCGACGAGGCGACCCGGTTGGCCCTGACGCGCCCGCGCGACGGCCGCGCCGACCCCTGCCCCGTTACCCGTCAGGTAAACGCCCGCATGTAGTGCCGAAGGTGAGAGTTGGCGAGAACATGCGCTTTTATGCTCCAAATCGTCTGCAGTGTGCAGTTCGGCTTGCTTACTCGAGGAGGCCGCCGTACGGTGCCGACCGCTGTTCACCGGTCAAACACATGAACAGGGGTGGTAGAGAGATGAAAAGAGGAACCTCGGCACGGAGTTCACGCCTTGCCCGGCGCTGGTTGGTGGTGCCGATCATCGCGGTGCTCGCTCTGGCGATGAACGTCGGAGTGGCATCGGCGTCGTGGTGGAAACCGCCGGCCAAGCCGACCTGGTACTGGCAGCTGTCAGGCACGATCAACAACAACCGCGAAGTCGAAATCTACGATCTCGACTACGAAGAAACGACCAAAAAAGAGGTCACGACCCTGCATGAAAAAGGCAGGCACGTGATCTGTTACGTCGATGTAGGTGGTGCCGAGAAATATCGCTCGGACTACGAAAAGTTCACGAAACTGGAAAAAGAAGGCGTCGAAATCATGGGCGAAGCCATCGAAGGATGGCCGGAAGAGCGCTGGATCAACATCCGCGAATTGAAATACGTGGAGCCGATCGAGAAAGCGCGCTTCGAAACGTGCGCATCGAAGGGCTTCGACGCGGTGGAAATCGACGAGGACGAAGCGTGGCTCAACGAAACCGCGATCAAATCCGGGCCGATCACGGCCGCGCAGCAACTGGCCTACAACAAATGGCTCGCCGAAACGATCCATTCACTCGGTATGGCTGTGTTCCAGAAGAACGACGGCTCGCAGACCAAAGAACAGGTCTCGCTGTTCGACGGCGCGATCGCCGAGCAATGCAATGAAAACAGCACCGGTCCGTACTCGTGTGGCGAATACGTGCCATATGTGGAAGCCGGCAAGCCGGTCCTCAGCGCGGAGTATGGATTGACCAAAGCCAAATTCTGCGCCAACGATGAAAAACTCGGCTTCATGGGCGCCCGCTTCAACCTGGCCCTCAACGGAAACCGATTCGAACCCTGTTGGTAGTCGAGGGCAAAGAGGCGTCCCGTTGGCGCGGGACCTGAGCGACGGCCGCGGCGCGGCCACCGGCGAGTCCGGTGGCCGCGCCGCTCGGCTGCTCGCCGATCTGGAGCGGGCCGGCGAGGTCGTCACCGACCCCGACGTCCTCGCCTCCTACAGCCACGACCAGGCCGGCCCGGGGATGGTGGCGGTCGGCCGGCCCGCGGCGCTGGTCCGCCCGCGGCGCACCGCCGAGGTCCAGGCGGCGGTGCGGGCGGCGGCCCGCCACGGCGTCCCGATCGTGCCGCGCGGCGCGGGCTCGGGCCTGAGCGGCGGCGCCGCCGCGATCGACGGCTGCCTGGTGATCTGCACCGAGCGGATGACCGATCTGGTCGAGCTCGATCCCGCCTCGCTGTGCGCGCGGGTCCAGCCCGGGCTGATCAACGCCCAGCTCGGCGAGGCCGCCGCCGGTCACGGCCTGCGCTACGCGCCGGACCCGGCGAGCTTCGAGTTCTCGACCCTGGGCGGCAACGTGGCGACCAACGCCGGCGGCCTCTGCTGCGTCAAGTACGGGGTGACCCGGGACTCGCTGCTCGGCCTCGAGGTCGTGCTCGCCGACGGCAGCGCGGTCCGGGTCGGTCGCCGCACCCGCAAGGGGGTCGCCGGATACGACCTGACGGCGCTCTTCTGCGGCTCCGAGGGCACGCTCGGCATCGTCACCGAGGCGACCCTGCGGCTGATGCCGGAGCCGCCCGCGCCCGCGACCCTGGCGGCGAGCTTCGAATCGGTGGGCGCGGCGGGTGCCGCGATCGCCCGGATCAGCGCCGCGATGGCGCCCGCGGTGCTCGAGCTGATGGACCGGACGACGCTCGCGGCGGTCGAGCGGATGGCGCCCCAGGGGCTCGACGACGAGGGCATCGCGACGCTGGTCTTCGCCTGCTCGGATGCGCCGGGCGCGGCGGCGCTGGCCGAGGTCGAGCGGATGGCCGGCTTCTGCGAGGCGGCCGGGGCGACGCTCACCGTCACCACCGACGAGGCGGCCGAGGGGCGGATGCTGATGAACGCGCGCCGCCAGGCCCATCCGGCGCTGGAGCGACTCGGCGCCACCCTGCTCGACGACGTCTCCGTGCCGCTGGGCGCGATCCCGGCGCTGCTCGAGGGGGTGGAGGCGATCGGCGCCCGGAGCGGGCTCACGATCGGCACCTTCGGCCACGCCGGCGACGGCAACATGCACCCGACGATCGTCTACGACGCCGCCGACCCGGGCGAGGTCGAGCGCGCCAGGGCGGCCTTCGCGGCGATCGTCGAGCTGGCGCTCGAGCTCGGCGGCACGGTCAGCGGCGAGCACGGGGTGGGCAGCCTGAAGCTGCCGTTCCTGGACGACGAGCTCGGCGCCGCGCGTCCCTTGCAGCGCGCGATCAAGCGCGCGCTCGATCCCGCCGGGGTGATGAACCCCGGCAAGGCGATCTGAGCGCCGCCCCCGCAAGGCGACCTGAGCACCGGCTCGGCGAGCGCTTCGTAGCGAGCCTCGCACCGTGGCGCTTGCGCGTCGCGGTGCCGGCTGTTATAAGTCTGTTCGCAAACGAGGACAGAGGTTCATACTCTTGAACAACGATGTAACCCCCACCGAGACTCCTTCCACTTCGCCCCTCGGCGTCGTCGCGCCCGGCGGCGATCGACCCGGCACCACGGTGGTGGTCGGTGCGGCGCGCGGGATCGGCGCCGAGATCGCCGCCCGCCTCGCCGCCGCCGACTGGACCGAGCGCATCGTCCTGGCCGATCTCGACGATGCCGTGCTCGGGGTCGCCGAGGAGATCCGGGCCGCCGGGACCGAAGCGGACCCGCACGTCCTGGACATCACCGATCCGGCCAGCGTCGACGCCCTGCTCGCCGCCGCCCCCGGCGCCGCGCGGCTGGCGATCGTCTCCGGCATCTTCGAGCCGGCGCCGGCGCTGGAGGTCACCCAGGACAGCTTCCGGGCGATCGCCGAGGTCAACCTCTTCGGCGCCTTCTTCCTCGCCCAGGCCTTCGCCAGGTCGATGATCGAGGCGGGCGGCGGCGCGATCGTCGGCGTCGCCTCGATCGCGGCGAGGATGCCGCGCATGCGCCAGGTGGCCTACTGCGCCTCGAAGGCGGGCATGCGACAGAGCCTGCGGGTGCTCGGCATGGAGGTCGCCCCCCGGGGCGTGCGGGTCAACACCGTCTCGCCGGGGGCCACCGACACGCCGATGATGCGCTCGCTCGCCGGCGATCACCCGAACGTCGGCGGGGACCTTGCCCGTGGCAGCCTCGAGGCGATGCGGCCGCGCATCCCCGACGGTCGGGTGGCGACGCCCGCGGACGTCGCCGACGGGGTCGCCTTCCTGCTGTCTCCGGCGGCCTCCCATCTGGTCCTCCAGGACATCGTCATCGATGGAGGCGAGTTGCTCGGCATGTAGTGAGCTTGGCTTTTTGGGTGCTTCAGGTTTTGGGACTACGGAGGAGGGAAGCGGTGCGAAGAGCGAGATTGGGATTCGGCGCGATCGCCCTCGTGGCGTTGGTCGCGATGGTGGTGTCGGGCTGCGGGGGTGGCAGCTCCTCCGGCTCCGGCACGATCGAACTGAGCTTCTGGGATGGACAGACCCAGCGAGCCCACAAGGTCGTCGAAGAACTGGTCGAAGAATTCAACAAGTCGCATCCGAAGATCCACGTCTCCACCAACTCGGGCGGCGTCACCAGCGACACCATGCTGCCGAAAGTCACCGCCGGACTGCAGGCGGGCAGCTACCCCGACATCGCCTACATCTTCGGCTCCGACCTCGCCAACCTGGCGAAGAGCGAAAAGCTCCTCGACCTCACCGAAGCGACCGAAGACGGCGAACTCGAATGGAGCAAGTTCGACAAGGTGGCCCGCGAAACGGCGACGGTCGAAGGCAAGGTCCGCGCCGTCCCTTCGCTGGTCGAATCTCTCGGCGTGGTGTACAACAAGAAGCTGTTCGAAGAAGCCGGGATCCCGTTCCCGAAAGAAGGCTGGAACTGGGATGAATTCCGCGAAGACGCAATCAAGTTGACCAACTCGAGCACCGGCGTGGTCGGCACCGCCTGGCCCGCCACCGGCGACGAGGACACGACCTGGCGGATCTGGCCGATGGTCTGGCAGCTGGGCGGCGAAGTCGTCGCCCCGGATGGCGAAAAGGTCGGCTACGAAGGGGAACCGGGGCTCAAGTCGCTGACCCTGATCGACGAACTCGCCAAGGCCCACGCGCTCTACCTCGACACCAGCGCGGGCAGCGAACGGATCAACCAGGTCTTCAACGCGGGCAAGCTGGGGATGGCGATGGCGGGCAACTGGGCGCTGCCGGAATTCATCGAAGGCGGGGTCGACTACGGCGTCGCCGAGATGCCCAGCTTCAGCAGCGAACCGATCACGATCGCGGGCCCCGACGTCTGGGCGATCTTCGACCACGGCGACGAAGAACGCTCGAAGGCGGCGATCGAATTCATCGCCTGGTTCACGGCGCCGAAGCAGAACCTGCGCTGGGACGAAGCCTCCGGCAGCCTGCCGACGCGGACCGACGTCGCCGAACTTCCCGGCTACGCGGCCTATCTCAAGAGGCTTCCCCACCTCGAGTCGTTCATCGAAAACCTGAAGAACGCGCGGGTGCGGCCGACGATCACCCAGTACCCCGAAATCTCGAAAGCGATGGGCAAGGCGGTGAGCGAAATGCTCTACGCGCGCTCGAGCCCCGAAGAAGCGCTGAACGGCGCGGTCGAAGGCGGCAATGCCGCGCTCAGCTCGACCGGCGTCCCGTGAGCATGGAGGCACTCGCTCCAGCCCTCGCCACGGCGCCACGCCGCCGACTGCGGGAGCGGCTGCTGGGTGAGCATCCCACCGCCTGGGCGTTCATCGCCCCGGCGGTGGTGATCATCCTCGGGCTGACGATCGTGCCGGTGGTCTGGTCGCTGCTGCTCTCGTTTCGCTCCTCGGACCTGATCTCGCCGAGCCACTCGGTGGGGCTCGCCAACTACAAGGCCCTGGTGCACGACCCGGCGCTCGGCGCCGCGGTCAAGCACACCCTGATCTTCACCGTGCTCTACGTGCCGCTGAGCATCGCCGCCGGGCTCGGGCTGGCGCTGGCGCTCGACCGGCGCATCCGCCTGATCGGCCTCTACCGGACGCTGATCCTGATCCCCTTCATCGTCGCCACCGCCGTGCAGGGCGTCCTCTTCTCGTTCATCTTCGACCAGCGCTTCGGCGTCGTCAACTCGCTCCTCCAGAAGCTCGGCCTGCCGACCCAGGGGTTCCTCGGCGATCCCGGGCAGGCGCTCTACATCATCATCCTGATCGCGCTCTGGGGGTCGATCGGCTTCTGCGTGATCATCTACCTGGCGGCGCTGCAGGACGTGCCGAAGGAGCTGAAGGAGGCGGCCGCGGTCGACGGCGCCACCCGCTGGGAGGTGCTCCGCCACGTGACCATCCCGCAGCTGGCGCCGATCACCGTGTTCCTGCTGGTCTGGCAGACGCTCTTCGCGCTGCAGCTCTTCGACCTCGTCTACGCGACCACCCGCGGCGGGCCACTCGAATCGACCGTGGTGATCGTCTACTACATCTACCTCCAGGCCTTCCAGCTCTTCCACGCCGGATACGCGGCCGCGATCGCCTACGTCGTCGCCCTCGTCTTGATCGGCCTCTCGGCGCTGCAGATCGTCTACCGGCGCTGGCGGGTGGCCCACCCATGAGCCTCCGCCGTCGCCTGCCCTTCAGCCCCTGGCACCTCGCCCTGGCGCCGATCGCGATCCTCTTCGCCCTGCCGTTCGCCTGGATGGTGATCAGCTCGTTGATGTCGACGGCCCAGATCAACCGCTTCCCGCCGACGATCATCCCCGGCTCGCTTCACCTCGAAGGCTGGGAAACCGTGCTTGGCGGCGCCGAATTCCCGCGCTGGTTCCTCAACTCGACGATCGTCGCCGTGGTCACCGTGATCTCCAACCTGATCTTCTGCTCGATGGCCGGGTACGCCTTCGCGCGGCTCAAATTCAGGGGGTCGACGGCGATCTTCCTGCTGATCCTGGCGACGCTGATCATCCCCTTCCAGATCACGATGATCCCGACCTTCATCGTCATGCACGACCTCCACCTGAGCGACACGCTGGGGGCGCTGATCGTCCCCAACCTGGTCACCCCGTTCGGCGTCTTCCTGATGCGCCAGTTCTTCCTCAACCTGCCGATCGAGGTCGAGGAGGCGGCGCGGATCGACGGCTGCTCGCGCTTCGGCGTCCTCCTCCACGTCGCCACGCCGCTCGCCAAGCCGGCCTTGGCGACGCTGGCGGCGCTCACCTTCCTGGTCAGCTGGAACGAACTGTTCTGGCCGCTGATCGTGATCAACACCGATTCGACCTTCACCCTGCCGGTCGGGCTCACCACCTTCCAAGGCGCCCACTCGATCGACTGGCCCGCGGTGATGGCCGGCAACGCGCTGACCGCGCTGCCGGTGGTGGTGGCGTTCCTGCTGACCCAGCGAACCTTCATCGCGTCGCTCACCTCAAGTGCAGTCAAGGGATAGGAGAACGTGTGAAACAGGCAGTTCAGGGCACGACGCCGGCCGGGGCCTACTCGCCCGGGGTCATCGCCGAAGGGCGGTTCGTGTTCGTCTCCGGCCAGGCGTCGCTGCGCGACGGCGCGGTCGTCTCGGGCACGGTGGAGGAGGAGACGCGGCTGGCGCTCGCCAACCTCGGCGCGGTGCTGGCGGAGGCGGGCGCCGGGCTCGAGGACGTGGTCCGGGTCGGCGTCTACCTCGCCGACATCGAGGACTTCGCGGCGATGAACGCGGTCTACGCCGAGCTGATGCCTGCACCGCTGCCCGCGCGGACCACGATCGGCGCCGACCTGCCCGGGATCAAGGTGGAGATCGAGTGCGTCGCGGTGCTGGCGGAGGGAGGCGGCTGAGATGCCCGGCGTGACCCTGGAGCGGATCACCAAGGTCTACGGCGGCGGCGTCAAGGCGGTCGACGACGTCTCGATGGCGATCGGAGACGCCGAGTACATGGTCCTGGTCGGGCCGTCGGGCTGCGGCAAGTCGACCCTGCTGCGGATGGTCGCCGGGCTCGAGAAAGTCACCGCCGGCCGGATCCTGATCGGCGGTGACGACGCGACCGACCTCGAACCCCGCGACCGCGACATCGCGATGGTCTTCCAGAGCTACGCGCTCTACCCGCACAAGACGGTGCGCGAGAACCTCGCCTTCGGATTGCGCCGCCGCCGCGTCCCCTCCGACGAGATCCGCACCAAAGTCGACGCGATGGGCGCGATGCTCGGCCTCGCCGAGCTGATGGACCGCAAGCCCGCGGCGCTGTCGGGGGGTCAGCGGCAGCGGGTCGCGATGGGCCGGGCGCTGGTCCGCGAGCCGCGCGTGTTCCTGCTCGACGAGCCGCTCTCGAACCTCGACGCGAAGCTGCGGACCAGCATGCGCGGGGAGCTGGCGCGCCTGCACGAGCGGCTGCCGACGACGACTATCTACGTCACCCACGACCAGGTCGAGGCGATGACCCTGGGCAGCCGGGTGGCGGTGATGCGCGACGGGGTCGTCCAGCAGTGCGACTCGCCCCAGGTCCTCTTCGACCGGCCCGCCAACCTCTTCGTCGGCGCCTTCATCGGCGCCCCGGCGATGAACCTGGTCGAGGCCCGGGTCGGCGGCGGGGCGATCCACTTCGGCTCCCACGCGCTGGGGGCGCCCGGGCTCGAGGAGCTGGGGGACCGCCGGCTCGTGCTCGGCCTGCGGCCGACCTGCTTCGCGCTCGCCGACGAGCGCTGCGACCCGCGCTGGCCGCGGCTGAGCGCCGAGGTCGACGTGGTCGAGGAGCTCGGCGCCGAGTCGAACCTGCTCTTCACGGTCGACGCGCCGCCGGTCCTGAGCGACGCCGTCCGCGAGGCGATCGGCGGCGAGAGCGGCTCCGACGAGGGGCGGCTGCTGGCCGACGACCGCCGCGCCCGCTTCACCGCCCAGATCGCCGAACGGCGCGCCGCGCGAGCGGGGGAACGGGTCGAGCTGGCGATGGACCCGACCCAGCTCCACCTCTTCGACCCGGCGAGCGGCGAGGCGGTCGAGTGGTCCTGGAGCCTCGTCCACACCGCATGAGGGCCGGCGCCGCGGTGGAGGGCGAGGTGGGGAGGGCGGTCGCCGAGCTGGAGACCCCGGCGCTGACCGTCGACCTCGATCGGCTCGAGGCCAACGTGGCGCGTGCCGCCGCCTACGCGCGCGAGCGGTGCCTGGCCCTCCACCCGCACGCGAAGACCCACAAGACCGCGGAGATCGCGCGGCTGCAGCTGGCGGCGGGCGCCGCCGGGATCACGGTCGCGAAGTCCGAGGAAGCGGCGCTCTTCGCCGCCGCCGGCTTCGGCCCGCTGCTCGCCCACTACCCGTCGGTGGGGCCGGCGAAGGTCGAGCGGTTGGTCGGCGTGGCGGCGGTGGCCGACCTCACCGTGGCGCTCGACTCCTGGGCCGCCGCCGAGCCGTTGGCGCGGGCGCTCGCCGCGGCGGGTCGGCAGGCGGAGGCGCTGATCGAGCTCGACGTCGGCCTGCGGCGGACCGGCCTCGATCCGGCCGGCGCGGTGGAGCTGGCGCGGCGCGTCGAGGGGCTCGGCGGCGGCCTGCGCCTCGCCGGCCTCTCCTGTTACCCGGGCCACCTGCGGGGCGAGGGGGGCGAGATCGAGGCGGGGCTCGCCGCGGTCGCAGCGACGCTCGGCGAGGCGATCGAGCTCTTTGACGCCGCGGGCCTGCGGCGCGAGCGGATCTCGGGGGGCTCGACCCGGACGCTCTATTGCTCCCACCTCACCCCGGTGACCGAGCTGCGGCCCGGCAACTACGTCTTCCTCGACCGCGCCGAGGCGGTCGGGCCGTACTCGCTCGAGGATTGCGCGCTGCGTGTCCAGGCCAGCGTGATCTCGACCGCGGTGCCCGGGCAGGTGGTGCTGGACAGCGGCAGCAAGACGCTCAGCGAGGCCGGTCCGCCGGCGGGCCTGCGCGGCTTTGGCATCGCCCCCGATCTGCCCGGCCTGGAGGTCGAGCGCCTGAACGAGGAGCACGCCGTCGCCCGGGTCGGCGACGGTGACGCTGCCGGGCTCGCCGTCGGCGATCGCGTCGAGCTGATCCCCAACCACGCCTGCTCTTGCGTGAACCTCCATGACCGCCTTTACGCCCAGCGGGCCGGTGTGGTGGAGGCGGTCTTCCCGCTGCTCGCGCGCGGAGCGGTCCACTGAGCTTTCCCGCCCAACCAACAGGATCGTGGAACAGGAGGAGTAGATGAGAGTCGGAACCGCAAGCGCGGGCGGCGGCAGGGTGCCGGTGATCGAGCGCGATGGCGAGCTGTGGCCGATCGACGGTGCCGAAGGACGAGGGCTGCGCGAGCTGATCGCGGCCAGCCAGCCGCTCGAGCCCGCCGGCGAGCCGCTCGCCGACGGCCGCCTGCTCGCCCCGCTGCGGCCCGGGAAGATCGTCGCGATCGGCCTCAACTACCTCGACCACGTGCGCGAGTCCGGGGTCGAGCCGCCGCCCGCGCCGCTCGTCTTCACCAAGTTCACGACCAGCGTGGTCGGACCGGGCGAGCCGATCCGCATCGACGGCGAGCTCGCCGAGCGGGTCGACTGGGAGGTCGAGCTGGCGGTGGTGATCGGCAAGACCATGCGGCGGGTGACGGAGGAGGACGCCCTCGACGGTGTCTTCGGCTACACCGCCGCCAACGACGTCTCGGCGCGCGACCTGCAGTTCGGCGACGGCCAGTGGGTGCGGGGCAAGAGCCTCGACACCTTCTGCCCGCTCGGCCCGGTGGTGATCACGGCGGACGAGGTGCCCGATCCCCAGGCGCTCTCGCTGGGCACCGTCGTCAACGGCGAGACCGTGCAGGATTCCTCCACCGCCGAGATGGTGTTCGGCGTCGCCGAGCTGCTCGCCTACTGCTCGCGCAGCTTCACCCTGGAGCCCGGCGACATCCTCCTCACCGGCACCCCGTGGGGATGCGGCGAGTTCATGAAGCCCCGCCGCTCCCTCCATCCCGGCGACCTGGTCGAGGTCTCGGTCGAGTCGATCGGCACGCTGAGCAACCCGGTCGAGTCGCTCTAGACGACATGGTGCCCGGCCTTCTCGGAGGCGACCCGGGCAGGCTGTGGCCGCCTCCGAGAAGGCCGGGGCACGGGGGGACGGCGGAGGGTCCGGGCGGGAGGAGCGCCGGGGGGTGTACGTCACGATCCGTCCCGGATCACGGACGCTCAGGAGGCTCCGTGGTTCCTTATGGGCGTTATCCGCCCATAAGGAACCACGGAGATCCCCGACTGCCGAGGGGCGTGGCATCTCCGTGACGGACGCCCCTCTCCCATCAACACCGGAGCCCCCGCAGACGCCTCCGGGACGCCCGGGACGCCGGGCTCCGATCGGTCCGGCCCGGACCCTTGTCCGGGCAACAGCTCACCCCGCCCACGCCACCCGCACCCCCGTGGAGCTACTCACCCAGCGCGGCCTCGAGGTGGGCGCCGATCGAGCGCGCCAGCTCGACCTCCATCTCCGGGTAGGGACCGACCGCGGCGGCGCACTCGGGCAGCAGCCCCTTGAGCGTCCGCGGGCCGTCGTCGAGGGCGCGGTCGATCGCCGCTTCGAGGTCGTCGACGAGCCTCGCGCTGCGGGCGAGGAACCGGCCGACCTCGGCGCCCGCGAGCGGGGCGAAGTGGGCGGTCTCGAGACGCGCCGGCGAGAGCTCCCGCAGCCGCTCGATCGTCGCCCGGTAGGCGGCGAGGTCGAGGTAGGGGGGAGGGCTGACGAGCTCGCCCGCCAGGTTGAGGAAGCCGCGGCCCATCGCCGCGTCGGCGATCAGCGCGGTCCCGTCGCCCAGCAGCAGGCCGAGGTGGCCGCGCGAGTGCCCCGGCAGGTGCATGACCTCGGCCGCGAGGCCGCCGAGGTCGATCCGCTCGCCCGCCTCGACCACACCGTCGAGCGGGATGTCGGGCCCGGCCGCCTGCTCCAGCCAGCGCCACGTCTCCGCCGGGTAATCGAGGCCGCGGGCGCGGTACCAGCCGTAGCGCTCGGCGGCGATCGTCTCCCAGGACTCGATCAGCGGCCGGTCGAGCGGGTGGGCCCGCAGCCGCGCCCGCCCGAACAGCTTGCGCGCCTCGGCGTTGCCGCCGTAGTGGTCGACGTCGGCGTGGGAGTCGATCACCTCGACCACCTGCTCCGGCGCCAGCCCCAGCTCGCGCAGTGCCGGCGCCACCGTCTCGGTCACCGTGCCGGCGACGCCGGTGTCGAGGAGGAGCGCGCCTTCGCTACCGCGCAGGAGCCACTGGGCGAGCCGGCGCGAGCCCAGCCGGGACTCGATCCGGAAGACGCCGGGAGCGATCTCGACCGGCATCGGCTTCAGTCGCGCCAGCGGCCGAGCAGCTCGGCTCCCTCGGCGACCGTCTCGGCCAGCGCCCGGCGCGCGTCGGCCATGCCTTTGCGGCTGTAGCGGGGGGTCGGCACCGAGACCGACATCGCCGCGATCGGCCGGCCGGTGGCGTCGTGCAACGGCATCGCCAGGCAGCGCAGGCCGACCGCGAACTCCTCGTCGTCGGAGCTGTAGCCGGCGACGCGGATCCGCTTCAGCTCCTCGATCAGCTCCGCCGGGTCGGCGATCGTGTGCTCGGTGAGCTTCTCCAGCGGCTCGTCGCCGAGCCGCCGTTCGGCCTCCTCGGGGTCGAGGGAGGCGAGCAGCGACTTGCCGATCGCGCTGGTGTGGGCCGGCAGCCGGGCACCTGGCCGCGAGGTCAGTTTGACCGGGTGGGGGGATTCGGAGAGCTCCAGGTAGACGGCCTCGACCCCGTCGAGCCGGGCCAGCTGCACGGTCTCGCCGGTCCGCTCGACCAGCCGGTCCATCAACGGCTTCATCAGCGTCCGCAGGTCCTCGATCCCGTGGTGGGCCTGGGCCAGTTCCCAGATCCGGTTGCCGAGCCGGTACTCCTTCGAGTCGGCGTCGAGCGCCAGGTACTTGCGGTCCTGCATCGTCCGCAGCAGCGCGTGGGCCGAGGACTTCGGCACGCCGAGGCCGTCGACGATCGCGCTGAAGCTCATCGACCCGTTCGCCGCCACCAGGTCGAGCACCGACATCACCCGGTCCGCCGATTTGACGTGGCCGCCGTTGGCGCTGCCGCCGTCGGCAGTGGCTTTTGCCTTCGTCGCCATCTTCGGCGTCAGTCTCCCACCCGCATCGCACCGACGATGTCGAGATTTGCCTTGAACGCCATGTAGCCGCTGTCGATCGGCACCACGGTGCCGGTCATCGCCCGCGACTCGTCGGCGAGCAGGTAGACGACCAGCGGCGCGATCTCCTCGGGAGCCGGGATCGGCAGCAGGTGGAGCGCGTCGACCGCCCGCCGCGAGGCGTCGTCGTCGAGCCAGGCCCGCTGCGGCTCGCTGCTGACAAAGCTCGGGCAGATCGAGTTGACGCGAACGCCGTCGCGGGCGATCCCGGCGGCGAACGATCGGGTCAGCGCGACGACGCCGCCCTTGGCCGCCGTGTAGGCATCGAGCCCGGCGCAGCCGATCAGCGCGTCGTCGGTCGCCGTGAGCACGATCGAGCCCGACCCCTGGGCGATCATCTGGCGCCCGACCAGCTTGCAGCAGTTGTAGGTCCCGGTCAGCACCAGGTCGATCATCCGCTCCCAGACCTCGTCGTCGAGCTCGGTCAGGCGGGCGTCGCGGTTGTTGACGAAGGCGACGTCGACGGCGCAGTGGAAGAGGCCGTCGAGGGACCCCCAGCGCTCCACCGCCGCCTCGACCATCGCCGCGACCCGGGCGCGGTCGGTGACGTCGACCGCCAGCGAGGCGGCCTCGCCGCCCGCCTCCCGGATCGAGGCGGCGACCGCCTCGGCACGGCCGGCGTCGATGTCGGTGACGAGCAGGCGCGCTCCCGCCGCCGCACAGGCCACGGCGCCGGCGCGGCCGATGCCCGAGCCACCGCCGGTGACGGCGACCACGGCGCCCTCCAGCCTGCCTTGCTTGTCGGTCATCTCGATCCTTTCGCTCAGGGTCACGCCGACATGTTATCGTCGTTCGCAAGGGTGTACATCCGTTCAGATAGGTGAACCACATGCAACCGAAAATCGCTTTTGTCGGCGCCGGCAGCGCCACCTTCACGAGGATGCTCCTCGGCGACATCTTCAGCTACCCCGAGCTCCGCGGGGCGACGATCTCGCTCCACGACATCGACCCGGAGCGCCTCGAGACCTCCGCCGGGGTCGCCCGGGTGACCGCCGAGGAGGCGGGGGCCGCGCCGAGCGTCGAGGCCCATGCCGAGCGCCGGGCCGCGCTCGACGGCGCCGACTACGTGATCAACATGGTCCAGGTCGGCGGCCACGTCGCCACCGTCGCCGACCACGAGATTCCCGCCCGCTACGGGCTGCGCCAGACGATCGGCGACACCCTCGGCATCGGCGGCATCTTCCGCGCCCTGCGGACGATCCCGGTCATGCAGGGGATCGCCGCCGACATCGCCGCGGTCGCCCCGGGGGCCTGGCTGCTCAACTACACCAACCCGATGGCGATGCTCTGCTGGGCGACCTTCGCGGGGACGCCGCAGAAGCGGGTCGTCGGCCTCTGCCACTCGGTGCAGAACACCACCCGCCAGCTGGCCGAGCTGGTCGGCGTCCCCTTCGAGGAGATCACCTTCGTCGGCGGCGGCGTCAACCACCAGGCCTTCATCCTGCGCTTCGAGCGCGACGGCGAGGACCTCTACCCGCTGCTCGACCGCGAGATCGAGGCGAACCCCGACCTCCTGCGCCGGGTGCGGGTCCAGATGTACACCCGGCTCGGCTACTTCCCGACCGAGTCGAGCGAGCACTCGGCCGAGTACCTGCCCTGGTTCATGCACGACGACGAGGCGATCGAGCGCTTCCGGATCAAGGTCGCCGACTACGTGCGGATGAGCGAGGAGAACCTCGAGGAGTACGAGGAGACCCGCCGTCGCCTGGCCGCCGGCGAGCCGCTCCCGATCGAGCTCAGCAACGAGTACGCGCCGCAGATCATCCACTCGATGGAGACCGGCCGGCCGCGGGTCATCTACGGCAACGTCGAGAACACCGGCCTGATCGAGAACCTCCCCCAGGGCGCCTGCGTGGAGGTGCCCTGCCTGGTCGACGACAGCGGCCTGCACCCCGTCCACCTGGGCGAGCTGCCGGCGCAGCTGGCGGCCCTGAACCGGACCTTCCTGAACGTCGGCGAGCTCACCGTCCGGGCGGCGCTCGAGGGCAACCCCGCCCACGTCCGCCAGGCGGCGCTCCTCGACCCCAACACCGCCGCCACCCTCTCGCCCGATCGGATCTACGAGCTCTGTGACGAGCTGACCGCCGCCCACGGGGACCTGCTGCCGGAGCCCCTGCGGGTGCTCTGAGGCTTTGCCCCGGGCGCTCGGACCGCGCCGGTGGCAGTGCGTCCCCTCCTCAGCGGCCCGCCCGGCCCGAGGCCGCCTGATACACGTGCCCGGCCAGCTCGAAGAGGTGCTCGACGTCCTTCTCGACCACGACGACCGCGGCCAGTGCAAGGAAGAGGATCGCGATCGTCGTCGCGGTGAGGAGGGGGCGCGGGGGAGGCGCGTCGTCCAGGAGGGCGGAGACCCGGGCCACCACCGGCCGGCCGCCGATCGCGAGCTCGGGGGAGGTCGATCCGGTGCCGCCGGTAAGCAGGGCGACGCGGGCCAGCGCGCGGGCCGCGCCGCGACGGTCGCCGACCTCCGCCGCCGCCCGCTCGTCGGCCCACCGCTCGGTCGCCAGGCTGACCGCGCCGATCAGCGGGCGCAGCAGGGGGTTCGCGGCCGCGGCGATCGCGACGACGGTGCGGTGCCAATGGTGCCCGGCGGCGAGGTGGGCGCGCTCGTGGGCGAGGACGACCCGCCGCTCGAACGGGGAGAGCGCCGCCAGCAGCGTGCGCGACACGGCGATCGTGCCCGGCCGGCCGGGGATCGCCACCGCTCCGGCCGCGGGGTCGTCGACCACCACCAACCGCGGGTCGCCGTCGATCGCTTCGCAGGTGCGGTAGGCGCCCCAGGTGTAGAGGGCGCGACGTATCGCGACGAGGACGAGCGAGACGCCGCTCGCCACCGCCCCGATCAGGGCGAGGACGGCGACGCCGGGGTCGGTCGGCGCGCGCTCGCGCAGGATGGAGCTCGACCAGTGGCCAAGGCCGAGCAGGTCGGAGAGCTGCCCGAGCAATGCGGCGCCGACGAGGACGAGGACCGCGGCGGCGGTGAGCGCGGCGACGGTGGCGCCGACGCTGATCAGCCAGGTGGCCTGGCGGGGCGGCAACCGCCTCGCCAGGCAAGGGCCGAGACAGCCGAGCATGGCGCCTACCGAGAGGGAGGCGACGATCGCCGCGGTGGTCACGGCGTCCCGACCTCCTCGTCGCGACCCTCGGAGAGCAGGTCGGCGAGGAACCGTTCCTCCTCGCCGGAGAGCGAGCCGACGAAGCGGGTGAGGACGGCCTCGCGGCCGTCACCGGAGTCGAGCAGCTCGCGCATCCGCGCAGCCGTCGTCCCGGCCTCGTCGAGGACCGGGGTGTAGGCGAAGGCCCGCCCGGCTTTCTCCCGCCTCACGGACCCCTTCTCGTGGAGCCTGGTGAGGGCAGTCATCACCGTGGTGTAGGCGAGGTCGCCGCCGAGCTCGTCCCTGACCTCGGCAGGCGTCAGCGGCCCGTCGGCGGCCCACAGGGCGGCGAGCACCTCGCCCTCGAGCGCGCCCGCAGGTCGGCGCCTCTCCGGTTCGCTCATCGGTCTCTATCCAGGTCGCTGCTCATCTGACTCCCGGCCGGCGCCGCTCACTATCTCGTCCGGCGGCCATGTAATCTACTACCGCTTGTAGTAGCTATGCACGGACGGAGATCAAGCATATGAGGGTCCTGGTGACCGGAGGCGGGGGCTTCATCGGCTCCCACGTCGTCGACAAGCTGATCGACCAGGGGATGACGCCGCGCATCTTCGACCTCTCGGCCTCCCCCTACCACTCGCCGCTCGAGGTCGAGACCTTCACCGGCTCGATCACCGACCCGGGCAACCTCGACCTGGCGATGCGCGACTGCGACGCGGTCATCCACCTCGCCGCGGTCGCCGACGTCGGCCACGTGCTCGCCGACCCGGTGCTCGCCGAGGAGGTCAACACCCGCGGCACCCTGCAGGTGCTGGAGGCGGCCTGCCGGGCCAAGGTCGGCCGCGTCCTCTACGGCTCGACCACCTGGGTCTACAGCGACTGCCCCGAGCAGGAGGTCGACGAGGAGACCGCGATCCCGGCGCCGCGCCACCTCTACACCGCGACCAAGCTCGCGGGCGAGACCTACTGCGCCGGCTACTCCGAGCTCTACGACCTCTCCTACACGGTGCTGCGCTTCGGCATCCCCTACGGCCCCCGCGCCCGCGCCGCCGGCGTGGTCGCCAAGTTCACCGACCTCTCCTTCGAAGGCAGGGCGCTGACGATCGCCGGCGACGGCTCGACCACCCGCAGCTTCATCTACGTCGAGGACCTCGCCGAGGGGATCGTCGCCGCGCTCGCCCCGCAGGCCGCCGGCCGCACCTACAACCTCTCCGGCGACGAGATCACGACGATCCTCGAGATCGCCGAGGCGGTGCAGGAGAACGTCGACACCTGCGAGATCACCCACACGCCGCCGCGCCCCGGCGACTTCCCGGGCAAGATCATCTCCAACCGCAGGGCCCTCGAGGAGCTCGGCTGGAAGGCCGAGACGCCGTTCAGGGAGGGCGTGCGCAAGTACGTCGGATGGGTCAGGTGCACGACCCGCCCGCCGGACCCGATCCCGGGCACGAGGCCCTCGCTGAACGGCAACGGACACGCCGCCGGGGCGCTGCTCGCGGGCGCCTCGCGGCCCGCCGGCTCGCGCGACCCCCGCGTCCTCATCCTCACCGCCGACATCGGCGAGGGGCACGACCTGCCGGCGCGGATGATCGCCGCCGACCTGGAG
>JAFDWF010000045.1 GCA_018268575.1 Actinomycetota bacterium
CACACAGACGCTCTTTAGCGATGCACCCGTCCCTGTGCAGGCTTCCCCCCGCAAGACCTCCCGTCCCGGGCGTCCCGGAGGCGGCCACGGCCTGCCCGGGTCGCCTCCGGGACGCCCGGGAGGCCTGGGCTCCGATCGGTCCGGCCCGGACCCTCAGCGGCCCGAACCCCCGGCCCGGGCGCCCAGCCGCAGGCGCGCAGAGCCCTCAGTTGAACACGTACAACAGCAGGAACGCGACGATCGCCCAGACCGCGCCGGCGGCCTGGATGCCGCGGTCGCCGACGACGATGCCGGACATCGAGCGGTCGTCGTTGCGGTCGTAGATCAGGTACAGGTAGCGGAAGATCGCGTAGACGACGGGGGGGATCGTCAGCATCATCTGATTGCCGATGATCGGCGAGTTGACCGTGTAGAGCGAATAGCTGATCACCGTGCCGGTGGTGACCAGGGACACCATCTGGTCGAGGAAGGGGAGCGAGTAGTGCTCGAGGACAGGCCGGGTCGAGGTCCCCTCGTGCAGCTCGGAGACCGCCTCCTGGCGACGCTTGGTGAAGCCGAGGAAGGCGGCGAGGAAGCCGGTGCAGAGGAGCAGCCACTCCGATGCGTGGGCGTCGACGGCGCTGGCGCCGGCGGCGACGCGGAGGACGAAGAGCCCCGCCAGCGTCATCACGTCGATGATCACCACCTGCTTCAGGCCGAGGCTGTAGGCCATCTGGGCGACGCCGTAGCCGACCACCATCAGGCCGACTTTCCAGTTGACCGAGAAGCCGATGCCGACGGCGATGATCGCCAGGGTCGGGGCGATCGTCCAGGCGGTGCGCTCGGAGAGCTCGCGGGCGGCGAGCGGTCGGTAGCGCTTCTTCGGATGCTTGCGGTCGAGCTCGACGTCGATAAGGTCGTTGACGAAGTAGCCCGCGCTGGAGATCAGGCAGAAGGCGACGAAGGTGATGACCGCCTCGAGGATGTCGTGCGGGTGGTTGAACTTGCCGGAGAAGAGGAGGCCGGCGAAGACGAAGACGTTTTTGATCCACTCTTTCGGCCGGCCGGTCTTGATCGCGGCGCGCAGGGGGCTGCGGCGGGGGACCACGGGCTCGTCGAGGTCGGGGGACTCGCCGGCGGGAGGCACGGTCGGCTGTTCGGACGTGATCGTTTCCATCGATGAGGGCGACGGGCTGCTGGGCAGGTGGTGCTCCCCGCCGCCAACTGGTTGCGACAGGGTAGCGCCGGCCGCCGCGGTCCCCTCCCCTCCTCACACGTTCGCACTTTCCCACGCATAGCGAGGATTTCTGCGAACGCACCGGGTCAGGGGTCGAGCAGGACCCCGGGGTTGAGGATGCCGGCCGGGTCGAGCTCCGCCTTGGCGGCCCGCAAGGCCGCCGCAAAGGGGGCCGGGCGCTGGCGGTCATACCAGGGACGGTGGTCGCGGCCGACCGCGTGGTGGTGGGTGATCGTGCCGCCGCCCTCGATCAGCGCCTCCGAGACGGCGGCCTTGATCTCGTCCCACTGCCCGACCTCGCCGCCGCGGATCGCGGGCGCCAGCACGGTGAAGTAGGGGGCGACGCCGTCGGGGTAGGCGTGGGTGAAGCGGCAGGTGACGAGGGGCGCGCCGCGGCCCTCGGTCGGCGCCCCGGACACCTCGGCGACGACCAGCCTCGTCGTCTCCATCACCGTCGCGTGGAACTCCTCCAGCCGGTCCCAGGTGATCGCCGTCTCGAAGGTCTCCGAAAGGACCCCGCAGGCGACCAACGTGTCCCGCAGGTACGGGGCGAGCAGGAACGCCCCCCGCCAGCTCTCCGCCGCCCCGCCCTCCTCGGTGTTGGTGGGCCGAAAACCCGTCAGATAGTCCGGTTTTCGGCCCGTCAACACGCTCGCCTCGCCGGCGTGGGCCGGCGCGGCGAGGCGGGGCTCGTCGGGGCTGCCGCGGTGCTCGCGGGCCGCGGCCAGCGCGACGTCGAGCGGCCCGTCCACCGGATGGTGGGCGGACTCGAAGGCGAGGAGGAGTAGGTGGGCGCTGCCGTCGCCCGCGCCGGTCATCTCCGCCTCGGCCGCTTCCAACAATCGGCAGTTGGCCGGGTCGAGACCCGCCTGGACGATCTCGCGGACCGCCTCGCAGGCTTCGCCGAAGCGTTCGAAGCGCACCGTCGCCGCCGCCTTCCACTGCGGCCGCGGGCGCACCCGCACCCAGGCCTCGGTGATCGCGCCGAGGATGCCCTCCGAGCCCAGCAGCAGCCGGTCGGGAGAGGGTCCAGCGCCCGAGCCCGGCAGCCGCCGGCTCTCCCATGCCCCCCGCGGGGTCACCGCCCGGATCGACTCCACCAGGTCGTCGACGTGCGTTTCCTTGGTCGCGAAGTGGCCGCCCGCCCGGGTCGCGATCCAGCCCCCGAGGGTCGAGTACTCGAACGACTGCGGGAAGCAGCGCATCGTCAGCCCGTGCTCGCGCAGCTGCTCCTCGAGGCGCGGCCCGGTCGCCCCCGCCTCGATCCGCGCCGCCAGGCTCCGCGGGTCGACTTCGACCAGCCGATCGAGCCGGCGCATGTCCATCGTCACCACCGGCCGCTCGCCGAGCCGCGCCTCGACCCCACCGCAGACGCTGGTGCCGCCTCCGAACGGCACCACCGCGGCGCCCTCCGCCTCGGCCCAGGCGAGCACCGTCTCCACCTCGGAGCAGTCGCGGGGCTGCGCCACCAGGTCCGGCGGGTCCTCGAACCTGCCGTAGAAGCCGCGGACGACGTCGCGGTAGGCCTTGCCCAGTGCCCGCGACACGCGGTCGTACTTGCTGTCACTGAAGAGGTCGCCGAAGGCCTCGGGCCGCTTCAGCCGCGACTTCCCCACCTCGACGTCCTCGAGCGCCACCGCCGTCCGCACCTCGCCACCGAAGCCGAACCGCGCCCGGATCCCTTCCGCCGCCTCGGCCAACTGCGCCGCCGTCGGCGCCTGGTCCTCCCAGCCCCAACCCCAATGCTTCAGGCGCCGCCCCGTCACGCTGCACCGCGTTCGCAGTTACCTACAACCATTGTGGGTAACTGCGAACGCACTCGGTGGGGCGCTACCAGTGGACGCCTTTCATCAGATGCGCGAACGCCACCGCCTCCGTCGACGGCGCCTTGTCGGGCCGCTCCTCGGTCTTCCCTTTCGCCGCCTGCGAGTCGGGGAAGAGCTTGTAGGCGGTGTTGAGGATCGTGTCGCTCGCCTTCGGCGCCACCGCGTAGAGCAGCTCGCCGAAGTTGCCCAGTTTCGTCGCCACCTTCTTCGGCCGGTTGACCATCGCCTTGGCGATCATCTCGGCGGCCTCCTCCGGCGTGATCGCCGGGAACATGTCGTACATCCGCGTCGGCGCGATCATCGGCGTCCGCACCAGCGGCATGTTGATCGTCGTGATGTGGACCTTGTCGTCGATCACCTCGGAGGCAATCACCCGACTGAACGCGTCGAGCGCCGCCTTCGAGGCGACGTAGGCGGAGAAGCGCGGCGGGTTGGTCTGCACCCCGATCGAGCTGATGTTGATGATGTGCCCCGACTTGCGCGCCCGCATCTCCGGCAAGAGCGCCAGGATCAGCCGCAGGGCGCCGAGGTAGTTGAGCTGGATCGTCCGCTCGTAATCGTGGAAGCGATCGTAGGAGAGCGCCACCGAGCGACGGATCGAGCGCCCCGCGTTGTTGACCAGGATGTCGACGTGGCCGTGGTAGGTGAGCACCTCCTCGGCCATCCGGGCGACGTCCTCGACGTCGGCGAGGTCGCAGCGGTGGATGTGGGCGACGCCCCCGGCGGCGGTGATTTCCTCCTTGGTCTCTTCCAGCTTGTCGACCGAGCGGGCGACCAGCAGCACCGTCGCGCCGGCGTCGGCCACCTTCACCGCGGTCGCCCGGCCGATCCCCGAGGAGGCCCCGGTGATCAGGACGACCTTGCCCCGCACCGCGCCGGCCAGGCTGCGGTCCTTGAACAGGTCGGGATCCAGGTTGCGCTCCCAGTAGTCCCAGATCCGGGTCGCATAGCTCTCCAGCGCCGGCACCTCGATGCCGCTGCCGACCAGCACCTCCTGGGTCGCGGTCGAGTCGAACTGGGTCGGATAGTCGACGTAGGCGAGGACCGAGACGGGCAGGCCGAGCTCCCCGAGCACCGCCGAGACCGCCCGCTTGGACCCCGGCACGAGCCGCAGCGCCGAGCGCAGGGCACCGCTCGCGGGCTCGGTCACGTCGGTGCCCGCCCGCCACGACATCCGCGGCGCGTCGGCCGACTTGGCGAAGATGTTGACCACCTCCCCGGCCCGGCGCGGGTTCGGGTCGGTGAGGTGGAAGGCGCGCCCGTCGAGGTCGGGCTGGTGGGCGATGTGGTCGATCGCGGCCGCGACGAAGTCGACCGGGACGATGTTGATCTCGCCGCCTTCGACCCCCACAGTCGGCAGCCAGGCGGGCAGGACCCGCCGCGCCCGTTGCAGCGCCTTGAAGAAGTAGTAGGGCCCGTCGATCTTGTCGATCGCCCCGGTGCGCGAGTCGCCGACCACGATCCCCGGCCGGTAGACCCGCCAGGGCCGGGTCGAGTCCTCGCGGACCAGCTGCTCGGCCTCGTGCTTGGTGCGGAAGTAGGGGTTGTTGTCGAGCTTTTCCGCCTCGTCGAACATGTCCTCGGTCCAGACGCCTCGGTAGAGGCCGGCGGCGGCGATCGAGCTGACGTGGTGGAAGCAGCCGACGTCCAGGGCGCCTGCAAGCTCGATTGCGTGGCGGGTCCCCTCGACGTTGGCGACCTGCTGGGCCTCGGCGCCGGCGGTGATGTCGTAAATCGCGGCGAGGTGAAAGAAGTGGTCGATCTCGCCCCGCATCGCCACCATGTCTTCCTCGGAGATCGCCAGCCCGGGCTGGGTCAGATCGCCGGAGATCGGCACCACGCGTGCCCCGTCGGCCCCCCACCCGGTGCGCAGCTCCTCCAGCCGGCCGCGCGACCCCGCCCGCACGAGGGCGTAGATCGTGCCCTCTCGCTGCAGCAGTCGTCCGACCAGGTTGCGGCCGATGAATCCAGTCGCGCCGGTGACGAAATAGCTCATCCGGGTACCAGGTTATCCCGAGAAAGCCGTCGAATGGCCCGGTTCGTAATACTGGATCGAAGAAATGCCAGAGACGGCAACCGTGCAGATCACCATGCCCGAGATGGGCGAGTCGGTGACCGAGGGCATCGTGCTCGAGTGGCACGTCGCCGTTGGCGATTTCGTCAACGAGGGTGACACCGTGGTCGAGGTTTCGACCGACAAGGTCGACGCCGAGGTCCCGGCTCCGGCCAGCGGGACGATCACCAAGCTGTCGGCCGCGGTCGACGACGAGGTGCCCGTGGGACAGCCGCTCGCCGAGATGGAGGCGGGTGACGGCGGAGGGACGAACGGTGCTCCGGCCGCGGGTCCTGCCGCCGGTTCGGCGCCCTCGTCCTCGCAGGCTGCGGGCGAGGACACCTCACCCGCGTCACCCCCGGAAGGGGCCAACGGCTCAAGCAATGGGGCCGATGTCAAGGCGACGCCGGTCGCGCGCCGGATGGCCGAAGCGCAAGGGATCGATCTGGACAAGGTGACGCCTTCGGGCTTCGGCGGCAAGGTCACCAAAGAGGACGTGCTCGGGGGCGAGAACGGCTCGGGCAACGGCGCCGCTGGTACTGCCGCCGCCGGCGAGGAGAAGCAGCTCCGCGGTCCCGCCGCGATGCTCGCCAAGGCGATGGACGAGAGCCGCGCGGTGCCGACCGCGACCTCGTTCCGGACGATCGCCGTCGACACCCTCGACGCGAAGCGCAAGGCGATCAACGCGCAGCTCAAAGAGCGCGGCCTGAAGACCTCCTTCACCCACCTGGTCGCCTGGGCGATCATCGCCGCCGCCCGCGAGTACCCGGTGATGGTGCGCAGCTTCGCCGAGCGCGACGGCAAGCCCTACGCGGTCGAGAACGGCCCGGTCAACCTCGGCATCGCCGTCGACGTGACCCGCAAGGACGGCTCCCACAGCCTCATGGTCCCGGCGATCAAGGGCGCCCAGGACCTCGACTTCGCGGGCTTCCACTCGCGCTACGAAGACCTGATCGCAAAGACCCGCGAGAACAAGCTCACCGCCGACGACTTCCTCGGCACCAACATCAGCCTCACCAACCCGGGCGGGATCGGCACCGTCGCCTCGGTGCCGCGCCTGCTCGCCGGCCAGAGCGCGATCATCGCCACCGGCTCGATCGCCTACCCGCCGGAGTGGTCGCACGCCTCGCCGGAACGGATCAAGCAGCTCGGCGTCTCCAAGGTCATGACGCTGACCTCGACCTACGACCATCGCATCATCCAGGGCGCCGAGTCGGGCGAGTTCCTGCGCCGGATCGAGCAGCTACTGCAGGGCGAGGACGACTTCTACGAGGCGGTGGCCGCCGACCTCGGCATCGAGGCCGCGCCGATCACCAATGCCCACCCCGCCTCCGCCTCGCCGGCCCCGCTGAGCGCCGCGCCGCCGGCGGCGGAAACCTCGGGCGTCCCCGGCCAGGTCGACGAAGAGCTACTGCAGGCGGTGCAGGCGGCGACCTCGCTGCTGAAGGCCTACCGCACCCAGGGGCACCTGGCCGCCCGCCTCGACCCGCTCGGCACCCAGCCAAAGGGCGACCCCGGCCTCGAGCCCGAGAACCAGAACCTGACCCCGGAGCTGATGGCCCGCATCCCGGCCTCGATCCTGCGGATCGGCGTCCCCGGCGAAACGCTGCTCGAGGCGCTGCCGCGGATGCGCGACGCCTACTGCGGCACGATCGGCTACCAGTTCGAGCACATCGCCTCGCACCAGCAGCGGATCTGGATGCGCGAGATGATCGAGACGGGCGCCCATCGGCAACCGCTCCCGGCGGACGAGAAAGAGCGCCTGCTGCACCGTCTGATCGACGTCTTCCAGTTCGAGCGTTTCCTCGAGAAAACGTACCTCGGGCAGAAGGTGTTCTCGATCGAGGGGCTCGACGTGATCGTGCCGATGCTCGACGAGGTCGTCACCCTCGCCCACCGCGCCGGCGCCGACGACGTCGTCTTCGGCATGGCCCACCGCGGCCGGCTCGCCGTCCTCGCCCACAACCTCGGCCGCTCGCTCGAATCGATCCTCGCCGAGTTCGAGGGCTCCAAGCGGCTCTCCGCGGTGAAGGCCGTGGCGGCGATCCCCCACGGCGGCACCGGCGACGTCAAGTACCACTACGGCCACCGCGGCGTCTACGAGAGCGCCGATGGCGAGAAGACCTCGGTCCGCCTCTACCCCAACCCGAGCCACCTCGAGTTCGTCGACCCGGTGGTCACCGGCGGCGCCCGCTTCCTGCAGAGCAAGTTCGACGGCGCCGAGCTGAAGCAGGACACGATGAGCGCGGTGCCGGTGCTGCTCCACGGCGACGCCGCCTTCCCGGCCCAGGGCGTGGTCGCAGAAACCTTGAACCTGCAGTCGCTGAACGGCTACAGCACCGGCGGCACCGTCCACGTCATCCAGGACAACCAGGTGGGCTTCACCACCGACCCCGAGGACGCCCGCTCGACCCCTTACGCGGGCGACCTGGCCAAGGGCTTCAACGTGCCGATCATCCACGTCAACGCCGACGACGTCGAGGCCTGCATCGCGGCGGTGCGGCTGGCGATGGCCTACCGCGAGCGCTGGCACCGCGACGTCGTCATCGACGTGATCGGCTACCGCCGCTTCGGCCACAACGAGACCGACGAGCCCGCCTACACCCAGCCGACGATCGCGGCGAAGATCAAAGACCACAAGCCGGTCTCCGAGCTCTATGCCGAGCGGCTGATCGCGGAGAGCGTGACCACCGCCGAGGTCGTCGCCGAAGAGGGCGAGGTGCGCAAGGCGGAGATGTCGGCGGCGCTCAAGGACCTGCGCGAGCGGATGGACGCCGGCGACTACGAGGACCCGACCGTGGCAACCGGCACCGGCGAACTCGACCGCACCGCCAGCCCGCCGGTCGACACCTCGCTGACCGCCGACCAGTTGATCCACCTGAACGAGGAACTGCTGCGGGTGCCGGACGGCTTCAACATCCACCGCAAGCTCCGCCGCCCGCTCGGCCGGCGCACCGACGCGCTGGTCGAAGGCGGGATCGACTTCGGCCAGGCCGAGGGGCTCGCCTTCGGCTCGCTGCTCGAGGAGGGCATCCACATCCGGCTCACCGGCCAGGACACCGAGCGCGGCACCTTCTCCCACCGCCACCTCGTCCTCCACGACGAGAACACGGGCCTCAAGTACACGCCGATGCAGCACCTGAAAGAGGCGAAGGCGCCGTTCGAGCTGCACAACAGCCCGCTCTCGGAGATCGCCTGCCTCGGCTTCGAGTACGGCTACTCGGCGGCGACGCCGAGCGCGCTGGTCCTCTGGGAGGCGCAGTTCGGCGACTTCGCCAACGCGGCGCAGGTGATCATCGACAGCTTCATCGTCTCCGGCGAGGCCAAGTGGGGCCAGACCAGCCGGCTCACGATGCTGCTGCCGCACGGCTACGAGGGCTCCGGGCCGGAGCACTCGAGCGCCCGCATCGAGCGCTTCCTGGCGCTCGGCGCCGAGGGCAACGTCCGTATCGCCAACCCGACCACCGCCGCCCAGTACTTCCACCTGCTGCGCCGCCAGGCGCTGATCCGCAAGGCGCGGCCGCTGATCGTCTTCACCCCGAAGGGCCTCCTGCGGCTCGACCGCGCCTCCTCGGGCGTGGCGGACCTGACCGACGGCGAGTTCCGCCACATCCTCGACGACCCGACCGTCGAGGACCGCCGCGACAAGGTCGAGCGGCTCGTCCTCTGCACCGGCAAGATCTACTACGACATGGACGCCTCGGAGCGCCGCGCCGCCGCCGAAAACGTGGCGATCGCCCGGGTCGAGATGCTCTACCCGTTCGCCAAGGAACGGCTGGAAAACGTCATCGCCGGCTACCCGAACCTGAAGGAGATCGCCTGGGTCCAGGAGGAGCCGCGCAACATGGGCGCCTGGAAGGTGATGTCGCGCCGCTTCCCGCAGGTGCTGCCCGAGGGCATCGACCTCACCTACATCGGCCGCCCCGGCCGCGCCAGCCCGGGCGAGGGCTACGCCGCCGCCCACGCGCTCGAGCAGGAGCGCATCGCCCTCACGGCGCTCACCCCCGGCATCTAAGCGCCGTGTCAGGCAACGTTCGCCCTCTCTGGCTTGCCCTCGCCCCGCCCGGCAGCGTCCTCGACCGCTCGACGTGGCTCTGCCACGCCTTCGAGTCTGCGTCCTTGCCGGTCATGGCGATTGCAGCGCCAGAACCGGCCAAACGTCACCCGACACGGCGCTAGCGGCCCCCGGCGATGCGCCGTCCGCGTCCCTTCAAGCCGTTCGAGAAGCCGGTCCCCGGCGAGCTCTTCGTCTGGGTGAAGCGGGTCTCCTACGTCGAGCTGGCGATCTTCCTCGGCCTGCTCTTCTTCTGGATCGCACCGGGGTTCGAAACCGAGACGATGATCTTCGGCTGGGCCCACGGGATCGGCTTCTGCGGGCTCTGCGTGGTGATCTGGGTCGCCTGCGTCCGACACGAGGCGCCCTACACCCTGCTGGCGGCGACCCTGACCCCGTTCGGGCCGATCGGCAGCGTGCTCGGGATCGAGTTGATCGAACGCAAGGGCTGGGGCATCGCCCAACCGGGGGGCACCGGCACCCCCTCCACTCCGCAAAGCGCGACCGAACGGGGATAGCGGATCAGTAGAGCCGCCTTGACCGGGGACGGGACGGGCGGTATAGCTAGCGGTGGACTGTTCCGCGGGCCGAGCGCCCAGGGGAACGGCCGCGTCGGCATCCCTCCCTGGCTACCGGCGCGCAGGTGCAGCGAGGGGCGCGCGGACCCCCCTGCCTCCCGCGTCCCTCCTGCATCTCCTAATTCCCTTCGGGCTTGGGGTCAGCAGGGCGTGGCAATTTCGCCAACAGGTCCTCCGGCAGGCGCTTGCTCGCCTCCCAGATCTCGATCCCGACGACAGCATCGGAGCTGGCGTCGTGGTCGATCAGGCCCCAGCTCGTCTCCTCGCTGACGGCATCGTCAGACGACCCCGTGGGGATCCAGACGATGTCTGCTTCACGGTCGTAGTAGGCGTACCGCTCGCTGGGGTCGAACCGATCAGACATTGTTGAAGCCTAACCGTGCGGCAAATGCCAAGGCCGGATTCGGGCCGACGATAAACGGGTTTCAAGTGGTGCTGTCGCGACGACAAAACATTACATCACTGCGGCTCGCGCGGGCGTCGCTGCCGTAAAAGTGTGACTACCCGAGCGATCGAAGCCTCACTCCAAACGGGATGGTCATAGAGGACAGCGAACCGCTCGCCATCCCAGCGGACCAGCGTCACCTGCCAGTCCGCCTCCCCCGAATTCTTCTTACGATGGAGGTGATCTGACCGGATCGTGGCTTCGACCTCAGCCTTGCTCACCCTTCGATCGCGAAGGCGACGTGACGCGTGAGTCGTCCACTTGATCTCCCTGATCATCTTTCCTGCGACGTAACCGCCGCGTAACCCCTGGCACATAAACGACAGCGGACCGAACAAGAAATCCTCTGTACCCGACACGACCGTACCGCAGAACCGCCCTCTCGTGGCGTTTTTTACACGGTTCGATATCGCTTTTGCCGGGTAGGGTCGGATAAGGATCCCGGCCGGACCGAGTAACGACGTAGCGCCCGGGGAGTTGCGGGAGGTTCCGTGGCAGGCGAGCACGCTCGTTCACTTGAGCATCCTATGGCGTGCTCAAGTGAACGAGCGTGCTCGTGGCCGTCGTTGAGTCGTGACGTTCCCGCATCTCTCATACGCTCAGGTGACGTTCCGGCGTCTTCGTGAGGAACCCCGCCCCCGGCGCGGGCGTTCGCGGTAATCCGCGTATAGCGCGGAGAAGCGCGAACGCAGCCCGTGGCTCGCCCGGGCCCCTCTGCCGCTCCCCCATGACCCGACCTTTTCGGAGGCGGCCACAGCCTGCCAGGGTCGCCTCCGAAAAGGCCGGGTCCCTTCGCGGTCAGCCGCCCCAGCCGGAACCCTTCCCTCGGGCGCCGGCCGGCGGGCGCCAGCCGCCCTACGACTTCAAATTCCGCAACACCGTCTGCAGGATGCCGCCGTTGTTGATGTAGGTGACCTCGTTCGGGGTGTCGAGGCGGACCTTCGCCTCGAACGTCTTCTCCTCCCCCGAGTCGGCCTTGGCGGTGACGGTGACCGTCTTTGCCTGCCCGCCCTCGAGGTCGCCGATCGTGAACGTCTCGGAGCCGTCGAGGCCGAGGCTCTCGGCGTTCTCGCCGTCGGCGAACTGCAGCGGGATCACGCCCATGCCGATCAGGTTGGAGCGGTGGATGCGCTCGAAGGACTCGGCGATCACGGCGCCGACGCCGAGCAGCTTCGTCCCCTTCGCCGCCCAGTCGCGCGAGGAGCCGGAGCCGTACTCCTTGCCCGCCAGGATCACCAGCGGGACCCCTTCGCGGGCGTAGTCCGTCGCGGCGTCGTAGATGGTGGTCTCCGCACCGTCGGGGAAGTGGCGGGTGAAGCCGCCCGCCCGCTCGACCAGCTGGTTGCGCAGGCGGATGTTGGCGAAGGTGCCGCGGATCATCACCTCGTGGTTGCCGCGGCGCGAGCCGTAGGAGTTGAAGTCGCCGGGCTCGATCCCCTGCTCGATCAGCCACCTGCCCGCCGGGCTTTCTTTCTTGATCGCGCCCGCCGGCGAGATGTGGTCGGTGGTGACCGAGTCGCCGAGCAGAGCGAGGGCGCGGGCGCCCGCGACCGACGCGATCCCGGGCGGGTCGGCGGGGATGTCTTGGAAGAAGCTCGGCCGGCGAACGTAGGTCGAATCGGGCCAGTCGTAGCGGTCGCCCTCCGGCACCTCCACCGCGTTCCATTCCTCGTCGCCGGAGAAGACGTCGGCGTAGTTGCGCTTGAACATCTCGGCGGCGACCGAGTCACCGACCACCTGCTTGATCTCCTCGGCGCTCGGCCAGACGTCGCGTAGGTAGACCGGCTCCCCGTCCGTGCCCTCGCCGAGCGGCTCGGTGGTCAGGTCGACGTCCATCCGCCCGACCAACGCGTAGGCGACGACCAGCGGCGGGCTCGCCAGGTAGTTAGCTTTGACGTCCTGGTTGATCCTGCCCTCGAAGTTGCGGTTGCCGGAGAGGACCGCGCAGACGGCGAGGTCCTTCTCGGCGATCGCCGCCGAGATCTCCTGCGCCAACGGCCCGGAGTTGCCGATGCAGGTGGTGCAGCCGTAGCCGACCAGGTTGAACTGGAGGCCGTCGAGCGCCACGTCGAGGCCGGCCTGGCGGAGGTAATCGGTGACGACCGTGGAGCCTGGCGCCAACGAGGTCTTCACCCACGGCCTGCGCGCGAGTCCCTTGGCGAGGGCGTTGCGGGCCAACAGCCCGGCGCCGATCATCACGCTCGGGTTCGAGGTGTTGGTGCAGGAGGTGATCGCCGCGATCACGACGCGCCCGTGATCGAGCTCGAACGTCTCGCCGTCCACCGTCACCGGGATCGCGTCGCCACTGTGGATCGCCGTCGCCGTGCCGGTGACCGCGGGCCGCGGCTTGCCCTTCTCGCCTTCGCGATCCTCGGCCGGCGAGTCGGAGGCGGGAAAGGACTCGTCGATCGCCTTGTCGCGGCAGTCGCCGTTGCCCAACCGGTCGGCGCTCTCGGGGGCCAGATCCCCCATCGCCTCGAGGAAGGACTCCTTCGCCTGGTCGAGCGGCACCCGGTCCTGCGGCCGTTTCGGCCCCGCGATCGAGGGGACGACGTCGCCGAGGTCGAGCTCCAGCAGGTCGGAGAAGACCGGGTCGGGGGTCGAGGCCTCGTGGAACATCCCCTGCTCGCGGGCGTAGGCGTCGACCAGCTCCAGCGTCGCCGTCGGGCGGCCGGTCAGCTCCAGGTAGCGCAGCGTCTCGGCGTCGACGGGGAAGATCGCGCAGGTCGAACCGAACTCCGGCGACATGTTGCCGAGCGTCGCCCGGTCGGCCAGGCCCAGGGTCGACAGCCCCGGCCCGAAGAACTCGACGAACTTGGAGACGACGCCGCGCGCGCGCAGCATCTCGGTCACAGTGAGGACGAGGTCGGTCGCCGTCGACCCCTCCGGCAGCTCGCCGGAGAGCTTGAAGCCGAGCACCTGCGGCAGGAGCATCGAGATCGGCTGGCCCAGCATCGCCGCCTCGGCCTCGATCCCGCCGACGCCCCAGCCGAGCACGCCGAGCCCGTTCACCATCGTCGTGTGTGAGTCGGTGCCGACCAGCGTGTCGGGGTAGGCCCGCAGGACCCCGCCGTCCTCGCGGCTGTAGACGACCTGGGCCAGGTACTCGAGGTTGACCTGGTGGCAGATGCCGGTCGCCGGCGGCACCACGCTGAAGTTGTCGAAGCTGCTCTGGCCCCACTTGAGGAACGAGTAGCGCTCGCGGTTGCGCTCGAAGTCGCGCTCGGCGTTGATCGCGAAGGCGCGCTCGTTGCCGAAGGCGTCGACCTGCACCGAGTGGTCGATCACCAGGTCGACGTCGACCAGCGGGTTGATCGCCGTCGGGTCGCCGCCGATCTCCTCCATCGCGTCGCGCATCGCGGCGAGGTCGACCACCGCGGGGACGCCGGTGAAGTCCTGCATCAGCACACGGGCAGGCTGGAAGGGGATCTCGACGCTCGGCTCGGCGGCGGCGTCCCAGGAGGCGATCGCCTCGACGTCGGCGCCCGCCACCGAGACCCCGTCCTCGAGCCGCAGCACGTTCTCCAACAGCACCTTGATCGAGTACGGCAGGGGGGCGACGTCGAAGCGCTGCTGCAGCGCGTCCAGCCGGAAGATCTCGTAGGAGCGGCCGCCGACCTCGAGGGTCGAGCGGGCGCCGAAGGAATCGGTGGTGCTAGCCATGGGACGAACCTTTCGGAGAGGGAGTACGGGGGAAGGGCGTGGTGCGGGAGGGCCGGCTCAACGCTTGTCCTTGGGGTGGCCGCCGGTGACCGCCGCGGCGGCCCGCTGGCCGACGCCACCGCTCTGGGCGCGGACCGCGACCCGGGGGCTGACCAGGCCGGCGTGGGCGGCGACCCGGTCGAGGAGGGGGGCGACGGCGATCTCGACCTTGTCGTCGACGATCGCGCGGCGGACCGCGTCGGCGACCGCGCTCGGGGTGGTGGTCCCCATCAGCGGGGGCGTCTTGGCGCCGGCGTCGGCGAACATGCCGGCCTCGCGGACGAAGCCGGGCGAGACCAGCGAGACGCCGACCCCGCGCGGGGCGAGGTCGGAGCGCAGGCCGAGCGCGAAGCCGCGCAGGCCGAACTTGGTCGCGTTGTAGACGGAGGTGCGGGGGCTGGCCGACTTGCCCGAGAGCGAGGAGACGAAGACCAGGTGGCCGGCGCCGCGCTCGAGCATCGCCGGGAAGAGGGCGCGGGCGAGCAGCATCGGCGCCTCGAGGTTGACGCGCAGGGCGCGCTTCACCTCCTCGGCGGTGAACTCGGCGAGCCAGCCCGAGCCGGGCAGGCCGGCGTTGGCGACGAGGATGTCGACGCCGCTCGCCGCCTCGGCGAGGCGCTCCGCCTCACCGTCCTCGGCAAGGTCGGCGACGGCCACCCGGTGGCCCTCGCCGGACAGCGACTCGGCCAGCGCGACGAGGTCCTCCTCGCGCCGCCCGCTGAGGACGAGGGTGGCGCCGGAATCGGCCAGGCCCTTCGCGATCGCCCGACCGAGGCCGCCGGTGGCCCCGGTGAGAAGTGCTGTGCGTCCGGCGATCTCCATTCCAAAACCCCAATTTACTAGGAGGGCCAGGCCCGGGTCGGGCCCCGAACTCCGGTCCACCTCGCCTCGATTTCGACAGGACATCCGCATCCCAGAGCGAAATCAGAGGAAATGTTTGCGTTCTGTAAGCAAACGCCGGGTCGATCCACTACTATGCCGCCGGTCCATACGACCGAAACGCCGAGTCCCGCACGCCATCTGGCAGCGGGAGCGGGGGAACCACGTTTTCGGGGCTAATCCACCACCCGGTGGAGGCGCGAGCTCTTTCAGCGCCAGCCCGACAGCTAACCCCGTAGGCCGACGAAGGAGATCGGTTTGCCGAAGCGCGGTTTCAAGCTCAAAGCGGGTCTTGTCGCATCCGTGGCCCTGATGGCGGTGCTCGCGCTCGCCATCTTCCCCGGTGGCGCCTCCGCCGCCTGCCGCACCGGCGGCCTGACCCCCACCGAAGTTGACATCTGCACGCCGACCGCAAAAGCGAAGCTGCTCGCCGGCGGCGAACTGATCCCGCCCGCCAGCGCCCCCGCCCGGGTCAAGGCCGTGATCGCCGCGGCCAACAAGATCCGCACCAAGCCCTATATCTGGGGCGGCGGCCACGCCAGCTTCGCCTCCACCGGGTATGACTGCTCCGGCTCGGTCTCCTTCGCCCTCCACGGCGGCAGGTTCCTCGAAAGCCCCCTCCCCTCCGGCCCGATGATGACCTGGGGCGAAGAAGGCGAAGGGCGCTGGATCACCGTCTACGCCAACGCGGGCCACGCCTACATGACGGTGGCCGGCTACCGCTTCGACACCAGCGGCGACTCGGGCGAAGAAACCGGCCCTCGCTGGCACGAAGAACTGCGCAGCAACGAAGGCTTCGTCGCGCGCCACCCGACCGGCTTCTAAGGTCGGCGCGGCCAGACCCCGCCGACGGCCACCCGGGCCACCCCCTCAGAGGCGGCTCTTGGCCGCAGCGGCCCACTTCTAGCCTTCCCGGCGTGGTCGGATGGGACCGCCCGGTGGTCGCCGTACTACGCACCGTCTAAGGCGCCGCGGCCGATTTAGCCTGCGGAGGTTGTCCCGCTGGGATAACGTCGCGACATAGAAGGCTCGTCGTCTGACATCCGCCTCGCGGGCCTCACCAAGGAATACGGTGGGGTGGTCGCGGTCGCCGGCATCGATCTCGAGATCCGGGCCGGCGAGTTCTTCACCATGCTCGGGCCCTCCGGCTCGGGCAAGACGACGACGCTGCGGATGATCGCGGGCTTCGAGGACCCGACCTCCGGCACGATCGAGCTGGCGGGCAGGGACGTCTCCGGCGTGCCGCCCTACGAGCGCGCCGTCAACACCGTCTTCCAGGATTACGCGCTCTTTCCTCACATGACCGTGGCCGACAACGTCGCCTACGGCCTCAAAGTGGCGAAAGTCGACAAGGCCGAGCGCGGGCGCCGGCGCGACGAGGCGCTGGAGATGGTCCGCCTGCCCGGCTACGGCGAGCGCAAGCCCGCCGAGCTCTCCGGCGGCCAGCGCCAGCGGGTCGCGCTGGCGCGGGCGATCGTCAACCGGCCGCGGGTACTGCTGCTGGACGAGCCGCTCGGCGCCCTCGACCTGAAGCTGCGCGAGCAGATGCAGAGCGAGCTGAAGACGATCCAGGGCGAGGTCGGCATCACCTTCGTCTACGTCACCCACGACCAGGACGAGGCGCTGACGATGAGCGACCGGATCGCCGTCTTCAACGACGGGCGGATCGAGCAGGTCTCGACCCCGGAAGACCTCTACGAGCATCCGGTCAACGAGTTCGTCGCCGACTTCGTCGGCGTCTCGAACGTGATCGAGCGGGATGGCGAGCGCTTCACCGTGCGCCCGGAGAAGATCGAGGTGATCGCGCCGGGCGACTCGGCCGACGGCCTGCGGACCGAGCGCGGTCGGGTCACCGAGGTCGCCTACGCGGGCGCGGTGACGCGCTACACGGTGGCGCTCGACGCCGGGGGCAGCCTGCAGCTAGTCCGGCAGAACGTGGGCGAGGCGCCTGGCGCCGTGCCCGAGCAGGGGGACGAGGTCCTCGTGGGATGGCGGCCGCAGCACGCGGCCGCGGTACGCGGCAAGACGACTAAGGAGGAGGTAGCACCATGAGGAGAGAGAAGGACCGACACGCGGCCCGTACGGCGTGGTTCGTCGTCGCGGGCTTGGTCGCGTTCATGCTCGTGCTGGCCGGCTGCGGGGGCGGGAGCTCGACCTCCGGCGGCTCGACCGGCTCCGGTGGGGGCGGCGGCGAAGAACTGCAGAAGCTGGGCAAGGGAGAGGGCGAACTGAACCTGATCTCCTGGGCCGGCTACGTCGAACCCGAATGGGTGAAGCCGTTCGAAGGGGAATCCGGCTGCAAAGTCAACGACAAGGTCGCCGGGACCTCGGACGAAATGGTGAAACTGATGGAGACCGGGCAGTACGACGGGGTCTCCGCCTCCGGCAACGCGACGGCGCGCCTCTGGGCGGCCCACGAAGTCGCCCCGGTCAACGTCTCCCTGGTTCCCAATTACAAGACGGTCTTCGCCGACCTCAAAGGCCAGCCCTACAACACCTTCGAAGGCAAGCCGTACGGGATCCCGCACGGCCGCGGAGCGAACCTCCTAATGTGGAACAAGAACGACGTCACCCCGCCGCCGAGCTCCTGGGAAATCACCCTGAACCCGAAGGTCGCGGCGAAGTACTCGGGTCACATCACCCAGTACGACGATCCGATGTCGATCGCCGAAGGCGCGCTCTACCTGATGAACCACGAAAAGAGCCTGGGGATCGAAAACCCCTACGAGCTGAACGAAGAACAGTTCGACGCCGCGGTTGAACTGATGAAGGAACAGAAGCCCAACGTCGGCGAATACTGGTCCAGCGCCGAACAGCAGATCGAAGGCTTCGCCAACGGCTCGAACCAGGTCGGCACCACCTGGCAGTACCAGTACTTCGCCCTCAAAGGCGAAAACGAACCGGTCGAAGCGAGCCCGGCGAGCCAGGGGTTCCTGCCGAAAGAGGGTGCGACGGGCTGGTCTGACACCTGGATGATCAGCGCCCACGCCAAGCATCCCAACTGCATGTACATGTGGATGAACTACATCATCAGCCCGAAGGCGAACGCCGAGGTGGCGGAATTCTTCGGCGAGGCACCGGCCCAGGAAAAGGCCTGCGAACACACGAAAAACCCCAATTTCTGCAGCGAATACCACGCCGAAGAACCAGCCTTCTGGAAGCGCGTCTGGTACTGGCAGACGCCGCTCTCGGAATGCTCGGAAGGCGGTGAAACCGACTGCATGAACTACAACGACTGGGTCCGGGCCTGGACCGAAATCAAAGGCTGAGTCCGAGGCTCGTTTGAGACTGGGCGGTCCTGATGGCGACTGACGCAGTCGTCGTGAAGAGGTCGGCGGGCAGGCGGCTCGCCGGCCTCTTCCACGGTCGCCGCAGGTTGCAGATCGGGTCGCTCTTGGCGGCCCCGATGGCGTGGTTGGTGATCCTCTACCTGGGGTCGCTTGTAGTCCTCCTGATCACCGCCTTCTGGACCGTGAACCCGCTCAGCGGCACGGTGATCAAGGAATTCAGCCTCGAAAACTTCGAAGAACTGGTCAACGTCCCGGTCTACCGGGAAATCGTCTGGCGGACGGTTCGGACGGCGATCCTGGTCACCTTTACCGACGCGATCATCGCCTTCCCGATCGCCTTCTACATGGCGAAGATCGCCGGGCGCAAGACGAAGGCGCTGCTGGTGGTCGCGGTGCTGATGCCGCTCTGGGCCAGCTACCTGGTGAAGATCATCGCCTGGCGCGCGATCCTCGCCGAACACGGGGTGCTGAACTGGGCCCTCAGCCCGCTCGGCCTGCACGGCCCCGGCGAGGGCGTCACCTCGGTCTGGCTGGTGATGAGCTACCTCTGGCTGCCGTACATGGTCCTACCGATCTTCGCCGGGCTGGAGCGGATCCCGGACTCGCTGATCAGCGCCTCCGAGGACCTCGGCGCCCACCCCTTGACGACGTTTCGGCGGGTGGTCCTGCCGCTCTCCTTCCCGGCCGTGGTGGCGGGCTCGATCTTCACCTTCTCGCTCACGCTGGGTGACTACCTGGCGCCGAAACTCGTGTCCAACGAACAGTTCATCGGCACCTCGATCTTCGACTCGATCACCAACAACCAGCCGTTCGCGGCGGCGTTCGCGCTGGTGCCGATCGTCGTCGTGATCGCCTACCTCGGCGTCGCCCGCAAGCTCGGCGCCTTCGAGCACGTCTGATGGTGCGGCCGAGGATGAGGTGCAGACGATGAGGCTCTCGAAGCGGGCCAAGATCATCCTGCGGGCTTGCGTCGGCCTGGCGCTGACGTTCATCTACATCCCGCTGCTGGTGATCTTGGTCGAGGCCTTCAACTCGAGCCGCATCCTCAAATGGCCGCCGCCGAGCTTCACCTTCCACTGGTTCGGCCAGGCGGTGGAAAGCGAATCGGCGCGCGAAGCGCTGGTCACCTCGATCGAGGCGGGCGCGGTAGCGATGCTGATCGCCGTCGTTCTCGGGACGCTGATCTCGCTCGCCGTCGGCCGGCGCCACTTCTTCGGTCGCGACACGATCTCCTTCCTCGTCGTCCTGCCGATCGCCTTGCCCGGCATCGTCACCGGCGTCGCCTTCTCCAACACCTTCACCCAGGTGCTGGGGATCAGCCTCAGCCTGATGACGGTGATCATCGGCCACGCCACCTTCTGCATCGTCGTCGTCTACAACAACGTGGTCGCCCGCCTGCGCCGCAGCTCGGGCTCCTTCGAGGAAGCCTCGGCCGACCTCGGTGCGGATCCCTGGCAGACCTTCCGCTGGGTCACCTTCCCGAGCCTGCGCAGCGCCCTCGGCGCCGGCGCCCTACTCGCCTTCGCCCTCTCCTTCGACGAGATCATCGTCACCAACTTCACCATCGGCGCCGGTGAAGAAACCCTGCCGATCTGGATCTACCACAACCTCTTCCGGCCGAAAGAGCTGCCGATCGTCCCCGCCGTGGCGGTGATCCTGATCCTGCTCTCGATCATCCCCGTCTACCTCGCCCACCGCCTCTCCTCTGACGACGGCGGCCTCACCCCCGGCCGCGGCGCCGCCGCCCGCGCCTCCGCCCCTGCCGCGATAGCCGAGGCCGAGGCCACGGCGGCGCACTAGCTCCGCTCCCGAAGGAGCCGGGCGAGCTCGTCCATCGTCGCCTCGGGGCGATCGCGGAGATCCTCCGAGCCGAGGCGGGAGATCAGGAACCCGGCGCCCGTCAGTGTTCGGTTGTGGCCGCTGTCCCGGGACCCCGCCTGTGGGTTGTCGTGGAATCGGCCGCCGTCGGTCTCGACCACCAACCTCTGCCGGTGCCAGAGGAAGTCGACCTCGTAGGTCTTCCTGCCGACCCGGATCTTCGCGTTCGTCTCCGGGATCGGCAGGGCGCCTTCGGTGAGCAAGGGCAGCAGCTTTGCCTCCGTGCGGCTGCGGATCCTGATGCCCGGCCGGTAGCGACGCCACGGCTCCAGCACACGGCGAAGGTGCTTCGTGCCCCGTCGTCGCGGCCCGTCGAGGATCCGATCGATGGCGGCGACGTCGAGCAGCCGCAGGACAGCCGCCTGCTCGACAAGCGCGCCGACCCGCCTCGGATCGGACCCGGCGCAGTCCACGATCGTCCGCGCCGCGCGCTCGTCACCGGCACGCCCTGGCGCCGCCAGATTTCACCGCCGGTCGGCAGCGGCACGAACCGCCTGCGGATCCCGGCGATCTTCCGCCCCACTTCGACCGGCGCGATCACATCGATCGCCTCCGGCTTGTGCTCGGCCATGCCGAGGAGCCAAGCCGCGGTCCCATGCGAGACGACCGTCCCCTCCCCACAGGCGAGCGTCGCCGCCAACAGCCGCGCCGATGCGGTCAGATGTCGGTGCCCGCGCTGTAGACGCCGTGGAATACCGGGTGGAGGCATCCTCGCGCGACAGCATCGGCGACCGTCGAGTCCGCGAATCCGAGCCCGCGCAACTGTCGCAGCGTCACCAGTCCCCCCTGTGACCCCGCGAGTGCGGCCACCGGCCCCCACGGCCCCGTTCCGCTGTTCCTTTTGCCCACCATTCCGGCATAAGGAACAGCTGACGGAGGTTCGCCCCCTTGGGAGGGCTCGGGGCTCGCTGAGGGGCGCTTAGAGCGGGATGTTGCCGTGCTTGCGCTTCGGCTGGGGGACGCGCTTGGACTGCAGCATGCGCAGGGCCTTGATCAGCTTCGGCCGGGTCTGATGCGGCTCGATCACGTCGTCGATGTAGCCGCGCTCCGCCGCCGAGTAGGGGTTGGCGAAGTGGGCTTTGTAGTCGTCGATCAGTTTCTGGCGGCGCTCGTCGGGGGTCGGCGAGCCGGCGATGTCTTTGCGGTAGATGATGTTGACGGCGCCCTCCGGCCCCATCACCGCCACCTCGGCCGTCGGCCAGGCGTAGTTGAAGTCGGCGAGCATGTGCTTGGAGGCCATCACGTCGTAGGCGCCGCCGTAGGCCTTGCGGGTGACCACGGTGAGCTTCGGCACCGTCGCCTCGGTGTAGGCGTAGAGGAGCTTGGCGCCGTGGCGGATGATCCCGTTCCACTCCTGATCGGTGCCGGGCAGGAAGCCGGGCACGTCGGTGAAAGTGAGGAGCGGGACGTTGTAGCAGTCGCAGGTGCGGACGAAGCGGGCCGCCTTCTCGGAGGCCTCGATGTCGAGCACGCCGGCGAGGAAGGCGGGCTGGTTGCCGACGATCCCGACCGGATGGCCGTCGAGGCGGGAGAAGCCGCAGATGATGTTCTTGGCGAAGTGCTCGTGGACCTCGAAGAACTCTTCGTCGTCGACGATCCGCTTGATCACCTCGCGCATGTCGTAGGGCTTCGACGGATCGTCGGGGACCACCGTGTCGAGCTCCTCGTCTTCGCGCTCCGGGTCGTCGGTCGGCTCGAAGCGCGGCGGCAGCTCGAGGTTGTTCGAGGGCAGGAAGCTGAGCAGGTAGCGGGCGTCCTCGAGGCAGGTCTCCTCGTCCTCGGAGGCGAAGTGGGCGACGCCCGACTTCGAGTTGTGGCTCATCGCGCCGCCCAGTGCCTCGAACTCGACTTCCTCGCCGGTCACCGTTTTGATCACCTCGGGGCCGGTGATGAACATGTGCGAGGTCTCTTTGACCATGA
>JAFDWF010000046.1 GCA_018268575.1 Actinomycetota bacterium
ACCTCCCGTCCCGGGCGTCTCGGAGGCGGCCACAGCCTGCCCGGGCCGCCTCCGAGACGCCCGGGACGCCGGAACCCCGATTCCTCCGGCCCGAACCACTCCCGTCCCGAACCCCACCCAGGCGCCACCCGACACCCGCCATCCCCCTCAGCTGCCGAGCCAATAGTGTTCCTCGCTGCAATGGAGGCCGCCACCGCGCGCAAGATCCGTGTAGTCGTCGCCAAGCCGGGCCTCGACGGCCATGACCGGGGGGCGAAGATCATTGCTCGTGCCCTGCGCGACGCCGGGATGGAGGTGATCTATACCGGCCTCCACCAGACCCCGGAGCAGATCGCCGAGACGGTGATCCAGGAGGACGCCGACGCGGTCGGCCTCTCGATTCTCTCCGGTGCCCACATGACGCTGGTGCCGAAAGTGGTCGAGTTGCTGAAGGCCCAAGGGGTCGACGACGTGCTGGTGACGGTGGGGGGGACGATCCCCGCCGACGACATCCCGGAGCTGAAGAAGCTGGGGGTGGCCGAGGTATTCACGCCCGGATCGGGTACCGACGACATCGTCGACTTCATCCGTGACGGCGCCGCCGAGCGTCACGCGGCCGGCGCCTGAGGATCTATCACCGGGCGGTACGCGGTATCCCTCCTATATTGACTACACGGATCGGTGTACAGGTCCGGGTGTAGCGGGTATAGTCCTTGATTGACTGGTCAGTCAATCGCCTGAACCGATAACATGGCCGGCCGCGACGGGGCCCTGAAGGCGCAAACCCCGCCCCCCGTGCAGACCGAGAACCGTTCCCCAAGGAGGCCTCAACTTGAAGATCTGCGTCCTGGTCAAGGAGGTACCGGACGCCGCGGTCCAGAAGCGCATCGACCCGAGCACGATGCGTCTCGACCGTAGCGGCGAGAAAAACCTCAATCCCTTCGACACGCACGCCCTCGAGGCGGCCATGCAGATCAAGGAGGGTGGCGCGATCCCGGTCGAGGAGGTCGTCGCGGTGACCATGGGTCCCGAATCCGCCGTCCGTGCCCTGCACAAGGCCGTCGCCCTCGGCGCCGACCGCTCGGTGCAGCTGACCGACGACGCCCTCGCGGGCTCCGACGTCTGCGCCACCGGCTATGCGCTGGCGAAGGTGCTCGAGTCCGAGAGCCCAGACCTGGTCCTGCTAGGCCAGCAGTCCGACGACGGCGAGTGTTACACGATCGGTGCCGTCGTCGCCGATCACCTGCAGATGCCCTCGCTGACGCAGGTGATCAAGATCGACGTCACCGACGGCAAGCTCCGCTGCGAGCGCCAGGCCGAGTACGGCTACGACACCGTCGAGATCGAGCTCCCGGCTGTGATCAGCGTCGGCGACGCGATCAACGAGCCGCGCTACCCGTCGCTGAAAGCGATCATGGGCGCGAAAAAGAAGCCGCTCGACAACAAGGCCGCCGGCGACGTCGGGATCGAGGCCGGGCAGGTCGGCGAGGCCGGCTCGAAGACCAAGGTCATCTCGCTGAACCCGCCCCCCGCCAAGGAGGCCGGCGAGATCATCGAGGACGAGGACACCAACGAGACGGTCGAAAAGATCGTCGCCTGGCTGGACGAGAGGAAGCTGATCTGATGCCCGGGATTCTGGTCTACGCCCTCCACGACGACGAGGGCAACTTCAACAAAAACAGCCTGGGAGCGATCTCCGAGGCCGCCAAGCTGGCCGGTGAAATCGGCGGCGCATGTTCCGCGCTGGTGGTCGGCGACGTCGCCGACGACGCCGCGGCGGGGCTCGGCAACTACGGCGCGGCGAAGGTCTACCGGGCCAAGGGCGTGCCCGAGGGCCTCGCCCAGCCGATCATCGACGCGATGGCCAAGGTGATCACCGACAACGGGATCAGCTACGCGCTGTTCGGCGGCGGCCTGCTCGGCTTTGAGATCGGGGCCGGCCTCACCGCCCGCCTCGGCGCCGGGGTGACGATGGAGGTGACCGCGGTCAAGGTCCAGGACGGCAAGCTGGTCGCCGAGCGGCCGATCCTGCAGGACTCCGAGATCGCCGACGTCGGCTACGTCTCTGAGCCGGGGATCATCATCGGCCGCCTCAACGCGTTCGACGCCAAGGAGAGCGGGGGTTCCGCCGCGGTCGAGGACGTCGAGGTCGAGCTGTCGGCCTGGTCGACCAAGGCGACGATGGTCCAGCGCGGCGAGCAGCGCGGCGCCGACGTGAACATCGAGGACGCCGACATCCTCGTCGGCGGCGGCCGCGGCCTCGGCGCGGCGGAGGGCTTCAAGCTGGCCGAGGAACTGGCCGAGTCGATGGGCGGCGCCGTCGCCGCGACCCGCGCGGTCGTCGACGCCGGCTGGTACCCCTACGCGACGCAGATCGGCAAGACCGGCAAGACTGTCGCCCCGAAGCTGTACCTCGCGGCGGGCATCTCTGGTGCGATCCAGCACAAGGTCGGGATGCAGAACTCGGAGAACATCCTGGCGATCAACAAGGACCCGAACGCGCCGATCTTCGAGTTCTCGGACCTCGGCGTGGTGGGCGATCTGCACAAAATCGTCCCCAAGCTGACCGAGGCGATCAAAGCCAAGAAGGGCGGCTGAGCTCCGGCTCAGCCCCGCTTCACCCCTGCAGGAGGAGCCCCAGATGCCGGCCGTGCCACCCAGTGAGTTCCCGCCGCCCTTTGATTCGAGGACCGTCATCGGTCCGCCGACCGACGCGCCCGAGGATCGGATCGAGGTCGGCATCGCGATCGTCGGCGGCGGCCCCGCCGGCCTCGCCTGCGCCAACAAAGTGATGCAGCTGCTCGAGCACGAGCCGGAGCTGACCGAGAAGCTCGGTGAAGTCCCGGTCGCGGTGATCGAGAAGGGCAAAGTGGCCGGGGCGCACCTCCTGTCGGGGGCGAACGTCAACCCCTCGGCGCTGGAACGGCTCTACCCGGACCTGCCGCCGGCCGAGTGGCCTCCCGTCTACCAGGAGGTCACCAAGGACGCAACCTACTTCCTCACCAAGTCGAAAGCGTTCCCGCTCAAGCCGACGCCGCCGAACTTCCGCAAAGAGGGCACCTACACGCTCTCGGTCTCGAAACTGGGCCGCTTCCTGGCCGAGAAAGCCGAAGAGGCGGGCGTCTACATCCTCACCGAAACCGCCGCGACCAAGCTGCTGGTGGAAGACCGGATCGTCAAGGGCGTCCGCTCGGGTGACCGCGGCCGCGGCAAAGACGGCGAGGAGCTGCCGAACTTCGAGCCGGGCTCCGACGTGATCGCGAAGGCGACCGTCCTCGCCGAGGGCACGATCGGCCACCTGAGCTACGCCGCCTACGACTACTTCGACCTGCACGGGGCCGATCCGCAGGCGTGGGAGCTCGGGGTGAAGGAGATCTGGGAGGTGCCGAAGCCGCTCGACAAGGTCATCCACACGATGGGCTGGCCGCTGCGCTGGAGCGGCAAGTACAAGGAGGCCGGCGGCAGCTTCCTCTACCCGATGGGCGAGGACAAGGTCTGCTTCGGCCTCGTCGTCGGGTTGGACACCACCGACGCCACCTTCTCCGTCCACGACGCGCTGCAGCTGTGGAAGACCCACCCCTTCATCCAGAAGATCCTCGAGGGGGGGAAACGGGTCGGCTGGGGCGCGAAGACGATCCCCTCGGGCGGCTACTGGGCGATGCCGAGCCGCCTCTCGGTGCCCGGCATGGTGATGGCCGGAGACTGCGCCGGGATGGTCAACATCGCCGAGTTGGCAGGTGTCCACTACGCGATGCATGCGGGCATGTACGCGGCGGAAGCGATAGTCGACGCGCTGAAGGCGGACATCGACGCGGTCAACTTCGAGGCCTACGACGAGATGGTCCACAAGTCGGAGATCGAGAAGGACCTGAAAGAAACGCGCAACATGAAACAGCCGCTGACCAAGGGGCTCGTCTTCGGCGGCGCGATGGCTTCCGCGATGGTGGCGACCAAAGGCAACTTCCCCGGCGGCCACTGGAAGGTCGAGGCGAACGCCGACGTGCCGGTGCAGATCGGTCGGGCCGCGGACCACTACCCGAAACCCGACAACGAGCTGACCTTCGACAAGCTCGGCTCGGTGTTCCTCTCGGGCAACGCGACCCGCGACGACGCGCCCAACCACATCCGCATCCAGACCCACGTGCCCCGCGAGGTCGCCCAGACCTGGGTCTCGATGTGCCCGGCGCAGGTCTACGAGATCCCCGAGGACCAGCTGGCGAGCGGCGTCGCCGAGGTCGACGTCCACGTCACCGCCTCCAACTGCGTCCAGTGCGGCGCGATCACCGCCAAGGGCGGCCGCCTCACCCTCCCCGAGGGCGGCGACGGGCCGCTGTACCAGGAGACCTGACGCTCTAGCGACACTTCTGGCGCGTTCCGCGCGCCACCTGTGAGTCTTCGACGGGCAGCATCCCATGGGTGCTGCCCGTCGCATTTCTGTTCACCCCGGACGGTCTCCTTTCCGTCGCCGGCGGCTTCGCCGCCGCAATTGCGATCGGAGCGTTTTTCGGTCAGGCAACTGCCGAGTTCGGCGCAGCCTCCGAGGAGGCTCGAAGGCGCCGCACCGTCGAAGGTGGTTTGGCCGCTGTGATCGTGGTGATTGGACTAATTCTTGTCTCCATCGGCTGGCGCTAGCCTCGATGTCATGTATCGATACCGCGGCCAAATTCTCGCGATGATCTGTTGCCTGGCGGTCGAGGCGGGCATCTTCTACGGGCTCGTCGGGCTCGGTGCAGGAGAAGATCTCGTACTTTATGCCGAGGTGATCTGGCTGTGCGCCACCGTAGTGATCACGCTGTCGGTCGGCGAACGCTTCGAACGAAAATGGAGGGACCGCGGCGACTAGGCTCGTCGGATGCTGGCCTTGGGGATCATCTGTGCGGTCGGGGCGTCGGCGCTCTACAACACCTCGGTCGCGCTGCAGGCGCTCGAGGCGCGGGAGGTGGGGCAGGAGTACGCGCTGCGGGCGTCGCTGATCGGGCGGCTGGTGCGCAACCCACGCTGGCTGGTCGCGACGCTGATCGGGTTGGCGGGCTGGCCGCTGGAGATCCTTGCGCTGCTGTTCGCGCCGCTGACCGTGGTCCAGCCCTGCCTCGCCAGCGGCCTTGTGCTGCTGCTCTGGCTCGGGGTGACCAAGCTGGGGGAGAGGCCGGGGCCGCGCGAGTACGGCGCCGTCGGGGCGATCGTGCTCGGGGTGGCGGGGATCGCCTGGGCGGCGCCCGAACGGACCACCGAGAACGCGGGCACGGTGCCGATCGCGATCGCCCTCGCCCTGATCACGATCCCGGTGGTCGCTCCTTATCTGGTGCGCGGCCGGGCGGGCGCGGCGGGGATACTGGCCGTCATCGCCGCCGGTTTCGGCTACGCCTGGACCGCGATCGCCTCCAAGCTCCTCACCGACGAACTCTCCGATGGCTCGCTCTTGGTCGCGGCGATCTGGCTCGCCACCGCCGCCGCCTCCGAGGGCCTCGCGCTGCTCAGCGAGATGAGCGCGCTCGGCCGCCGTCCCGCCACCCAGGTGACGCCGGTGATGTTTGCCGTCCAGGTGGTCGTGCCGGTGATCCTGGCGCCGCTGATCTTCGGAGAGTCCTGGTCGGGTACGCCGGGCGGGGGCGTCGCCCTGGTCGCTTCGGTCCTGATCGCGATCGGCGGCGTGATCGCGCTGGCGGGCTCGCCCGCGGTCGGCGCCGTGATCGAGTCGGCGCACGCCGAGGAGATCGAGGCCGCGCACGAGGCGGAGACCGCCTCCGCTCAGGCGGAGTAGAGAATCTGCCGATTTAAGTCTTCTCTCCGATTTCGCTGCTAGCCTTGCGCCGCCTTCGGCGATCAACTGATCTCGACTCCCGCCGAACCCCCTTTCCCAGCAACACTCACCAGAAGGAGCCACCGTAGGCGCCGCCGAGACATCCCTGCCTGACGTTACGAAGTTCGCGATCGGTTTCGATCACCGCGACCGACCCCGCCTCTTCGAGCTCTGGGCCGAGGTGCTCGACTCCGAGCAGTGGTCCGAGGGCGCCAAGCTGAAGGCGTTCGAGGAGCGCTGGTCGGAGTGGAACAAGCTCGAGAGCGTCGGCCTCTCCAGCTGGGCGGGTGGCGCGCTCGCCGCGCTGGAGTTCGCCGGGGTCGAGGGCGAGACGGTGCTCTGCCCGTCGAATACCTTCATGGCGACGCCGCTCGCCGCGATCGGTGCGGGGGCCCGCGTCGAGTTCGTCGACTGCCGCCGCGATGATCTCTGCATGTCCTTCGAGGACTTCGAGCGCAAGGCCGAGCAGCACAAGCCGAAGGCCGCGATCCTCGTCCACGTCGGCGGCCACCTCGCCTTCGACTCCGCACAAATAGCCGAGTACTGCCACGCGAACAGCATTTTTCTGCTCGAGGACTGCGCCCATGCCCACGGCGCCGACTGGAACGGAGCGCGCCCGGGCAGCTTCGGCGACGCCGGCGTCTACTCGCTCTACGCGACCAAGACGGTGTCGAGCGGCGAGGGCGGCGTCCTCGTCTCCGCCGACCAGGACCTGCTCGAGTACACGCGCAAGTTCCGCAACTACGGCAAGTTCGACCACCAGGTCGACGGCCTCAACTTCCGGATGAACGAGTTCACCGCCGCCGTCGCGCTGGTCGGGACGGAGCGGATGGAGGAGATCGTCGAGTGGAAGAACGAGTACGCGCGCGAGCACCTCGATCCCGTCCACCCGGCCAAGCTGGAGCTCCCCGACGGGATGACCTCCGGCCTCTACAAGTACATCGTCTTCGAGGAGATCGAGAAGAGCACCGGCAAGGTCTACGACCAGCCTTGCCACCGCATCATGGGCCGCGCCGACGAGTTGCCGAACACCGACTGGGTGGCCGAGAATCATTGGTGCGTGCCGCTCTACTACCGTCCTGAGAGCCGCGCCGCGGCCCTGGGCAAGGAGGCGTAAGCGATGAGGGTCCTGGTGACCGGAGGCGGGGGCTTCATCGGCTCCCACGTCGTCGACAAGCTGATCGACCAGGGGATGACGCCGCGCATCTTCGACCTCTCGGCCTCCCCCTACCAC
>JAFDWF010000047.1 GCA_018268575.1 Actinomycetota bacterium
CTTCTCGTCCTGCATCGAGACGACGATGCCGGTCGGTTTGTGGGTGATCCGCACCGCCGAGTCGGTCGTGTTGACCGACTGGCCGCCCGGCCCGGAGGAGCGGTAGACGTCGATCTGGAGGTCGTTCTGGTCGATCTGCACGTCGACCTCCTCCGCCTCGGGGAGCACCGCGATCGTCGCGGTCGAGGTGTGGATGCGGCCCTGGCTCTCGGTCTCCGGCACGCGCTGGACGCGATGGGTGCCGCCCTCGAACTTGAAGACCGAGTAGGCGCCCTCGCCGCGCACTTCGAAGGTGACCTCCTTGAAGCCGCCCGCCTCGGAGGCCGACTGCGAGAGCACCTCGGTGGCGAAGCCGCGCAGCTCGGCGTAGCGGGTGAGCATCTTGTAGAGGTCGCCGGCGAAGAGCGCCGCCTCGTCGCCGCCGGTGCCGGCGCGGATCTCGACGATCACGTTCTTCTCGTCGCTCGGGTCGCGCTCGACCATCGCCAGGCGGATCTCCTCTTCCAGCTCGGCGATCCGCGGCGGCGCCTCCTCGACCACCTTGCGGAGCTCCTCGTCCTCGCCCTCGGCGAGCAGCTCGCGCGCCCCTTCGAGGTCGTCCTTGAGCGTCGAGTACTCCTCCGCCAGGTCGCGGGCATCTTTCAGCTGTCGATATTCGCGGCCGATTTCCGCGTAGCGCTCGCGGTCGGCGATGACAGCGGGGTCTGACATCAGCGCCTCCAGCTCGGCGAAGCGGGCGCGAATCTGTTCGACCAACTGCTCGATCATCGGACCGAGTTTAGGTGGGTGGGGCTAGGCGACGATCTCGATCGTCTGGCCTGAATGCAGGTCCTCGGGCTTCTCGCGCGCGAGGACGGCGTTCAGGGAGGCGATGGCCACGGCGAGCTGGTCGAGATCGGGCTCCCGCGTGGTCAGATTCTGCAGCATCAGCCCCGGCCACATCACGCCGCGCACCCAGGCTTTGCGGCGGTTCTTGCCCGCCCACTTGATCACCTCGTAGGAGAGCCCGGCGATCACCGGGATGCCGACGATCCGCGAGATCACCAGCCAGTACCAGGCGGGCAGCCCGAGCGGGGCGAAGATGAAGATCGCCAGCACCATCACGATCAAGAGGAAGCTGGTGCCGCAGCGCGGGTGGAGGCGCGAGTAGAGCTTCGCCCGCTCCGGGGTCAGCTCGTCTTCGGCCTCATAGCAGGAGATCGTCTTGTGCTCGGCGCCGTGGTACTCGAAGGTCCGCCGCAGGTCGGGCATTTTCGAGATCGCCCAGATATAGGCGATGAAGATGGCGGTGCGGAGCAGGCCCTCGACCAGCCAGAAGAGGAAGGGCGAGCCCAACTGGCCCTTGATCAGGCTCGTGAGCCCGACCGGGACGACGAAGAAGAGGCCGATCGCGAGGACCAGCGAGAAGGCGATCGTCAGCCCCCAGACCCAGCCGCCGATCTCCTCCGGCTCGCCGTCCTCGTCATCCTCGATCTGCGCGTTGGCAGAGATCGCCAGGGCGCGGAAGCCGATCTTCATCGATTCGGCGAGGGCGACGACGCCACGGACGATCGGCACCCGGTAGAGGCGATGGCGCTTCGCCCACGGGGTGAGCGGCTCGGACTCGACTTCAATCTGGCCCTCGGGTGTGCGGACGGCGACGGCCCAGGTGGAGATGCCGCGCATCATCACGCCCTCGAGCACCGCCTGGCCGCCGACCGGCGCGTCGCGCTTGGCGACCAGCGCCCCGTCGGGCATGCGCAGCGGGTCCCCTCCGGTGCTGCCGTTGGAGGGGGTCGTTTGTGGCGCCTGTTGTGCGGAGCCCGCGATCGGGCTCACGGTTGCTACCGCCTGCCGGCCCGGTGTTTGGCCTGGCGACGCTGGAAGCGCTCGACTCGACCGCCGGTGTCGACCAGCTTCTGCTTGCCGGTGTAGAACGGGTGGCACTCGGAGCAGAGCTCGACGTGCAGGTCGTCTTTGGTCGACCGCGTGTAGAACTGGTTGCCGCACGAGCAGTGCACGTTGGCGAGGGCGTAATCGGGATGGATTGAAGCTTTCACTCCTACGAGTTTAGAGCAGTGCGCAAGGGGGCCGGGAGCGGCCCTTTGGGGCGGCGGCCGGGTTGGTGATTCGACGGCGCTCCGGGGACCAGAGGACGACGCTCCGGCGGGCCGGGAAGGGACGGGACCGACTAGGGGGGACGCTGAAGGGACCCGGCCGGTCATGGGAGGAGCGGCCTGGGGTCCGGGCGGGCGGCGGGGACCCTGGAGGGAGGCGCGCCGGAGGACGGTGATCGGTGACGGGGACTGCGGGAAGGTCACGGTGCTGCGCAGAAGGTCACGGTTCCCTCGTCGCCCGGATCCTCCGTCGGGCATCGTGGACCGGTCGTGAGGCGCACGTCTCCGTGACGGACGCCCGGTCCTCCATGTCGACGGGCCGAAAACTCCAGTCCTGCTGGAGTTTTCGGCCCGTCGACATGGGGCCGCCCGCAAAAGTCCCGTCCCTGTGACCGAACCCTCGGAGGACTTCCGCCCCGGGTGTCTCGGAGGCGGCCACAACCTGCCGGGGTCGCCCGGGCGTCTTCGTCCCCTGCCGCTACGGCCGTGACCCACCCGGCCCCGGCCCTTCCTCGGGCGCCAGCCCGAACCGATCCGAACCCTTTCCGTCGGATCAACCACCTATCCCGACAGGGGCCTCGCGAAGCTGTCGATCAGGGCGAGCAGGACGGTGGTGATCTCGGCGCGGCCGGTCGGGTCGGAGGAGCGGACGAGGAGCATCGCCGCCTCGTCGAGGGCGCCGAGCAGCAGATGGGCGGTCGGCTTTACCGGCAGCGGCCGGATCTCCCCCGCCTCGATCGCCGCGATCAGGCTTGCTTCGATCAGACCCAGGCCGTTCGCCGCGGCGATCTCCCGCCAGCGCTCCCAGCCGAGCACGGCGGGCGCGTCGTGGAGGACGATCTGCTGGAAACCGGGCTCGGCGCACTCGTCGAGGAAGGCGGCGACTCCGGCCTTCATCGCCGCCAGCGGGCTGTCCATCTCGGAGTCGAGGACGACGTGGGCGACGCGCTCGGTCGACTCCGCCTCGAGCCGTTCGTAGATTGCCTCCAGGAGGCCGGGCTTGCCGGAGGGAAAGTGGTGGTAGAGCGCGCCGCGGGTGAGGCCCGCCGTGCGGACGATCTCCTCGGCACCGACCTCGTCATAGCCGCGGGCGGCAAACAGCTCGCGCCCGGCGGCGATCAGCGCCTTGCGGGTCTGCTCGGTGCGCTGTGCCTGGGTACGGCGTCCATCCGCCCGAGGACGCGGCTGGTCGGCCCCATCATCCTTCGGTTGACTAGCATTCATACTGTATGTACGTTAATAGACGACATACGATCAGACTGGAGATCATGGTGGAAGCGCATGAAGTTCAGGTGACGGCAGGGACCATCCGCTATCGCGAAGCGGGATCGGGGCCCGCGATCGTCTTCGTCCACGGTTACCTGGTCGACGGCCGACTCTGGGATGGCGTCGTCGACGCGCTCGCCGACCGCTACCGCTGCATCGCGCCGAACTGGCCGATGGGCGCCCACACGATCGCCATGCACCCGGACGCCGACCTCACCCCGCCCGGGGTGGCGACGGTCATCGAGGACTTCCTCGCCGCCCTCGACCTCACCGACGTGACCCTGGTCGGCAACGACTCCGGTGGGGCGATGTGCCAGGTCCTGGTCGCCCGCCGCCCGGCCCGGGTCGGCCGCCTCGTGCTGACCAACTGCGACACCCACGAGAACTTCCCGCCGGGGATCTTCAAGGCCCTGCCGCCACTGGCGAAGCTGCCCGGCGGCGTGACGATGCTGGCCCTCCCCTTCCGCGTCCCGGCGATCACCCGGACCGCCTTCCGTCCCTTCGCCAAGCGCAAGCCGCCGGCCGGGCTGGTCGAGTCCTGGGCCCGCGCCGCGATCGCCGACAAGGGCGTCCGCCACGACCTCGGCAAGGTCACCCGGGGGATGGACAAGCGCCACACCCTCACCGCCGCCGCGGCGCTGACGGGCTCGAACTTCCCCCTCCTGCTCGCCTGGGCCCCCGGCGACCGCTACTTCCCGATCGGCTATGCCGAACGGCTCGGTGCGCAGATCGGCGGTGCGAAGCTGGTCCGCATACCCGATTCGGCGACCTTCGTACCGTTCGATCAGCCGGGTCGCCTGGCGAGCGAGATCGCCGACTTTGCGCCTTCGCCATAGCAGCTCCACGAACAACTGTTCGCAAAATCCGCAAACTGCAACTTTTTCGTCCGACTGGGGGGTGAATCTTCATCAAAGCCCCCTATTCAGGACGGAGAGCCATGTCCAAGCAGATCTTCGACCAGAACCGACCGCGGAGCACGATGGCCCGGCTGCTCGACGAAGCCTTCGCCGGCTGCGACGAGTGGACGATCGCGCCTCCGGTTCAACGGCGAAGCACGCTCGACTTCAGCCCTCGCATCGCCAGCTCGTCAAGGATTCTCGGCAGGGCAGACGCGGTGCGCTCCCAGGAGTTCCGCGCGCTGTAGAAGTCCGCGTCGTGCAAGAGGACGATGTCCCCGGGGCGGGTCCCGTCGGTCGCCTTGCGCGCAATCGACTCAGGCGTAGCCCGGCGCGTCCAGTCCCGTCCCCACTGCGACCAGAGCACCGGTCGCCAGCCACGTGAGCGGATCGCCCGCAGTCCGGCGCCGCTGAAGATCCCGTAGGGCGGCCGGTAGTCGGCGATCGCCTGACCGGTCGCGTCCTCGATCGCCGCCCGCCCGCGCTCGGCGTCATCGATCAGCGACCGCGGGGTCAGCCGCAACTGGTTGCGGTGGCGGTGGCAGTGCAGCTCGACCCGGTGGCCCGCGGCGACGATCTCCGCCGCCAGCGCCGGCCGCCGCTCGACCTGCTCGCCGGCGAGGAAGAAGGTCGCCTTCGCATCCGCCGCGCGGAGGATCTCCAGCACGGCCGGGGTGCCCTGCGGATGGGGCCCGTCGTCGAAGGTGAGGGCCACGCCCTCCACGCCCTCCTCCCGCAGCAGCACCGGCAGCCGACGGCCGACCGCGGGAACGATCGGCGCCAGCGCCGGGCCGGCGTGCGGGATCGCGGCCGCGAGGCCGAGCGCCCCGACCGCGGCGGCGGTACGACGCGCAATAGGCGCATCCGAGCCGGTGCGTTCGCACTTTCCCACCATGGGTGTGGGAAAGTGCGAACGCACTCCAGCCTGGCGTGGCTCGCCCGGCGCCTGGCCGCGACTCAAGGACCGGTTTCGGCTTCTGCGGTTTCGGTGGCGACTTCTCGCGAGGAGCCGGCCGGGCCGAGGCTCTTCGCCGCTTGCGTCGCCTGCGTGGTGGGGTCGGTGTCGTTGCCGAAGTGGATCCGGCTGGTGACCGGGGTCAGCGGCTTCAGCGGGCTCTCGCGGTGGACCGCCGAGATCACCAGGACGAGGGCGATGATCGCCAGGCAGGCGACCGTGACCGCACGCGCCGTGCGCAGCCGCCAGACCGCCTCCTGGCGCACCTGCGGCCGCACGGTGAACGTCCGCGAGGCGATCGAGGGCAGCGAGGCGAAGGAGGAGTCGGGCGAGCGCCGTTCGCTGGCGACGTGCCGGAGGGTCGACTCGAGCTCGTGGTCGGAGCGCGCCACCTCGGCGATCCCGAACCGTTCGAAGGCGGCGTTGTTGGCGCGCAGGTGGCCGGCCGAGAAGCCGTAGGAGATCACCGGGCAGCCGCGGATGTGGGCCTCCAGCACGGTCAGGCCGGCGGTC
>JAFDWF010000048.1 GCA_018268575.1 Actinomycetota bacterium
ACGGAGACGTCGCATCCCTCCGTCCCGTCACGGAGATGCCGGACTCCCCGGATCCTCCCCGCCACGCACCGGTCCCCTGCGCCAGCTCCCCCCGAGAACCTCCCGTCCCGGGCGTCTCGGAGGCGACCACAGCCTGCCCGGGTCGCCTCCGAGACGCCCGGGAGGCCGGAGCCCCGATTCCCCAGGCCCGAACCACTTCCGGCCCGGACCCCGCCCGGGCGCCAGCTCGACCACCCACGCCACTCCGCCCCTGTGGAACTACCCATCCAGACCGGACTAACCCCAAGTTGCCCGGACGCCCCCGAGCCCGACAGAGACGCCTTCGTCCGGACTGGGGACCGCTCGTTGCGTCCCCGGGGACGGAGGTTTCGGAGTGCGCTTCGTGATGGTTTCGTGATCCCGGAGCACCCAGCATCGGCCCCCGCCGCCCCGCCCTCAGCCCGCGGTAACACCGCCGCCCGTCGAAGGCGTCGTCGGCCCGGTTTCTTCGGGCTTCGCGGGGGTCGCTTCTTCCGGCGTCACTTCTTCGGGCGCTTCTTCGACCGGTTCTTCGGTTTCGCCGCGCCCGCCGGTGCCGCCTTCGACTTCTTCTTCCGGCACGACTTCTTCTGATTCGTAGCTTTCTTCCGGCGCTTCGTATTCCGATTCTTCGTATTCGCCCGCTTCGATTTCCTTTTCCGCTTCGGCTCCGGACTTGCCTTCCTTTTCCTTCGCTTCCTTGGCCTTTTCTTTCGCCTTCTTTTCCGCCAGGTGTTCCTTCTTGATCGTTTCCCAGGCGGTCATCACGCGGGCCCAGATCATCGCCGGGTAGGTGCCGCCCATCACCGGGCCGCCGTTGAAGAGCGTCAGCATCGGCGTCGTCGTGTCCGGGTAGCCGACCCAGACGCAGGCCGTGACTTCGGCGGCGACCCCGCCGCAGAACCAGGCGTCGGCCTCTTCCTCGGTCGTGCCGGTCTTGCCCCACTCTTCCGGCGCCCCGGTCTGGGCCGCGGTCCCGGTCCCTTCGGAGATCACCGTTTCCATGATCCCCTTCTGCTCCTTGACCGTTTCTTCGTTGAAGACCTGGTGGTGGATCGGCTTGTTTTCGCCGCCCTTGATCGGCTTGCCGTTCTTCGTCACTTCTTCGAAGGTGAGCGGGCTGTCGCCCGGGCGCGGCGCCAGGGTGCCGGAGATGCGGTCGCCGTTGTTGCCGATCGTCGAGTAGGCGTAGGCCCAGCCGAGCGGCGAGACGCCTTCCGTGAGGCCGCCGAGCGCCATCGCCGGGTTGGTCGAGATCGGATCGGTGTAACCGGCCTTGTGGATCGTCTTGGCGATCGAGCGGGTGCGGTCCCCGATCGTCTTCCCTTTCAGCCCTTCCAACGCCAGCCCGGCGTAGATCGAGTTGTCGGAGTAGGTGAGGCCGCAGGCGATCGAGCAGGACCCCAGGTAGCCTTCTTCGTCGTTGTGCACGGTGAACGTTTCGTCGCCGTGCTTGCCGAAGTGGAAGGTCCGCTGTTCGGAGGGGAATTCGGTTTCCGGCGAGATTCCCTCTTCGAGCGCGGTCAGCAGGGTGAAGGGCTTGATCGAGGATCCCGGCTGGCGCCGCCCCTGGGTTGCCAGGTTGAACTGCGTCTTTTCGAAGTTCGGCCCGCCGACCATCGCCTTGATCCCGCCGGTGTGGTCGTCGATCACGACGACGGAGGCGGTCGCCGGCGAGTAGCCGAGGTAGGAGCTGACCGCTTCTTCGGCCGCTTCCTGGAGCTGCAGGTCAAGCGTCGCGTGGACTTCGAGGCCACCGAAGTAGGCCTTCTCGGCGCCGTAGCGTTCGACCAGCTGCTGGCGCAGGAAGGCGGTGAAGTAGGGGGCCTTCGATTCCAGCGTCGGCGGCTTGATGTCGGACGGTGCGGGGAGGGCCTTGTGGAGGCTTTCGACGTATTGGGCGTGCGTTATGTAGCCCTGTTCCTCCATCTTTTCCAGCACCAGGTTGCGGCGCGCCAACGCGGCTTCCGGGTTGACCTTCGGGTCGAAGGCCGATGGCGAGGCGATCACCCCGGCGATCATCGCCGCCTCCCACGGCTCGAGTACCGAGGCGCAGCTGTCGTTGGCGGTGCAGCCGGGATGGTTCGCGCCGAAGTAGGTCGCGGCGGCGGCCTCGATTCCGTAGGCGCCCTCGCCGAAGTAGATCGTGTTCAGGTACTCGGTGAGGATTTTCGACTTCGACCAGTGCTTGTCGAGTTTGTAGGCAAGCGCCGCCTCACGGAACTTCTCCAAGATCGTCCGGCTGCCTTCCGCTTCCAGCGCGTTCTTGACGAACTGCTCGGTGATCGTCGAGGCCCCCTGCTGGGCCGAGCCGCTGATGAAGTCGGAGACCAGCGCGCGAGCGATGCCGCGGAAGTCGACACCGTCGTTTTCGTAGAAGCGGGCGTCCTCGATCGAGACCACCGCGTTCTTGATGTTGGGGCTGATCTGCCCGGAGTTCAGGAGGATCTTGTTCTGGTCGGAGGAGAGCGTGCCGATGGCGCGGCCGCTCGAGTCGACGACCTTGCTGTTCTTCTGCGCCTTGTATTTGGCGAAGTCGTAGATCGCCGGCAGGTCCTGCGAGATCGCGGCCATCATCCCGAAGACCATCGAGATCACCGCAAGGATCCCGAGCCCGAGCAGCACGAAGAGGAACCGCAGCTTTTTCAGGCGCGGCTTGGCCCGCTTCGGCGGGCCGGGCGCACCGGGGGCGAGGGAGGGTGCCGAGGGTACCGGCGGCAACTGGGCGCCACCGTCGCTGCGTCGACGCTTGAGTAGGGAGACGGCCATCGGGCGGTGAACAAAAACCCGCCCGAGCAGGCGGCTGGACCCGTCGAGCGAGGCGCGGAGTCTAGCATTGCGGGCCGTGCCGGACCTGACGCGAAACGCGGTCGACGTGCTGCCCGAGGGGCGCCTCGCCGAGCAGCTCGAGCTCGACCGCCCCCTGCGGGTGAAGCTCGGGATCGACCCGACCACCGCCGACATCCACCTCGGCCACACGGTCGTGCTCGGCAAGCTTGCCGAATTCCAGGCGGCGGGGCACACCGTGGTCCTGATCGTCGGCGACTTCACCGCCCGGGTCGGCGACCCGAGCGGGCGCTCGGCCTCGCGGCCGGTGCGGACGCCGGAGGAGATCGACGCCAACGCGACCACCTACCAGGAGCAGGCCTACAAGATCCTCGACCCGGAGCGGACCGAGGTGCGGCGCAACTCCGAGTGGCTCGACATGAACCTGCCGCAGCTGCTGGAGCTGATGGGGACGACGACGGTGGCACGGCTGCTCGAGCGCGACGACTTCCAGAAGCGGATGGCGGCGAACGCGCCGATCGCCGCCCACGAGCTGCTCTACCCGCTGCTGCAGGGCTATGACTCGGTGGCGACCTGTGCCGACGTCGAGCTCGGCGGCACCGACCAGAAGTTCAACCTGCTCTTCGGGCGCGACGTACAGAGCGCCTACGGCAAGCAGCAGCAGTCGATCCTGACCCTG
>JAFDWF010000049.1 GCA_018268575.1 Actinomycetota bacterium
GACCATGATCCGGCGGGGATCCCGCCGGATCATGCATCTCCCGGACGGGACCCGCGCGGATCGCACGGTCTTCGTGGCGTCTTTCCTCGGCCTCGTCACGGAGACGTCGCATCCCTCTGTCCCGTCACGGAGACGTCGATCTCCCCGCCACGCACCCGTCCCTTCCCCGCGCCGGCCCGTCCCTGCGCCAGCTCCCCCCGAAGATCTCCCGCCCGGGGAGGTCTGGGCTCCGATCGGTCCGGCCCGGACCACCTCCGGCCGAACCCCGGGGCCCCGGGGTTCGGCCACCACCCAACAAACCAACTCCTAACTCCGCACCGGAACCCCCGAGCCCAGAACCGAGTCGAGTAAGCCCGGGAAGCGGGCGTCGATATCGTCGCGGCGGAGGCGGCTCATCTTCAGCGTCCCTTCCTTCCACTGTTCGATCAGGCCCGCGTCGCGCAGGACGCGGAAGTGGTGGGTGCGGGTCGATTTGGTGATGTTCGGCGCGTAGCTCCCACAGGGACGCGGCTGCTCGCTCGCCGCCAGTTCCGCCACGATCCCGCGCCGCTGTGGATCGCTGAGGGCGTGCAAGACGGCGGAGAGATCGATCTGGTCCCCGTCGGGATGCTCGAAGCTCATGACAAGGATGATACGACGATCATCGAACTTTGTGGTACGGTGACCATCGAACTATGAGCCTGTCTCGAAACCCGCGTGTGCGACTGGCGAGTGCCGGACCGAGCGGGGGTAGGACGCAGGGAGGCCGAATGGCAGAGCCATTTGGCCGACCGAGGACGACGCCCCGCGAAGTGTGTCCGGCGCCGTCAGGCGTGCGCGGGGGTTTCGAGACAGGCTCTAAGGGCCCCCGCCGGGGGAAAGGGCATTCGGACCGCCGCCCGCCCGCCCGGCTCACGTAAACCCGCTCCCTCCCGTTAGTTCTCTATGAAGCGACTCCAGAAAGACGCACTTCTTCTGACCGTCTGCCTCGCGCAGTTCATGGTCATCCTCGACATCTCGATCGTCAACGTCGCGCTGCCGGATATCCACTCCGCGCTCGGCTTCTCCGACAGCGGCCTGCAGTGGGTCGTCAACGCCTACACCCTCACCTTCGCCGGCTTCCTCATGCTCGCCGGCCGCGCCACCGACCTCCTCCCCCGCCGCCAGGTCTTCCTGGTCGGCGTCGGCCTCTTTGCCGCGGCCTCGCTCGGCTGCGCGCTGGCCGACGGCCAGGGCGTCCTGATCGGCGCCCGCGCGATCCAGGGGGCCGGCGCCGCGGTGATCTCCGCCGCCAGCTTGGCGATCGTCACCGGCTCCTTCGAGGAAGGCAGCGAGCGCAACCGGGCGCTCGGCCTCTGGGCGGCGATGGGTGGGATCGGGGGATCGGCCGGCGCCCTGCTCGGCGGTGCCCTCACCCAGGCCTTCGACTGGCCCGCCATCTTCGTGATCAACGTCCCCGTCGGCCTCGCCGTACTGCTCGCCGGTCGCCGGCTGATCCCGCGCCACGCGGCGATCGCCCACGGGCGCAAGCTCGACGTCCCCGGCGCGGTGCTGATCACCGGCGGCCTCACCGCGATCGTCTACGGCATCGTCCGCACCGACACGCTCGGCTGGGGCTCGCTCGGCGTGCTCGCGCCGCTGGCGCTGGGGATCGTCCTGCTCGGCCTCTTCGCCTTGGTCGAGGGCAAGCTGGCGGCCGACCCGCTGATCCCGCTCGACGTCTTCAAGATGCCTACCCTGCGCGCCGCCAACCTGATCGTCGCCCTGCTCTTTGCCGCGACCTTCGCGATGTGGTACTTCATCTCGCTCTACCTGCAGGAAGTCAAAGGAGAGAATGCGCTGCTCGCCGGAGTCTCCTTCCTGCCGCTCACCCTGCTCTTCTTCGCCGGCTCGGCGACCGCGCCGAAGCTGGTCGCCCGGCTCGGCGTGCGGACGACGCTCGGCATCGGGCTGGCGCTGGCGATGATCGGCTTCCTCGTCCTCGCCACGCTCGAGCCGTCGAGCCCCTACGAGGTGGCGATCCTTCCCGGGGGCATGCTCGTCACGCTCGGCGCGGGCTGGTCGATGGTCCCGGCCACGATCGCCGCGGTCAAAGGTGTGGCGCCGGAGCAGAACGGGCTCGCCTCCGGCGTCGTCAACACCTCACGCATGGTCGGCGGCACGCTCGGCCTGGCGGTGCTGACGACGATCGCCACCTCCCACACCAACGGCCTCCTGGCCGGCGGCGCCGGGCAGCTCGAGGCGCTGACCGGCGGCTACAAAGTCGCCTTCCTGATCGGGGCCGGGCTCTGCCTGATGGGCGCGATCGCCGCCGCCACCCTGCTGCGCGGCGGGCCCGAGGGCGTCGCCGAGCCCGTCTCGCAGAGCGCCTAGCGCCCCCGGCGCGTTCGCACTTCCCCACACATAGTGTGGGGAAGTGCGAACGCACGGCCTGGCCGGTGTAGGGTCCGCCGTCGTGGCGCCCAACCCGCGACCGATCCCGCGCTTCATCGCCGACACCAACCAGGAGGGCATCGCCGGCGGCCGCTTCGCGGCGCGCCTGCGCGAGGCCTTCGTCGAGGCGGTCGCCGCGATCGCCGACCTGCCCGCCGGTGCCGCCGTGCCGGAGGAGGTCGACTGGTTCCCCGAGCGCACCTGGGGCGGGCGCGTCTGGATCCCCTGCTCGGCGCGGACCGAGAGCGAGGAGGGCACCCTGGAGCTCTACGGCCACGTCTCCTACGCCTTGCCCGTCGGCGAGGGCGACACCACCGACTTCCGCGCCACCGCCGACTTCACCGACGTCCTCGCCGAGGACAACCCGGACTGGAAGATCGACCTGAACGACGACGTGATCGGCCGCTGGCGCGGTGAGAACGGGCGCGCGGGCGCGGTCACCCTGGTCTGGGGACGGCCCCTCGTCCGCGGCGCCGTCGCCGCCACGGCGGAGCTCGACGGCGACACCGTCGACCAGGAAGAGATCCTCCGCGACCGCTTCACCCTGGTCGCGCTCGACGCGCTCGAGGCCTACGGCGACGACGTCTTCATGGAGGTCAAGCTGTGGAGCCGGCGGGCGATGGAGCTCGCCGCCGAGAGCCTCTACGACGCGGTCGAGGAGGACGAGCCCGCGGGCGAGAGCTAGACGCCCTCCCGCGGCCGCCGCGCCGGCGCCCGCCCCACCACCGCGCCCCCCGCTTTGAACCCCATCGCCCCGGTGGGCGTATGGTGGGCGATGCTTAAGGAACGCTTTCTGCTCTGGGGAGAGACGGGCGTGGCCGATCGGACGTTGAGCGTCAACCTGCTCGGGGCCTTCGCGGTCACGGTGGACGGCGGTCCGATCCCCGACCGGGCCTGGCGGCTGCGCAAGGCGAAGACGCTGATCAAGCTGCTGGCGCTGGAGCCGGAGCGGCGGATCCACGCCGAGGGAGCGGCGGCGCTGCTCTGGCCCGAGCACGAGGGGCCGGCGGCGCGCAACAACCTCCACCAGGCGATCTACGCGGCGCGCCGGGCGCTCGACGCGGGCGGCCTCGACGGACGCTGCCTGCTGGAGCTGAGCAGCGACCTCGTCTACCTGGGACGCGACGAGCCGGTGCGGATCGACGTCGTCGCCTTCGAAGCGGCGGCGGCGCGGGCGCGGGCCGAGCGCGATCCGGCCGCCTACCGGGCGGCGCTGGCCGCCTACGCGGGCGAGCTCTTGCCCGAGGACCGCTACGAGGACTGGACGGCGACCCGGCGCGAGGCTCTGCGCGAGCTGTGGCTGGCACTGGGGATCGAGCTGGCCGAGCTCGAGGCGGGGGCCGAGCCGACCGCGGCGATCGACGGGCTGCACGAGCTGCTCATCGTCGAGCCGCTGCACGAGCCCGCCCACCGAGCGCTGATGCGCCTCTACGCCGAGACCGGGCGGCGGCAGGAGGCGCTGGCCCAGTTCCAGGAGCTGAAGCGCGGGCTCGGCCGCGAGTTCGCCGACGAACCCGACGACGAGACGCGGGCGCTCTACCGCGACATCCTCACGCGACGCTTCGGCGGAGCAGACGCGCAAGCGCCGGACCAGGAGGCGCCGAACGGGATGGCGCCGATGGGGAGTGCGGCGGACGAAAGCGGAGCGGCCTGGTTCGGCGCGACGCCCGGAAGTGGCGCCGCGCCCGGGTTCGGCGCCCCGCGCGAGCCCACCCGGGGGCTGCCGCAACCGCTGACCAGCTTCGTCGGCCGCGAGCGTGAGCTCGCCGAGACCGCCGCCCTGCTCGACGGCACCCGGCTCCTCACCCTGACCGGCGCCGGCGGCTGCGGCAAGACCCGGCTGGCGCTCGAGCTGGCGCACCGGCGAGAGGACGATCCCGAGAACGAGGTCTGGCTGGTCGAGCTGGCCGCGGTCGGCGATCCGGCCTTGGTCGGGCCCGCCGTCGCCCAGTCCCTGGGCCTGCGGCTCGCCTCCCGCCGCGCCCCCGAGATCGCCCTCGCCCAGAGCATCGGCGAGCGCCCGATGCTGCTCGTCCTCGACAACTGCGAGCACCTCGTCGCCAGCGTCGCCGCTCTGGTCGAGGCGCTCCTCGCCCGCTGCCCGCGGCTGACCGTCCTCGCCACCAGCCGCGAGCTGCTGCGCGTCCCGGGCGAGCTGACCTGGCGGGTGCCCTCGCTCTCGCTGCCGCGGCTCGCCGAGGAGCCCGGGGGCGACGGTCCCACCCTCGAGCGGACGCGGCGGGCGGAGTCGGTGCACCTCTTCGCCGCCCGCGCCGCCCGCTCGGCGCCTGGCTTCGAGCTCGACGCCGAGAACGTCGACGCGGTCGTCGCGCTCTGTCATCGGCTCGACGGGGTGCCGCTGGCGATCGAGCTGGCGGCGGCGCGGGTCGGCGCCCTCACCCCGGCCCAAATCGTCGCCCGGCTCGACGACTCGCTCGACTTGCTCAGCGTCGGCAGCCGCACGGCGATGACCCGCCAGCAGACCCTGCGGGCGACCCTCGCCTGGAGCTTCGACCTGCTCGAGCCCGCCGAGCAGGTGCTGCTGCGCCGGCTCGCCGTCTTCGCCGGCGGCTTCGGGGTCGAGGCGGTGGAAGCGATCTGCGCCGAGCCCGGCGCCGAGGCGGAGGCCTTCGCCCGCTTCGGCAGGCTGCTCGACAAGTCGCTGGTCCAGGTCGAAAGCGACGCCGAGAGCCGGCGCTTCCACCTGCTCGACACGGTGCGCCAGTTCGCCGCCGAGCAGCTGGGCGCGGCGGGCGAGCGGGAGGAGTTCGAGCGCCGCCACCGCGAGTGGTACGCGGCGCTCGCGGCGAGCGATCCGACCCCCGCCGGCGACTTGCCCGCGGGCGCCTGGCCGGCCCTGCTCGACGGCGAGCGCGACAACCTCCGCGCCGCCCTCTCCACCGCGCTCGCCGCCGACCCGCAGACCGGCCTGCGCCTGGCCGTCTCGCTCTGGGGCTTCTGGCTGATGCGCGGCTACCTGGCCGAGGCGTCTCGCTGGCTGGAAGGCCTGCTCGACGCGGCGCCGGAGCGGACCGCCCTGCGCGCCCACGCCCTCCTTGCCGCGGCGCTGATCAGCGTGCGCCGCGGCGTCTACGAGCGGACCGAGGAGTTCAGCGCCGAGAGCGCCGCGATCCAGACCGAGCTGGGCGACCGCGCCGGCACCTTCGACGCGGTCGAGGGCTGGGCCGGCTACCGGGTGATCACCGCGCCGGAGTCGGAGATCGAGGCGCTGGTCGAGGCCCACACCACCCCCGAGCAGACCGTGCCCACCGCCGACCTCCCCGCCGGCCGGCCGCCGGCCTGGGCGGCGCAGGTGCGCGGCATCGCCGCCTGGGTGCGCCAGGAGGTGGGCCGCGCCCGCGGCGAGCTGGAGACGACGCTGGCGCGGCTCGAGGACCTCGAAGGCGAGCGGCGGCCGGCGCTCTGGCCGCTCACCCACTGCGTCTTCTTCGCCGAGCCGGAGTTCGGCTATCCGTTCATGCTGCAGGAGGAGACGCTGCTGGTCGGGCGCCGGGTCGGTGCCGAGACGGCCGCCGCCTACACCCTGGTCAACCTCGCGGCGCCGCTCTGGGCGCAGGGCGAGGGCCACCGCGCCGAGACGGCGCTGGACGACGGGCTGGCGCGCTTCCGGGCGCTCGGCGACCGCCAGGGGGAGGCGTTCGCGCTCCACTCGCTCGGCAACCTGGCGCGACGCCAGGGGCGCTTCGCGCGCGGGCGCGAGCGGCTCGCCGAGGCGCTGGCGCTGCGCGAGGAGCTGGGCGACCGGCGCGGCACCGGGATGACGCTCGCCTGCACAGCGCTGCTCCGGCCCGCGCCGGCGATCCGCCCGCCGGGCGCGCCGCCGCCGGGCGGGCGCGCCGCTGGTTCGTCGCCAACGACGACCTGGTCGGCCTGAGCGCGGCCGAGTTCAGCCTCGGCGCCGTGGCCCTCACCGAGGGCGACCGCCCGACCGCCCGCGCCCACCTCGAAGGCGCGATCGCGGCGCTCGACGAACTCGGCCCCAACCACCAGCAGGCCTGGGCGCTGGTCGGCTTGGCGGCGCTCTGCGCCGAGGAAGAGGAGACCGCCGCGGCGCGCGGGCGGCTGCGCCAGGCGCGGCGGCGCTTCGAGGTGCTCGGGGCGGCGGCGGGGATCGCCCGCTGCGACGCGCTGGAGCGCTCTAAGCACAGGTCCTGATAAGGCGTTGCAAAGTGGCGGCTAAGCGGCCGTTCCTAGCTTCCCTCCCACACTGGAATTCGAGAAGGAGCGCGAGCAGATGGCAACCCAAGGAGTACTCGGAGGAGCGACCCTGAAGGAGTTCGAAGATGGCCTGGGCGGGCAGATGGTGGCGCCCGGCGACCGCGACTACGACGAGGTGCGAGCGCTCTGGAACGGCGCCCACGACCTGCGCCCGGCGCTGATCGCCCAGTGCGCCGACGTCGATGACGTTCGCCACGCGATCGGCTTCGCCCGCAGCGAGGGACTCGAGGTGGCGGTTCGCGGCGGCGGTCACAGCATCCCCGGCTACTCGAGCGTCGACGGTGGCCTGATGATCGACCTCTCGCCGATGAAGTCGATCGAGGTCGACCCCGAGGCGCGGGTCGCCCGGGTCGGCGCCGGCGTCGTCTGGGCGGAGCTCGACGCGGTGACCCAGGCGCACGGCCTGGCCGTCACCGGCGGCCTCGTCTCCACCACCGGGATCGCCGGCTTCACCCTCGGCGGCGGCATCGGCTGGCTGATGCGCAAGCACGGCCTCGCCTGCGACAACCTGCGGGCGGCCGAGCTGGTCACCGCCGACGGCCGCACCGTCGTCGTCGACCCGGGCACCGACCCGGAGCTGCTCTGGGGCCTACGCGGCGGCGGCGGCAACTTCGGCATCGTCACCAGCTTCGAGTTCGACCTCCATCCGGTCGGGCCGACGGTGGCAGCGGGGGCGGTCTTCTACGACGGCACCCGGGCCGAGGAGGTGCTCCGCTTCTACCGCGAGTACGCGGCGACCGTGCCCGACGAGCTGACCACCCTGGTCAACATGATCACCGCCCCGCCCGCGCCCTTCCTGCCGGAGGAGTGGCACGGCCGCAAGCTGGTCGCCTTCGTCGGCTGCTACTCGGGCGACCCGGAGGCGGGCCTCGAGGCGATGGCGCCGATGAAGGAACTCGGTGACCCGGTGGCCGACCTGATGGGACCGATGCCCTACGTCGGCATGCAGCAGCTGATCGACGCCCTCTGGGCCAAGGGCACCCAGGCCTACATGAAAGCCGGCTACCTGGAGCGGGTCGACGATGCCGCGATCGAGGCCTTCGTCACCGCCCACCGGGACGCCTCCTCACCGGCCTCGGAGATCCACCTCCAGCACGTCGGCGGCGCGGTCGCCCGGGGCGGCGAGGAGAGCGCCTTCGGCGAACGCGACGCCGAGTTCGTGATCAACCTCTGCGCCGTCTCCCACGACGACAGCGACTTCGGCACCCACGAGCGCTGGGCGCAGGACACCTACCGGGCGCTGGAGCCGTCCCTGACCGGCGGCGTCTACGTCAACTTCCTCTCCGACGAGGGAGCCGACCGCGTCCGCGCCGCCTACGGCGCCGACAAATTCGCCCGCCTGCAGGCGCTGAAGGACCGCTTCGACCCGACCAACCTGTTCCACCGCAACCAGAACATCCCGCCCCGGGGATAATCCCGGGGCCGCCCCGATAGCTCAGCTGGATAGAGCGATCCCCTCCTAAGGGATAGGCCGCTGGTTCGAATCCAGCTCGGGGCACTCTGATCGAAGCGTCGGGAGTCGCTCGCGGCGGGCTTCAGGTCGACTCGTCCAGCGCCAGGCTCAGGGCCTCGACGAGGGTGGCAACCGCAGCGCTGTCGAGGCAGAGCGGCGGCTTCAGCTTCAGGACGTTGGCGTCGTCGCCGGTCGGTTGGATGATCACGCCGTAGTGCCGCATCCGCTCGCAGATGCGGCCCGCCAGCGCCGTCGCCGGTGACTTCGTCTCGCGATCCTCGACGAGATCGACGCCGAGGTAGAGGCCCCGTCCGTGGACCGCACCGATCGCGTCGTGCTGTTGGGAGAGCTCCTCCACCCCGCGCCGAAGCATGTCTCCGACGCGGGCCGCGTTCGACGGGAGGTCCTCGTCGCGGAGGGCGTCGAGGACGGCGACGCCGACCGCACAGGAAAGCGGGCTGCCCGCGGGCGAGGAGAAAAAGGTGCCTTCGTCGAGCGCCGCGGCGATCTCCTTGCGGCAGATCACGGCGCCCAGCGGATAGCCGTTGCCCGCCCCCTTGGCGATGCAGACGATGTCAGGGACCACGCGCTCGTGCTCGAACGCCCAGATCTGGGGCCCGGTCCGGCCGAGGCCCACCTGGATCTCGTCGGCGATGCAGACCCCGCCGGCGGCGCGGACGACCTGAAAAGCGTCGGCGAGGTAGCCCGCCGGGGGCTCGACCCCTCCCTGGTTCCCCAGCAGGGGCTCGACGACGAACGCCGCCGGGCCCCGATGGGCGGCGGCGGCCTCGCAGGCCGCACGGACCGAATCGACGTAGGGCTCCGCCGCGGACCCGTGGGGGCCGCGGTAGGGATTCGGCTGATCGACCACGTGGACGTGCGGCGAGAGCTCGCGGCGCCAGTCCGGTCGGTCGCCGGGGTTCGTACAGACCTCGAACGGGCCCGCGGTCCAGCCGTGGTAGGCACCCTCGACCGCGAGGAGGTCGCGGCGACCGGTATAGGCGCGGGCCAGGCGCAACGCGAGGTCGACCGCCTCGCTTCCCGAGTTGACGAAGAGGACGCGGTCGAGCTCGTCGGGGACCAGGTCGAGGAGGCGCTCGGCGTAGGCGGGCATCGATTCGTAGAGAAAGCGGGAGTTGGTGTTCAGCAGGCGAAGCTGCCGTTCGGCCGCCGCAGCGACCGCCGGATGCGAGTGGCCGACCAGGGCGACGTTGTTGATCGCGTCCACGTAGGGCCTGCCGTCGCCGTCGTAGAGCGTGTGTCGCCAACCCCGCACGACCTCCATCGGCTCCTCGTAGTAGAGCGGCTGGGCAGCGGCGACCGCGACCGCCCGGCGTCGCCGCGTCGACGCCGCCTCGACCGGGGCGGGCGCCGCGGTGTCGATGCCGATCAGCGGCGAGGGGTCCGGGCTGAGCTCCAGCGCCACGGCGCGGTGATGCGTCAGGGCCGTTCCCGGCATCCCCGGATCGAGCGCGAGTTGGAGGTGAAGGTGGGGCGGCAGGGGTCCGGCGGCGGCGACCGTGCCGAGGAGAGCTCCAGGGTCGACCCGATCGCCCGGCGCGATCGCCGGGTCGAGCCCGGCCAGCCGCAGGACCAGCGGCTCCGATCCGACTGTCACCCCGAGCTCGATCGCCCGACCCTCGACGCCGATCGCCTCGCCCGCGAGGCGCAGGCGCACCGGCGTGCCGGCGGGCTGGAAGAGGTCGAGGCCGAGGTGGAGCGGCGCGGGCGGTCGCCGGGCGGCCGGGCCGGCGGCGGTGAGGCGCACCTCGCCCCACCGACCGACGCCGGTGCCCTCGTCGGGCAGCACGGCGACGATGTCGTCGGCGGACTCCCAGGCCCCGAACGCGAGCGCCTCGGAGCCCACCGAGAGGTCGAGCGGGACCAGCGGCCGGTCGAGGTCGAGCGCCGGTTCGAGGTCCGCGATCGCGGCGCGGGCAGACGCTGCGCGGGGGTGCGCCTCGAAGCCGAAGCCAGCGCGGGCGGTGGCGACCGCCAGCGGCACCGGAACCGCCAGCACCGCCTCCAGCACCGCCCAGTCCTCGACCATCAGCCTGGCCAGATGCGGGCTCGCTCCGGCCAACCCGGCCTGGTGCGTGCTGGAGAGGGCGCAGACGACCCCGCGGGCGAGGATCAGCGGCCAGACCGCCTCCGCCTCGGCCGCCGTCAGCGGCGCGACCTGGGCGAAGCCGGCCAGTACCTCGGCGACGCCGCCGAGCGGATCGCCGAGATCGTGGAAGACGGCCGACAGCGCCGCGTGGGCGGCCTCGGTCACCCGCCAGCTCTCGACCACGTCGCCGAAGTCCACCAGCCCGGTCGGGACGACGTCGCCGTCCTCGCCGACGACGCCGACGACGTTGTAGTCGGTGACGTCGCAATGGACCGGGGCCAGTGGCAGGTCCGCCGCCCCACCGCCGGCGATCAGCTCGAGCAGCGGCGCGATCCCCCGCCTCGCCATCTCCTGGCGCTCGCTCTCGGCGACCGAGCCGAGCAGCTCGTCGACCAGCGCGGGAGCCTGCCGCGGCTCCCACTGCAGGGCGCGGGAGAGCCCCGGGTGCGCCAGCGGCGCCAGGCCCACCTGGCAGCGGCCGGCGAGCTCGCCGAGCCGGCGCAGGACGGGGACGCCGAGATGTCCGGCATCGGCGAGCGGCACCCCGTCCACCCAGGTGACCAGGCGGGCGAGATGGCCGTCGATCGTCGTCAGCGCCGGACCGGAGAGCGTCGGGACCACCGCTGGCACCTCGAAGCCCGGCGCCGCCTCCGCCAGGACGCGCATCGCCTCGTCGCCCACCTCGACGTCCACCCGGTCGGTCGCCCGGTTGGCGATCTTGAGGACGTAGCTGCGTCCGTCGGCGGCCACCCGGAAGTTCTGGTCCTGGGTGCTGCCGAGCTCGCGGACCGTGGCGTCCATCCCCCACTCGCGGGCGAGCAGCGCCGCCACCTCCGCCTCGCCGAAGCTCGGGTTCGGCGAGGCCAGCAGGGCGGCGAAGGTGGTCTGCTCGGGTACGCTCATCGCGGTTGCTCGGCTCTCGCAGGAAGGACGGTCAACTCGAGCGCCGATCCGTTCGAGCCGCCGACCAGAAGCGTACGCTCGGCCGCCCTCGCGTCGGCCGCCCAGGCGTCACCGCCGCCCGCCGCCCGCGGCAGGAACTGCGGATACGAGGAGGCGGCGAGCTCGAGCCGCAGGCGGTGGCCGGGGGCGAGATCGTGGGCGAGGTCGCCGAGGTCGATCACCACCGGCCGCGGGCGGGTGTCGGCCCCGTGCGCGGCGGCGCCGTCGCTCAGCCGGCGCGTGGTGCGATCGGGGCCGACGTCGACCAGCTTCGCGGTGGTCGCGGCGCTCGTGGCGGTGGCGGTGGTCGCGACCCGGACCCGGACCGGGCCCGCGATCCGCAGGCCCGTGGGGAACGGATCGCTGCTGAAGCGGAGGAGGTCGGGACGGCCGTCGAGCTGACGGTCGTCGGGCGGCGCCGCCAGCGCCTGCAGCTCGTCGAGGTAGAGGCTGGGGACGGGCCGGCTCGGGTCGTGCGTCCAGTCGACCGCGGTCGGCGTCGGGTCGGGCCGCGGCGAGAGCCCGCCGCCGTCGGGATGGCGAAGGGCGTTGCCGGCGTCGACCAGGTCGAGGCGCAGCGGCTCGGCGTCGGCCGGCGGCCAGGTCGGGCCGCTCTGCCACTCGCCGCCGCCTGCCCGCCAGCGCACCGATGCCGCGGGCGGCTCGGCGCCACCGAGGACGGCGTCGTAGAAGTCCAGGGTCGGATCGAGGTACGCGGGCATGAACGCCTCGATCTCGGCGCTCGCGATCGAGTGCAGGTCGATCGGCCCCGACGGCTCGAGGCTCCAGCCTGCGTGCGCGTGGTCGACCGCGTCCATGATCAGCGGCTGCGGCGCCCGGGAGCTCCGCCGCGCGCTCCGCCAGGCCGCCATCTGGCCGCGACGGAAGATGTCGAACCAGCCGCCGACGTGGAGCGCCGGGATCCTCAGGGCGGCGGCGAGGCGCTCGGCCCGGAACGGCATCCGGTCCCAGAGGGGCGCCTCGGCCGGGCTGCGCCGCCAGAGCTCGAGGCTGGCGCAGCGGCGCTCGCCGTGGGCGCTGCCGAGCGCGCCCGCCGGGTCACCCTCGCCCCAGTCGAGGTCGGCCGGGACGATCCCGTACATCCGGTTGTCCATCCAGGTGTCGGCGGCCCAGGCGAGCGGGAAGGCAAGCCGCGGCACGCCCTGCCGGTAGAGCCAGTCGCCGGCGACGTCGGCGGTGGTGTTGCGGGGGACGATCGCGCGCAGCGCCGGATGCCCGCTCGCCGCCGCGGCCCACTGGGTGAAGCCGAAGTAGGACTCCCCCCACATCGCGACCCCGCCGTCGCACCAGGACCTGCCGGCCACCCAGTCGAGCGAGTCGTAGCCGTCGGCGAGCTCGTCGACGAAGGCGATCGGCTCGCCCTCGGAGCGACCCTTGCCGCGCGTGTCCTGGGCGACGAAGGCGTAGCCGCGCCCGGTCATGTAGGCGGCGACCCAGGGGATGAAGCAGTCGCGGCCCGACTTGTCGTAGGGCAGCCGGGTCAGCACGGTCGGGAAGGGGCCGCGGCCGGCGGGCAGGTAGACGTCGGTGGCGAGGCGGGCGCCGTCGCGCATGCCGACCATCGCCTGGTCGGCGCGCGGGTCGGGCTGCCCCAGCGACAGCGGTCGGGCGGGGCTCACGAGCGCCCCGCCAGTCGGCCGGCCACCGCCGCCAGGCGCGACGGCCGCCCGCTGCGGCGCTCGAGCGCGTCGGCCCCGCCGAGCAGCGAGTAGACGGTGCGGATGCCGAGGAAGCGCAACGGCTCGGGCTCCCAGCGGCGGGTGGGCGGGCCGACCCAGGGCAGGCCGGTCAGCTCGGTCTCGCGGCCGAGGATCAGGTCGCGCAGGGTGCGGCCCGCGAGGTTCGCGGCGGCGAGCCCCTCGCCGCCGTAGCCGACCGCCCACCCCTCCCCCGTGCGGCGGTCGACCCCGACCGCCGGCATCCAGTCGCGGGAGAAGCCGAGGACGCCGTGCCAGGCGCACTCGATGCGAGCCTCGGCGAGGCGGGGGAAGAGCCGGATCAGCCGCCGCCGCAGCCCGACGACGGTGTGCCGCGGCACCGCCCCCTCGCGCTGGGTCCGCGACCCGTAGCGGTAGGGGACGCCGCGCCCGCCGATGACGACGCGCCCGTCCGCGGTCCGCTGCAGGTAGACGTACATGTGGGCGCCGTCGGCGAGCAGCTCGGGGCCGCGCCAGCCGAGGCGCTCCCAGGCGCGCGGGTCGAGGCGCTCGGTGGCGATCAGGGCGCTGTTGATCGGCACCACCTCGCGGCGGCGGTCGGCGAACTCGGCGCCGTAGGCCTCGGTCGCGCGGATCACCCAGCGAGCCTCGACCTCCCCGGCGGCGGTGCTGGCGCGGCCGGGCTCGATCGCCGCCACCGCGGTCCGCTCGAAGATCCGCGCCCCCGCCCGCTCGGCGGCCGCGGCCAGCCCGAGCACCAGCTTCGCCGGCTGCACCCGGGCCACGTCGGGGTCGAAGATCGCTCCGCGCAGGCCGGCGACGTCGACCCGCGCCCGGGCCGCCGCGGCGTCCAGCAGCTCCAGCCGCCCGCCCGGCCCGGCCGCCGCCTCGGCGGCGGCGAAGCGGGCCCGCAGCCGATCCCACTCGACCGGCGTCTGCGCCAGGTCGAGGGCGCCGCAGCGGAGGAAGTCGCAGTCGATCCCCTCCTCCTCGACGACCCGGCCGACCTCCGCGACCGTCGCCGCGATCGCCCGTGCCTGCGCCGCCGCCGCCGCGTCACCGCCGCGGGCGGCCCAGGCGCCGGGATCGCCGCCGAGCTCACCCATCAGCCAGCCGCCGTTGCGCCCGGAGGCGCCGAAGCCGACGTGCTCGCGCTCGAGCACGACGACGTCGATCCCCGGCTCGGCCCGGCAGAGCTCGAGCGCCGCCCAGAGCCCGGTCAGGCCGGCGCCGACGATGCAGACGTCGGCGCGCAGCGGGCCCGACAGCGCGGGCCGGGTCGGCAGCTCGCCGAGGGCGCTGAACCAGAGGCTGGGATGGACCGTCGGCGCCGCCGGCGAGCCGCGACTCACCCTGCTTCCCACTCTCGCTTGAGCACCGGGTCGACGTTGGAGAGGCCGCCGTCGATGACGATGCTGGCGCCGCTGACGAAGCTCGACTGGGGACCGAGCAGCCAGGCGACCGCGTCGGCCACCTCGGCCGGCCGGCCGAGTCGGGCCAGCGGCGTCAGCGAGATCGCCAGCTCCTCCTCGTTGGCCATCTCGGTGTCGATCCAGCCGGGCGTCACCACGTTGACGCGGACGCCGCGCTCGCCGAGCAGGTTGGCGAGGCCCTTGGTCGCGTTCAAGAGCGCTGCCTTGCTCGCCGCGTAGGCCATGCTGTTGTAGGAGCCGACGGTGCCGTCGACGCTGGCCACGTTGACGATCGCCCCGCCCGCGGCCATCTGCCCGCCGAGCGCCCGGGCAAGCCGCACGGGCGCGGTCAGGTTGACCGCGAGCGTGCGCCGCCAGGGCTCGAGCTCGAGCTCGCCCGCCGCTTCGAAGTGGATCATCCCGGCGTTGTTGACGAGGCCGTCGAGCGGCGCCGCGCCGGCCGCCTCGATCAGCTCGCCGACCGAGCCGTCGTCGGCGAGGTCGACCTGGTGGACCGTCAGCCGCGGCTCGGCGGCGGCGAATTCGCGGGCGGCGTCGGCCCCGGCGCGGTAGGTGCCGAGCACCTCCCAACCGTCGCCCAGCAGGCGCGCCGCGATCCCCCGGCCGATCCCGCGCGAGACGCCGGTGACGAGCGCCCGCCGGGGCCGCTCCGGGGGCGCCGTCATTCGCGCACCCGCGGGTCGGCGAGGCCCTGGAGGATGTCGACCCCGGTGTTGATGATCACGTAGGCGGCACCGAGCAGCAGGGTGACGCCGGCGATCGCCGGGAAGTCGCCTTTGGGGATGCTCTGGGCGACGTAGAGCCCGATCCCCGGCCAGGCGAACACGGTCTCGACCAGGGTCAGGCCGGCGAAGACGATGCCGAACATCAGCCCCGACATCGCCAGCGTCGGCCCGGCCGAGTTGCGCAGGCAGTGCCGCAGCACCAGCTTCCAGCGGGGCAGGCCGCGGGCCTTCGCGGCGCGCACGTGCTCGGCCCGCAGGTTGGCGATCAGGCTGCCGCGCAGGACCCGGCCGACCGCCACCGCGGGCACCAGCGCGAGGGCGAAGGCGGGCATGATCAGGTGTTCGATCGAGTTCAGGGTCACGTTCGGTTCTCCGTTCAGCAGCCCGTCGATCACCAGCAGGCCGGTCGGGCCGCTCGGCGCCCCGACGATCGAGGTGCGGCCGCTGGCGGGCTGCCAGTGCAGGTTGCGGTAGAAGATCAGGATGCCGGCGATGCCGAGCAGGAACGGCGGCGCCGCGGCGAGCACGAAGAGCGAGGAGCGCAGGATCCCCGAGCCGCGGGTCCGCAAGGCGCTCGAGATCCCGAGCAAGATGCTGAGCGGCACCGCGAAGACCATCGCCGCGAGGACGAGTTCGATCGAGGCGGGCAGGAAGTTGCTGATGTCGGTGGCGACCGGCTGGCCGGTGTGCAGCGAGGTCTGCAGGTTTCCTTCGAGCGCGTCGCCGACGTAGTTGAAGTAGCGCTGGACCACCGGATCGCGGTAGCCGAGGCGTTCTTCTTCGGCTTCGACCACCTTCTGGGTGGCGCTCTGGCCGACCTTGATCCGCACCGGATTCACCGGTGACATCTGCTGCAGGGCGAAGATCGCGGCGATCAGGACCAGCAGCACGATCACCATCGAGCCGAGGCGGGGGCAGAGGAAGCCGATCATGAGCGGTCCATCAGGTCGCGGATCGAGTCGCCGGCGGTGTTGGCGATCAGGCTGAGCAGGAAGATCGCGATCGCCGGCATCACCGGGATCCACCAGCTGGTCAGCAGGCTGCTGAGCCCGGTGGCGGTCATCGAGCCGAGCTCGGGAGCCGGCGGCTGGGCGCCGAGGCCGAGGAAGGAGAGGCCCGCCAGGAGGACGACGAGGTTGGCGACGTCGAGGCTGGCGGCGACCACCGCGGTCGGGACCGCCCCCGGCAGCAGGTGGCGCCAGAGCCGTCCGCCCCAGCCCACCCCGGCGAGCCGCGCCGCCTCGATGTGCGGGCGGGCGGCGAGGCTGCGGATCTCGGCGCGCACCAGGCGCGCGTAGTACGGCCACCAGAGGATCGAGACGGCGAGCAGGGTGTGGAAGAGCGAGGGCCCGATCGCGGCGACCACGGCGATCGCCAGGATCGAGGCCGGCAGTGCCAGGAAGACGTCGGTGATCCGCATCAGGACCGTGTCGACCCAGCCGCCGGTGGCGCCGGCGACGAGGCCGATCGCCCCGCCGATCAGGACCCCGCCGACGATCACCGCGAGCGCCGCCAGCCAGGTGCTCTGCAGGCCGCAGAGGACGCGGCTGAACATGTCGCGGCCGACTTCGTCGGTGCCGAGCGGGTACTGCCAGCTGGGCGGGTGGCTGGGCGGACCGACCGCGGCGAGCGGATCGTGCGGGGCGAGGGTCGGCCCGAGCAGCGCGAGCAGCGTGATCAGCGCCAGCATCCCGAGCGCCAGCTTGTCCGACAGCGGCGCGTGCCGGACCAGCCGCCAGCGACGCGGCCGCGAGAGCGAGGCACCGGAGCGCAGGACCGGTTCGATCGCCGCCATCAGCCCTGCTCCTCGGCCAGCACGCAGTCGACCTCGTGCCGGGAGTCGCCCACCGCGACGATCCGCGGGGGGCGCGTCGCGCATTCCTCGCGGGCGTGGGAGCAACGCGGGTGGAACGCGCATCCCGAGGGCGGGTCGAAGAGGCTCGGCGGCGAGCCCTTCAGCTTGATCCGCCCGCCGCTGCCCGGCAACGAGGAGATCAGCGCCTTGGTGTAGGGGTGGACCGGGTCGGCGATCACCGTCGTCGCCGGGCCGCTCTCGACGATCCGCCCCAGGTACATCACCGCGACCCGGTCGGCGATCAGCCGGGCGACCGCGATGTCGTGGGTGACGAAGAGGATCGCCATCCCCAGTTCGCGGCGTAACCTGCCGATCAGGTTGAGCACCCCGGCGGCGACCGAGACGTCGAGCGCCGAGGTCGGCTCGTCGCAGAGGAGCAGCTTCGGCGGCGCCACGATCGCGCGGGCGATCGCGACCCGCTGGCGCTGGCCGCCGGAGAGCTGCGCCGGGCGGGCATCGACGGCCCAGGCGGGCAGGCCGACCTGGGCGAACACCGCCTCCACCCGCTCCGCCCGCTGGGCCCGCGGCACGCCGCAGGAGCGCAGCCGCTCCTCGACCAGCTCGCGGCTCGTCAGCCAGGGGGTGAGCGAGGAGCCCGCGTCCTGGAAGACCATCTGGGGCGACTTGTCGCCGACGTCGAGGGCCCCGCCTGAGGTCTCGACCAGGCCCGCCACGGCTTTGACCAGGGTCGTCTTGCCGCAGCCGCTCTCGCCGACCAGGGCGACGCATTCGCCGGCCGCGATCCGCAGGTCGACGCCGTTCAGGATCTTCACCGTCGACCCGCGGCGCCAGAAAGAGGACGAGCCCGCGTCGACCTGGACGGCGGCGGCGACCAGGGCGTCCTCGGCCTGCGGGTCGACCAGCGGCGCGACCCAGGGCTCGAGCTCCACCCGCTTCGGCCGCAGGTCGATCTCCTCGCTGCGGATGCAGGCGTCGAAGCGGCCCGGACCGGGGCCCGGGTCGAGGCTCGGCAGCGCCGCCTCGCAGTCCGGGCGGGCGAACTCGCAGCGCGGCGCGAACGGGCACCCGACCGGCAGGTCGCGGGGGTCGGGCGGCTCGCCGTGCAGGGTCGGCAGCGGCCGGGTGACGTCCATCTCGACGTCGAGCCGGCTGCGCAGCAGCGCCGCCGAGTAGGGATGGCGGGGATGCTCGAGGAGCGCCGCGGTCGGCGCCACCTCGGCGATCCGGCCGCCGTAGAGGACGACCACCCGCTGCGCGATCTGGGCCGCCACCGCGAGGTCGTGGGTGACGAGGAGAAGGGAGCAGCCGAGGTCGCGGCAGAGCTTCGAGAGCAGGTCGAGGATCTGCGCCTGCACGGTCACGTCGAGCGCCGTGGTCGGCTCGTCGGCGACGATCAGTCGCGGTTCGCCGGCGATCGCCATCGCGATCATCACCCGCTGCCGCAGCCCCCCGGAGAGCTCGTGCGGGAAGGCGCGCAGGCGGCGCTTCGGCTCGGGCACGCCGACCGCCCCGAGCAGCTCGATCGCGTCGCCGTCGGACTCGGCGACCTCGCGCAGCTGGCCGCCGATCCGCATCGTCGGGTCGAGCGAGGTCATCGGGTCCTGGAAGACGGCGCCGAGGCGGTGGCGGCGCAGCTCGCGCAGGGCCTCCTCGGGGGCGGCGAGCATGTCGATCCCGTCGACCTCGATCCGTCCCTCGACCCGCGGCCGCGCCCCTTCCGGCAGCAGCCGCAGCAGCGACATCCCGAGCACCGTCTTGCCGGAGCCCGACTCGCCGACCAGGCCGACGATCTCACCGGGCGCGATCTGCAGGTCGACGCCGCGGAGGACGTGGCTCTCGAGGTGGTCGCGGGTCAGCCAGACGTCGAGGTCGGCGGCGTCGACGACCGGGCGCTCGGTCGCCGTGGTGGCGGCGGCGCCCGAGCCGAGGACCTCGATCGGCGCGCTCACGATCGCTCCTCGACCGAGGTCGCCCGCATCGAGCGGGCGCCTTCCATCCAGGCGGCGAGGCCGGCGCCGAGGCCTTCGAGGTTGTAGCCGCCCTCGAGCACCGCCAGGGTCGGCAGCCCCAGCTCGCCGATCGCGCGGCCTATCTCGGCGTAGTCGCCGATCTTCAGGCCGCCGTCGAACGGATCGTCGACGTAGGTGTCGAAGCCGAGCGAGACGACGAGGACGTCCGGCTCGAAGGCGGCGATCCGGCTCAGCACCGGCGCCAGCAGCTCCAGGTAGCCGGCGCCGCCGGTGTCCGGCGGCAGGTGGACGTTGAGGGTCGCGCCCCGGCCGGCGCCCGCCCCGCGTTCGCCTTCCCAGCCGACGTGGAAGGGGTAGGCGCGGGCGGGCGAGGCGTGGATGCTGGCGAAGAAGACGTCGCCGCGGTCGTAGAAGATCGACTGGGTGCCGTTGCCGCTGTGGTAGTCGGTGTCGAGGATCGCGACCCGCTCGTGACCGGAGCGGCGCAGCTCTTCGGCCGCGATCGCCACGTTGTTGAGGTAGGTCCCGCCGCCGAAGAGGTCGCGGGTGGCGTGGTGGCCGGGGGGGCGGCAGAGCGCCAGGGCCAACCGCTCGCCGGCGAGCAGCTCGTCGACCCCGGTGAGGGCGACGTCGACGCTGGCGCGGGCGGCGGCGAAGGTGTCGGGCCCGAGCGCGGCGATCGTGTCGAAGGTGAACTCGCCGATCGTCGCCGGGCCCTCGCGGCACTCCTCCAGCGGCTCGAGGCCGGCGCGCAACCGCTCGTGGACGAAGGTGTCGGCGACGATCACATCGGTTCCCTCGGGACGCAGGTGACCGTAGCGCTCCCAGGCCGTGCGCAGGAACTCGACCATCGCCGGGGAGTGCACCGCGAGCAGCGCCTCGTCGCCGTGTTCGCGACCCCGCTCGAACCGATAGCCGGACTCGCGCACGAGCGCCCGCTCGATCACGTCGACCCGCTCGATCATGTCGATCGAGGGGATCGGCACCCCGGCGATGATCTCCATCGCCGGGGCGTGGCCCACATGGGCCGGGGAGCTGATGACCGGGATCTGGGCCACGGCTATTGCGGCCGCACGGCGGCGAGTTCGATCGCCCCCAGCCAAGGCAGCTGGTGGACGATGCCGGTGAGGCCCTTGCGCACCGCGATCGTGTCGTAGACGTCGGAGACGTTCAGCCAGCAGTCCGAGGCCATGTACTTCTCGGCCGCTTGCGCCCCGAGTTCCTCGCTGCGCTGCTTGCTCGTCTGGCGCGAGGCCTCGTCGAGCAGCTTGTCGGCGGCCGGGACGCTGCAGCCGAGCATGTTGACCGGGGCCCCGGTGCGCCAGTAGATGCGGGCCCAGGTGTCCGGCGCGACGGCGTCCGGGTTGAGCGTGATCGCGAACAGGTCCGGGCGCAACGAGGGCTTTTCGGCCATCGTGAACGTTTCCGCCCCCGAGTACTGGTGGACGGAGGCGTTCAGCCCGAGTTCGTGCAGTTTGACCTGGATCAGGTTGGCGAGATCGCGCATCGCCGAGTCGGCCCACCAGCCGATCACGACTTCGTCTCCCTTATATGGAGCGAGGGCCGCTTCGAGCTTCGAAGGATCGACCTTCGGTTCGTCCGGCGCGGCGCCCTTGGGCAGCATCCCCGGCGGATAGGCTTCGGTCGACGGCAGCGCCCGCTTCCCGTACACCTGCTTGGTCAGTTCGGTGTTGTCGAGCGATTCGCGCAGCGCCTGGCGCACCGACGGCGAGCCGAAGACCTTCGATTCGGGGTTGACCCAGACCGCCGCCTTCAGCAGCGCCGGGAAGTGGTACACGTTGACCTGGCCACCGGCTTCCAGCGCTTCGTCGTCCTTCGTGGTGAGCCCACCGAGGACGGCGTCGAGGGTGCCGCCTTCGAGCTGTAGTCGCTGCGTCTCGGGGTCGGGGACGACGGTGAAGCTGACCGTTTCGAAGGCGGGTTTCTTGCCCCAGTAGTACTTGTTCGGGGTCAGCGTGTAGCGGACTCCCTGATCGACTTCGCTCAGCACGTAAGGGCCGGTGCCCGCACTGTGGGACCCGAGCCAGGCGGCGGCGTGGTCGCCGTTCTTTTCCTCTTTCTTGATCGTCGTCGGGCTGGTGATCGCCGGCCCGAACGGGGAGGCGAGGTAGTCGAGGAAGGGAACCTGCGGTTCCTTCAGGTTGACGACGAAGGTGCTTTCGCTCGGCGTTTCATAGGAGGCGACGTTTTCCAGCATGTAGGAAGGACCGCCTTCGAGCGCCGTCCGCCGTTCGAAGCTCGCCTGCGCCGCCGCCGCGTCGAACGGCGTGCCGTCGCTGAACTTCACCCCTTTGCGGAGCTGGAAGGTGTACTTCTTGCCGTCCGGTGAGACCTTCCAGGAGGTCGCCAGCATCGGCGTCAGCTGCGGTGAGTTCGGCTTGTACTGCAAGAGCCGTTCGTAGACCGCGCCGGTGATGATCGTCCCGTCGGCTTCGTAGAAGGTGTCGGGGTCGAGCGGGGCGGGCGCTTCGGCAAAGGCCAGGTGCAGTTCGTTGCTCGACGTGGCGCCCGCGGTGCCACCGCCGCCGCCGCATCCCGCGAAGGCAACAGCCGCAACCAGTGACAGCGCCAAGAGCGCGGCAAGGCATTTCCTCGACTTCACTTGGTCTCCTCCTTGATAGCGAGGCGCACCCAACGCCGTTCGCCGTTCTTTTGGGTTCCACACGGGCGGCATCTGACCGGGGGCGCCCTCATCGGCGCGCTCCGTCCTCTGCTCGCTCTCTCCCTGATGCGAGATCGATGGCCACCTCGCCGAAGACGGCGATCGCCGCCCGCAGGTCCTCGGCGTCGGTGTGCTCCTCCGGCGAGTGGCTGATGCCACCGCGCGAAGGGCTGAAGATCATCGCCGTGGGGAGCACCCGGGCGACCACGGTCGCATCGTGGAGCGCCCCGCTCGGCATCGGGTCAGCCCGGCCCCCGGCGGCCTCGGCGGCGGCGCGCGCCCGCTCGACCAGGTCGGGGTCGAAGGCGGTCGGCGCCGCGCGCCAGACCGGGGCCTCCTCGACCAGGCAACCGCGCCCGGCGGCGAATTCCTCCGCCGCCCGGAGGACCTCGGCCCGCATCCGGGCGAGCTCCGCCGCGTCTTCGTGGCGCAGGTCGACGCCGAGCTCGGCGCTGCCGGCGACGACGGTCAGCGCCCCCGGGGCGACCGTAAGGGTCCCGGTGGTGCCGCGCCCATCGTGTCGGCAGGCGATCGTCTCCACCTCCAGCGCCGTCGCGGCCGCCGCCAGCAAGGCGTCCGCGCGCATGTTCATCGGCGTCGAGCCCGCGTGGGCGGCGGCGCCGCGGAAGCGGAGGAGGAAGCGCTCGACCCCGACCGTGCCGCTGACCGCGGCGACCGGGAGGCCCTCGGCCTCGAGCACCGGGCCCTGCTCGATATGGAGCTCGAGGTAGGCGAAGGCGCCGTCGAGCCCGCTCTCCAGGTCCGTCGCGATGCGCTCGACCTCGACCCCGTGGTCGGCGAGCACCCGCGGCAGGGCGTCGCCCTCGGCGTCGACCAGCTCCCGCACCGCGGCGAGGTCGAGCGCGCCGGTCGCGGCGCTGCTGCCGAAGAGGCTGTGCCCGAAGCGGGCGCCCTCCTCGTCGGCCCAGTCGACCAGGGCGACGGTCAGCGCCGGGAACCCGTCCGCCTCGACCAGGGCGCGGAGCACCTCGAGCGCCGCGAGGACGCCGAGCGCGCCGTCGAGCGGCCCGCCGGCCGGCACCGAGTCGAGGTGGGAGCCGAGGACCAGCCGCTCGGCGGAGACCCCCGGCAGCGTCGCCCAGAGGTTGCCGGCCTCGTCCTCGTCGCCGGCCAGCCCGATCTCGCCGAGCCGCTCGACCAGCAGGCGGCGCGCCGCCCGCCAGCTGTCGGTCCAGGCAAGCCGCCGCGCCCCGCCGGGCCCACCGGTGCGTCGGGCCAGCTCGTCGAGGTCGGCGAGGACCCGGCCGGGATCGATCGCCGGCGAGGAGGTCATCGGGCCGAGCGCTCCCGCCGCAGTGCCTGCGCGAGGCAATGTGGGCCTCCTCCCCCGAGCGTGAACATCGAGAGGTCGACCTCGAAGACGGTCAGCCCGGTGGCCCGCAGCGCGCCGTTCAGCGAGGCGGCGCCGGTCGCCGAGAGCACCCGCTCCGCGCCCAGGGCGATCGCGTTGACGCCGAGCGTGAAGGCCTCCTCCTCGGGGACCTCGATGACCTCGAAGCCCTTGCCCTTGAACCAGGCGACCAGGCCGGCGGAGACGACCTCGGTGCAGAGCGCCGCCACCTTCTCGGCGAGCACCGCGGTGAGCACGTCGATGTGCACGTAGCGGGCCGGGAAGGGCTCGATCCGCACCTCCCACCCTTCTTCTTCGAACCAGCCGGCGAGCTGCCTGGCGCCGGCCTCGGTGGTGCGCGACTCGCAGCAGCCGATCAGCAGGCACCCGGGCTCGACGATCATCACGTCGCCGCCCTCGATCGACCCGGCGGTGATCTCGGCGCGGAGCGGCAGCCCGGCGTCGCGATAGAAGTTGGCCGCCATCACCTGCTCGCCGCGGCGCCACGGCTGCTGGGGCTGGAGCGAGACCGCGCCGCTCGGGGTCGCGGCGCTCGAATCGCGGGAGAAGACCTGGTACGGAAGCGCCGGATCGGCCGCGAGGAAGTGGCACCGGACCCCCTGCTCCTCATAGCAGCGAACCATCTCCTCGTGTTGGCGGCGAGCCAGGCCCGGATCGAAGACGTGCCCGTCGGCCAGCGTCTGCTCGGTGATCGAGCTGGTCGGCAGCCAGCGGAAGTTGTCCGGGGAGCAGAGCAGGACGTCGTGCAGGACGCCGTACTCAGAGTCCACTCCCCACTCGATGGCAATTGTCGATTGTCCAACGATGTGCGATTTCTATAACAGCGAGCGCGCCGCTGTCAAGGGGGAGGGTCATTTCGACGGCCTGCGCTGAGCCGCTCGCTAGGCTCCCTCTGGATGAGCGGGACCCTGAACGACGTGCTGAGTGCTGAAGACCTTTCGGTCCAACGGGTCAGCACGGTCGATCACGTCGCCGATCGACTGAAGGCGATGATCGCCGACGGTCGCCTGCCCCAGGGCGAGCGGCTGCGCGAGATGCCGCTGGCGGAGGCCTTCTCGGTCTCGCGGACCACGATCCGCGACGCGATCCGGGCGCTCACCGCCGAGGGCCTGGTGACCCACGAGTTCCACAAAGGGGCCATGGTCGCCCTGCTCAGCCAGGCCGACATCACCGAGGTCTACCGGATCCGGCGCCTGCTCGAGCTGCCCGCGCTGGCCGAGGCCCAGAACGGCCCGGCCGAGGTGACCAAGAGGGCCGAAGGGGCCCTCGCCACATGTGCCGAAGCGGCCGAAAGCGACTACAGCAGCTTCGTCGAAGCCGAGATCGCCTTCCACGCGGCGATCGTCGGCTACCTCGGCAGCCCTCGGGTCGACCAGTTCTTCGCCCGTGTCCTCAGCACCCTGCGCCTCGCCCTGAGCCTTCTGGGGGAGGATCGACGTCCGACCACGACGCGCAACCTGATCCGTCGCTACAACGAAATCTTCGACGCCGCCCGTCGCGGCGAGGTGGCGGCGGCGCAGCGCCAGCTCTCGGCCCATCTGGCCGCCTACGAAGCGCGCCTCCTGCGCTCGGCCGACCTCAAGATCGATAAGCCCGCCACCGGCTGAGCCGGATCAGGTTCATCGGGTGGTGGCGCCAGGTAGCGCCATCTCAGCCCCTCGTCAGGGAACCCCCGGGTTTGTCTTCGCCGCGATCGCTATCGCGCTTCGTCGAGGTCCGACCAGACCGTGCGGCCGGCGACGAAGGTTTCGCGGACCAGGGGGACGCCGGGGCGGTAGGCGAAGTCGGTCGGCGAGGTGGCGTCGAGGACGATCGCGTCGGCGCGGCAGCCGGGGACGAGGCGGCCGATGTCGTCCTTGGCGAGGGCGCGGGCGCCGCCGAGGGTCGCGGCGCGGATCGCCTCGGCGACGGTCATCCCCATGTCGCGGACGGCGAGAGCGATGCAGAAGGCCATCGAGGTGGTGTTGCTCGAGCCCGGGTTGGTGTTGGTGGCGAGGGCGACCTCGCCGCCCGCGTCGATGAGGCGGCGGGCATCCGGGTAGGGCTGGCGGGTCGAGAAGTCGGTCGCCGGGAGGAAGGTGGCGACGGTGTGGGAGCCCGCGAGGGCCTCGACGTCGGCGTCGGTGAGGTAGGTGCAGTGGTCGACCGACGCGGCGCCGAGCTCGACCGCGAGCCGCACCCCCTCCCCCGGCCCCAACTGGTTGCCGTGGAGGCGCAGGCCGAGGCCGGCGGCGCGGCCCGCCTCGAGGACCGCCCGGCACTGCTCCGCGGTGAAGGCGCCGACCTCGCAGAAGGCGTCGATCCAGCGGCAGGACGGCGCGCAGACGTCGAGCATCGCACCGCAGACCAGGGCGATGTAGGCGTCCGGGTCGGACTCGAACTCGGCCGGGACGACGTGGGCGCCGAGGAAGGTGACGTCGTCGGTGACCCCGGCCGCGACCTGGCAGCACTTCGCTTCGCTCTCGACCTCGAGGCCGTAGCCCGACTTGATCTCGACGTGGGTGATCCCGGCGCGGAGGCCCTCCGAGCGGCGGCACCAGGTGAGCCGCTCGAGCTCGATCGCGCCCGCCGCCCGGGTGGCCTCCGAGGTGACGCGGATGCCGCCCGCCTCGTAGGGCTTGCCCGCCATGCGGGCGGCGAACTCCTCGGCGCGGTCGCCGGCGAAGACGAGGTGGGTGTGGCTGTCGACGAAGCCGGGCATCACGCAGCGCCCGCCCGCGTCGACGCGGCCGTCGACCTCGACCCCGGCCCGCCCGACCGCGACCACGCGACCGTCTTCGAAGACGACGCTCGCGTCCCGGACCTCGCCGAGGAGGCCCTCGCCGACCGCCGGGTCGTTGGTGACCAGCAGGCCGATGTTGTCGATCGCCAGCGCGCTCATCCCGCACCCGCGAGGCCCGCGATCGAGTGCCGTAGCTCGTCCTCGACGTCGATCCTCAGGTGCTTGCCGTCCTTGACCACGAACTCGCCGCCGACGACCACGTTGGTGACGTCGGCGGCGGTGGCGGCGAAGACGATCGAGCCGAGGGCCGAGTCGGGCGTGATCCCGGCGAGGCGGACGCCGCCGGCGTCGAGGTTGACCAGGTCGGCCAGCCTCCCCGGCTCGATCGCGCCCGCCTCCGGCCAACCGATCGCCCGGTGCCCGGTGGCGGTCCCGGCGCGCAGCAGCGAGGCGGCGTCCTGATTGCCGCGCTCGAGCCGGGCGAGCCGCTCGTCGAGCTCGATCGCCCGGCACTCCTCGAAGATGTCGATCACCGCCTGCGAGTCGCTGCCGACGGCGAGGTCGGCGCCCGCCTGACGGAGCAGGGACGCCGGGCCGATCCCGTCGGCGAGGTTGCGCTCGGTGGTCGGACAGAGGCAGACAGTCGCGCCGGCCTCGCCGAGGAGCTCCCGGTCACCCTCGCTGAGGTGGGTGGCGTGAACGGCGGTGAAGCGATCGCCGAGGACGCCCGCCTCGGCCAGCACCAAGGTCGGCGAGCTGCCGTAGGCCTCGCGGCAGGCCTCGTTCTCGGCCGGCTGCTCGGAGACGTGGGCGTGCAACGGCGCCTCCCGCGCGGCCGCCCACTCGGCGACGACGACGGCCTCGGCGGGCTCCACCGCGCGGACGCTGTGGATCGCGGCGCCGATCCTGACGCCGGGCCCGGGGCGGAGCGCGTCGACCCGCTCCACCCACCTCTCCACCGTGCCGTCGGAGAAGCGCCGCTGGGTCTCGCTCAGCCCTTCGCCGATCCCCCCGTGCAGGTAGCAGGCGTCGATCAAGGTGATCCGAATCCCCGCCTCGCGGGCGGCGGCGGCGAGCGCGCCGCCGATCGCGTTCGGGTCCTCGTAGGGGGTGCCGCCGAAGTCGTGGTGGAGGTAGTGGAACTCGCCGACGCCGGTCACCCCGGCAAGCGCCATCTCGGCGAAGGTCGCCCGCGCGAGCGCGAAATAGGAGTCCGGGTCGAGCCGCGACGCCGCCTCGTACATGCGCTCGCGCCAGGTCCAGAAGGTCCCCTTGCCGGTCTCGGCCTTGCCGCGGAAGGCCCGCTGGAAGGCGTGCGAGTGGGCGTTGGCGAGACCGGGCAACGTGTAGCCGGGGAGGACCACGGCATCCTCCGCGGGGCGCGCGGCGCGGGCCTCGACGGCGACGATCCGCTCCTTCTCTACCTCGATCGCGACGCCCGCCGCGACCTCCGCGCCGCCGAGCCAGGCGTACTCGCACCAGAGCCTCATCGACCCACCTTCATCGAGGAGGCCTCACGAACCGACCCGCTCGACCAGCGCGGTGATGCGTTCAACGAACTCGTCTTTGCCGAAGCGCTCGAACTGCTCCCAGGTCGAGAGGCTCGACAGGTCGGCCATCCGGTCGACGAAGAGGATGCCGTCGAGGTGGTCGACCTCGTGCTGGAAGGTGCCCGCGGTAAGGCCGCGGCGGGTCTCCTCGTGGGGCTTGCCCTCGCGGTCGAGGTAACGCGCGGTGATGTTCTCGAAGCGCTCCAGGTCGCCGCGCAGGTTGGGCATCGAGAGGCAGCCCTCGTTGGTGGCGAAGGTCGCCTCGCCCGGCGCCGTCAGCTCCGGGTTGACGATCACGGTGAGCGGGATCGGCGGCTTGTAGGGATAGCGCCGGTTCCCCGGCCGGACCTCGATCACGGCGATCCGCAGCGAGACGCCGACCTGCGGCGCGGCGAGCCCGGCCCCGTCGGCGGCGCGCATGGTCTCGATCATGTCGTCGATCAGCCGTTGGACCTCCGCGCCGCGGAGCTCCTCGGGCGAAACCTCACGCGCCGGCTGGCGCAGGACCGGGTCGCCCAGCTCACGGATCGGCAGGACCGCCATCAGGCGCCCCCGCGCGCCGGCGCCACGGTCGCCATCAATCGCCTTCCCGCATCGGCACCCGCACGCCGCGCTCCTCGGCGACCGCCACCGCGCGCTCGTAGCCGGCGTCGGCGTGCCGGATCACCCCCATGCCGGGATCGGTCTGGAGCACCCGCTCGAGCTTCTCGCCCGCCAGGTCGGTGCCGTCGGCGACGCAGACCATGCCCGCGTGGAGGGAGCGGCCGATGCCGACCCCGCCGCCGTCGTGGATCGAGACCCAGGAGGCGCCGGCGGAGGTGTTGACGAGCGCGTTCAGCAGCGGCCAGTCGGCGATCGCGTCGGAGCCGTCGGCCATCGCCTCGGTCTCGCGGTACGGCGAGGCGACCGAGCCCGAGTCGAGGTGGTCGCGGCCGATCACGATCGGGCCCTTCAGCTCGCCGCTCGCCACCATCGCGTTGAAGCGCAGGCCGAGCCGGTGGCGCTCGCCGTAGCCCGCCCAGCAGATCCGTGCGGGCAGGCCCTGGAAGGCGATCCGCTCGCCCGCCAACCGGATCCAGCGTTCGAGCGCCTCGTCGCCGGCGAGCTCCTCGAGCACGGCGGCGTCGGTGGCGGCGATGTCGGCCGGGTCGCCGGAGAGGGCGACCCAGCGGAACGGCCCCTTGCCCTCGCAGAAGAGTGGCCGCACGTAGGCGGGCACGAAGCCCGGGTAGGCGAAGGCGCGCTCGAAGCCGCCCAGCCGGGCCTCCGCCCGCAGGCTGTTGCCGTAGTCGAAGACCTCGGCGCCGCGGTCTGAGAATTCGACCATCGCCGCGCAGTGGGCGGCGATCGCGGCGCGCGAGCGGCGCACGTACTCCTCGGGGTCCTCGAGCCGCAGGCGCTCGGCCTCGGCCAGGCTCATCAGGTTGGGCACGTAGCCGTTCAGCGGATCGTGGGCGCTGGTCTGGTCGGTGACGATGTCGGCCTCGAAGCCGCGCGCCAGCAGCGTGGGCAGGACGTCGACAGCGTTCGCGCAGAGGCCGACGCTGAGGGCGCGGCGCTCGCGCTTGGCCTCTTCGCAGCGGCGGATCGCGTCCTCGAGGTCGTCGGCCTCCTGGTCGAGGTATCGGGTCTCCAGGCGCCGCGCGATCCGCTCCGGATCGACCTCGACGCAGAGGGCGACGCCGCCGTTCATCGTCACCGCCAGCGGCTGCGCGCCGCCCATCCCGCCGAGGCCGGCGGTGACCGTGATCGTGCCCGCCAAGGAGCCGTCGAACCGTCGCCGGGCGATCTCGGCGAAGCACTCGTAGGTCCCCTGGACGATCCCCTGGCTGCCGATGTAGATCCACGAGCCGGCGGTCATCTGCCCGTACATCGTCAGCCCCTCGGCTTCGAGCCGGCGGAACTCGTCCCAGTTGTCCCAGTCGCCGACCAGGTTGGAGTTGGCGATCAGGACGCGCGGCGCCCACTCGTGGGTGCGGAAGGCGCCGACCGGCTTGCCCGACTGGACCAGCAGCGTCTCGTCGCCCTCCAGCGCCTGCAGCGAGCGGACGATCGCGTCGAAGGCCTCCCAGGAGCGCGCCGCGCGGCCGGTGCCGCCGTAGACGACGAGGTCCTCGGGGCGCTCGGCGACCGCCGGATCGAGGTTGTTCATCAGCATCCGCATCGCGGCCTCCTGCGGCCACCCCTTGCAGGAGAGCTCGCTCCCGTGCGGTGCGTGGATCTCTCGGCTCACTCCAGTCCTCCGATCTCGTCTTCGACAGCGGCGACAAGCGCGCCCGACCCGAGCAGCTCCTCGGCCGCGGCAAGCTCCGGCGAGAGCCAGCGATCGGGCCCGAAGCCGGGCACCGACCCGCGCAGGCAGTCGCGCGCCGCCGCGGTGCCGGGGGCGGGCCGCAGCGGCTCGCGCAGCTCGAGTCCGCGAACCGCGCAGCTGATCTCGACGGCGAGGATCCGCCGCAGGTTCGCCAACGACTGGCGCAGCTTCCGCGCCGCTCCCCAGGCCATCGAGACGTGGTCCTCCTGGGAGGCGCTGGTCGAGAGCGTGTCGGCGCTCGCCGGGACGGCGAGCCGGCGGTTCTCGGCGACCATCGCGGCCTGCGTGTAGTGGGCGATCATCATCCCCGAGTTGACCCCCGCGTCCTCGGCGAGAAAGGGCGGCAGGTTCATCGAGCGGACCGGGTCGAGGAGGCGGTCGGTGCGCCGCTCGGTGATCGCGCCGACGTCCGCGGCGGCGATCGAGAGCAGGTCGCAGGCCAACCCGAGCGGGGCGCCGTGGAAGTTCCCGCACGACTCGACCCGGCCGTCGGGGAGGACCATCGGGTTGTCGATCGCCGACACCAGCTCCGCGTCGGCGACACCGGCCGCGTAGCCGAGCGCGTCGCGCGCGGCGCCGGCGACCTGCGGCGCGCAGCGCAGCGAGTAGGCGTCCTGGACGCGGGGGTCGCCGTGCCGGTGGCTGGCGACGACCTCCGAGTCGGCGAGCAGGCGGCGCAGGTTGGCGGCGCTCGCCCGCTGGCCCGGCTGCGGGCGCAGGTCGATCAGGTCGGCGGCGAAGGCGCGGTCGGTGCCGAGCAGCGCCTCGACACTGAGCGCGGCGGCGACGTCGGCCGCCTTCATCAGCCCCTCGAAGTCGGCCAGCGCCAGCACCAGCATGCCGAGGATCCCGTCGGTGCCGTTGATCAGGGCGAGCCCCTCCTTGGCCCGCAGCTCGAGCGGCTCCAGCCCCGCCGCCGCCAGCGCCGCGGCCGCGTCGCGGAGCTCGCCGGCGGCGTCGCGGACGACGCCCTCGCCGATCAGCGGCAGCGCCGCATGCGCGAGCGGGGCGAGGTCGCCGCTGGCGCCGAGCGACCCGTGCTCGGGGATCACCGGGGTCAGCGAGGCGTTGAGGAGCGCCGCGATCTGCTCGGCGACCACCGGCCGCACCCCCGAGTAGCCGATCGAGAGGCTGCGGGCGCGCAGCACCATCAGCGCCCGCGCCACCTCGGTCTCGACCTCCGGCCCCATGCCGGCAGCGTGCGAGCGGACCAACGCCCGTTGCAGCTCGGCCCGTTTCTCGGCCGGGATCGGCGTCGTCGCCAGCGCCCCGAACCCGGTCGAGACCCCGTACACCGGCTCGTCTGAGGCGACCAGCTCGGCGACCACCGCGGCGCCCCGCTCCATCGCCGCGACCGCCGCGGCGCCGACCCGGACCTCGGCGCCCTCGCGGGCGACCGCGACCACCTGATCGCGGGAGAGGCCCTTGTCGGTCAGCTCGACCGTCACCAGTTCGTTATACAGCGCCAAAAGGGCCGATCCAACGGCCGCGGCCTCGCCTCGCGAGCTCCCCGGGGGCGCTATAAGTCGGCAGGCCAGCCGCCCATGCCGGAGCCCCAGGACATCCTCGCGCCGATCACCGAGTCGGCGATCTTCCTCACCGTCTGCGTCGACCCGGGCGGCGAGGAGGCGGTGGTGGACCTGCTGCCCGACCTTGGCGGGCTGCGGCGGTCGGTCGGCTTCCGGGCGCCTGAGGCGCGGCTGAGCTGCGTGGTCGGCATCGGATCGGATCTCTGGGACCGCGCCTTCGGCGCGCCGCGCCCGGCCGGCCTGCACCCGTTCCGGGAGCTGCGCGGCGCCCGACACACGGCGCCCGCGAGCGCCGGCGACCTCCTCTTCCACATCCGCGCCGAGCGGCTCGACCTGTGCTTCGAGCTGGCGCGGCTGATCGGCGAGCGCCTCGGTCCGCGGCTGCGGGTGGTCGAGGAGGTCCACGGCTTCAAATCGTTCGACGAGCGCGACCTGCTCGGCTTCGTCGACGGGACCGAGAACCCGGAGGGGAGCGCGGCGAGGGCGGCGGTGCTGGTCGGCGAGGAGGACCCGGGCTTCGCCGGCGGCAGCTACGTGATCGTGCAGAAGTACAGCCACGACCTCGAGGCCTGGAACGCGCTCACGGTCGAGCAGCAGGAGGCGGCGTTCGGCCGCACCAAGCTCGACGACGTCGAGTTCGCCGACGAGGACAAGGCGCCCGACTCGCACCTGGCGCTCAACGTGATCGAGGACGAGGACGGCGAGGAGCTGCAGATCGTGCGCCTCAACATGCCGTTCGGCCGGATCGGCTCGAACGAGTTCGGCACCTTCTACATCGCCTACGCGCGCACCCCCGCGGTCACCGAGCAGATGCTGGAGAACATGTTCCTCGGCAAGGCGCCGGCCGCCCACGACCGCATCCTCGACTTCTCCACCGCGCACACCGGCAACCTCTTCTTCGTCCCCAGCGCCGATTTCCTCGACGACCCGGCGCCGGCCGCGCCCGCAGAGAGCGAGGGTGAGGACGCGGCGAGGGCAGGGGACGAGGGCGAGCCGCCCGGCGAGGGCTCGCTCGGGATCGGCGGCCTGCGTCGGTCGCCGACGCCCTGAGCGAGGCGGCGCCCCGGGGCACGACCGGCAATCTGGCTTGCCGGTAACCGGGTGGGAGCAACTTCGGCGCCCTTGACCCGTTTAATCCCTGAGGCCTGTGATCTCCGGACCCGGCAAACGCCTTCCTGCCCACCTTCTCCTGGGCGCCTTCCTCCTGATCGCCGCCTTGGCGGCGGCGGCGGACTCCGCGCGGGCCGAGGCGGCCAGGGCGCGGACCGTCCACTTCGGCGGCCGCGCGGTCCAGGTGCCGCCGGGCTACCGGGTGGTCCGCGTCGCCCCCGGCTCGCACGCCTGCGTGCGGCTCGACCGCCGCGTCGTCTACCTCGGCGGGCCTTCGGCCGAACAGCGCTGCCCGGCCGGGCCGCTGCTCGGCAAGCGGCGGGCGATCGTGATCGGCGCGGGCGGCGGGCGGATCAGCGGCGACTCGCGGGCGCTCTCCGGCGTGGCGAGGCTCCGCGGGGCGGCGCTCGCCCGGGCGCTCGCCCGCGGGGCGCTCTCCCGCGCCCGCACCGGCGCCGCGCACGGGAGCCGCGCGCGCGCCAGCCGCGCCATCGCCACCGCCTCGGTCGGCGGCTCGATCTTCACCGGCCTCGGCTTCGACACCTGCGCCACCCCCTCGACCAGCGCGATGGCGGCCTGGGGCGAATCGCCCTTCCGCGGCGTCGGCATCTACATCGGCGGCGAAAACAGCGCCTGCGCGCAACCCAACCTCAGCTCCAGCTGGGTCAGCGCCCAGACCACCGCGGGCTGGCACCTGATCCCCACCTACGTCGGCCTGCAGGCGACCACCTCGAGCTGCGGCAGCTGCGCCAAGATGACGGCGGTCGCGGCAGCCTCGCAGGGGCAGGCGGCGGCCGAAGACGCAGTCGCCGACGCAACCGCGATCGGGATCGGCGCCGGCAGCCCGATCTACTTCGACATGGAGTCCTACTCGCCGACCACCAGCGCGACCACCGCGGTCCTCACCTTCCTCGAAGCCTGGACCAACACCCTGCACGCCCTCGGCTACCAGTCCGGCGTCTACTCCTCGGGCGGCTCCGGGATCGCCGATCTCGGGCGCCAGGTCGGCAGCGGCCGGCCGCTCCCCGACGACATCTGGATCGCCGAATGGAACAACCAGGAAAACACGCTCAGCCCCGTGGTCCCCTCGACCGCCTGGGCCAACCACCAGCGCATCCACCAGTACCGCGGCGGCCACAACGACACCTACGGCGGCGTCACGATCAACATCGACAGCGACTACGTCGACGGCGCCACGGTCGGCCTCGGCACGCCGCCGGTCGGCGAATCGGACCCGATCGGCTCGCTCGAACTGACCGGCGCCCCGGCCAAGGGCCAGGTGCGGGTCAAAGGCTGGGCGCTCGACCCCGACGCGCCGACCGAAGCGCTGGCGATCAACGTCGTCGTCGGCGGGCGCGAAGGCCAGAAGGGGGTCGAAACCTACGAACTGGGCCAGATCGCCAACCAGGCGCGGCCCGACGTCGCCCTCACCCACAAGGTGGCGGGGCCGAACCACGGCTTCGACACCAGCCTGGTGACGATCAAGTCCGGCCCGCAGCCGATCTGCGTCTACGCGCTCAACGTTGCGCTCGGCGGCAACCGCCTGCTCGGCTGCAAGACAACGACGATCCCGGTCGCGATCACCCTCTCCGGCCTGCGCGCGACCCGCTCCGGGATCGCCGTCAACGTCACCTGCGAATTCCCCAGCGGCACCGAATGCCCGGGGCACCTCGGCCTGCGCACGACCTTCAGGGTGGTTACCCCGCGCCGCCGCAAGCCGCCGCGCATCCACTCCGTGACCCGCTCGATCGGCCAACGCACCTTCCACCTGAAGGGCGCCAGCTGGCACCGCTTCGTGCTGCCCCTCACCACGGGCGGCCGCCAGCTCCTGACCGAACGCGGCAGGCTGCGCACGCAGCTGATCGCATCGATTCCGGGCGGACGGCGGACGGCGGGCGTGCCGCTCGAATCGGCCGCGGCCCGGCGCCAGACCGCGCGCGAAGCGCGCTAGGCGCGGCGGGAGCCGCTTCAGTCGCCGAGCGCCTCGCGCAGCCGCGCGATCTCGCCTTTGAGCTCCAACAGGTCCGCTTCTAGCCGATCGAGCCGCGCCGTCTCGTCAGCAACCGACGGGTCCGCCGGGCCTAAGGACGACCGCGGCTCGGCGGCCGGGTCGTCGACCAGCTCCACCGCATCGTCGCCGCCGAGCACCTGCTCGTAGCGGTCCTCCTTCTGGCCTGGCCGGCGCGGGTGGCGGATCACGTAGCCGCGTTCGATCAGGCGCTCGAGCACCGCCTGCACGGCGGCCAGGTCGGCGAAGCCCTCGAGCCGCTCGGTCCGTCCCTTGAGCTCGCCCGGGGTCTGGGCGCCGCGCAGCATCAGCACCGTGAGCACCGCCAGCTCGGCGGGGTCGACGGAGAGCGCGTCGTCCAAGAGGTGGCGGTACTTGCGCGCCCGCGAGCCGGCGCCGCTGGTCAGCCGCGTCCAGCCCCGCAAGGCGGTCCGCCGCAGGGCCTCGGAGACCGTCGCCTCGTCGTAGTCGACCACCGGGTCGCGGTTCGTCGACTGGTTGCAGGCCAGGCGCAGCGCGTTCAGCGAGAGCGGGTAGACATCCGGCGTCGTCCGCTGCTTCTCGACCAGGCAGGCGACGACGCGGATCTCGACGGCATCGGGCTCGGCGGACACGCGGAGCGCCTAACCGCGGTCGGGCCGCTCGGGGTAGATCTCGTCGATCGTGCAGAGCGCCCGGTAGGGCGCCCTGGCGGCCGCTTCGATCCGCTCCGCCCCGCCCGCCAGCCGGTCGACGACGGCGAGGACGCCGGCGATCTCCAACCCCTCCTCGCGGCAGCGCTCGATCGCCTTCGCGGTCGAGCCGCCGGTGGTCACGGTGTCCTCGACGACCAGGCATCTCACCCCCGGCTCGACCGGGCCCTCGACCCAGCGCTGCAGGCCGTGGTCCTTCTTCTCGCCACGGACGAAGAAGGCGACCAGGTCGTCCCCGGTGGGCACCGCGAGCGGCGCACAGGAGGGTGGGATCGCCGCCGTCGCCGGCCCGCCGACCGCGGTCGCGCCGACCTCGTGCGCCGCCGCCGCGATCAGCTCCCCCGCCGCCCGGAAGCCGCCCGGCCGCATCAGCGTCCGCCGCGCGTCGACGTAGTACTGCGCCACCGCCCCGCTGGCCAGCGTCACTTCCCCGATCACCAGCGAGTGCTCGCGCAGTTCAGCGAGCAGGGTCTCCTTGGCCGCCTCGAGGTTGGTCACTTAGAAAACAAAAATCGACTCGCCGAAGTGAAGCTGTTCGTAGATCCGCGGCTGGTCGGCGATGAAGGTCCGCACGCAGCCGTGGCTGGCGGCGTAGTTCGGCACTTCGGCGTAGCCGTGGACCGCGTACCCGTTGTGCCAGTAGAAGGAGTAGTACATCCCCTCCGAGTTGTAGCCCGGTTCCTGGCGGTAGAAGCTGTAGTGGCCGGTGATCGTCGGGGTCGAGGGCTTGCCGGTCGAGACCGGATAGATCGCGAACGGCTTGCCGTCCTTGATCAGCACCAGGACCTGCTTGGCGAGCGGCACCTCGGCGTGTTCGCCGGCGTCGGGGTACTTGACGTGGTAGCCGCCCTTGCCTTCGAAGACCGACTTGACCAGCCCCTGGCCGGCCTTTTGGGTCCGATCCATGTCGTTGACTTTGCGGTAGGCGAGCACCTCGCGACCGAGCCGCGCGGTGAAGCAATTGCCGCCGCCGCTGACGTAGCCCATCTTCGCCAGGTGCCCTTTGAAGGCCGCGACGACGTCACTGCATTCGCCCGGGTTCAGCTTCGGGAAGCTGACCGTCCAGCTCTTGCGCACGGTCGAGTCGCCGCCCAGGTTCGGGGTCGCCACGTGCTTGGCGGCGACCGCGTACTTGCCGCCTTCCTTGACCACCACGCTCGATTCGAAGGTTCCGGTTTCGTTCGGCCCCGGCTGGATCTGGACCTGGCGACTCAGCAGCTGCTTGCCGTTCAGGTAGAAGGTGACTTCGACGTGCTGGCCTTCGACGTAGGGCGAGACCGTGCCGGTCACCGGCACCGTGTCGAAGATCGTCGCCTTGCCGCCGCTGAGGCCACCGACGTCGATCTTCACCGTCGCCTTCGGGACTTCCGCCTTGGCCTGCTTCTGACCCTGGCCGGCTTCCTTGCCGGGCGCGGCGGCCGCGGTGGCGGGCACCGCCAGGAGCACGGTGACTCCGACGGCGAGGGCGAGGCGGCGGATCACGCCGAAATCCTACTGGCTCGACAGCGCGACGATGTTGTTGAGGATGTGCAGCAGCATCCCCGGCACGATCGAGCCGGTCCGCTCGTAGAGCAGCGCCAGCAGGAAGCCGAAGACGATCAGCGGCGGCACCGCGGTGATCCCGGTGATCGCGTGCAGGGCGCCGAAGATCAGCCCGCAGATCAGCGCCGCCGCGATCCGCGGCAGCTTCTCCCGCAGGCCGCCGAAGAGCATGCCGCGGAAGCAGATCTCCTCGGTCACCGGGGCGGCGACCACGATCAGCAGGATCTGCACCGGGATCGCGCCGAAGCCCTTGGCGATGTCCTGCTGGTGCGGTTCGGTGATCACCGCCGAGTAGAAGACGTTGAAGGCGAGGTAGAGGACGACGGTCAGCCCCATCCACTTCAGCGCCGCGGGCCGGAAGGCGCGCAGGCCGAGGCGCCGGCCGATCTCCCGCGGGCCCTTCGCGCCTTTGATCGCGGCGAGCGCCATCGGCACCAGCAGGAAGCCGAGCGCGGTGGCGATCTGGGAGAGGACGTTGCCGAGCGTGTCGAGCGAGTTGTCGAGTTCGCGGGCGACGAAGAGGTGGCCGCCGGAGAAGGCGATGGCCGAGACTTCGTCGCCGGCCTCGATCTTGCGCCCGGTGCGGGTCGGGGCGACGTGGCCGCCGGGAGAGGAGCCGTATTCGTAGGCGTCGCCGCCCGGTTCGGCGATCCAGAGGTCGCCGGCGGAATCGACCGTGAGCGCGGCGAATTCGTCGCCCGATCCGGGCTTCAGTTCCCAGAGGAAGCGGCGCGACGGGGAGAACGCCCAGACGGTGCCGTCGCCCTTGCCGGAGAGGACGTAGGTGTCACCGTAGCCGCGCGCACCGTGCACCGACTGGACGGCGACGTCGTTGTCGTTGACGCCGAAGTCGAAGGAGCCGGCGGGGCTCGCGCCGACCTCGAGGCGGCCGCTGAACTTGCCCGCGGAGTCCAGCCGCAGGACCTGGTCGTCGCCGGTGTCGATCGCGAAGAGCGCCCCGAACCTGCCGGGGAAGACGGCGAGGCGTTCGGGTTCGAACCGCGACAGCGCCCGCGGGAGGCCCTTCGCGTCGATGACGCCGACCGCGCTGCCCGCCTTGGCGCCGGCGGTGGCGAAGCTGACGATCCGGCCCGGCCCCGCTTCGGAGACGAGCAGGGTGCGGCCGAGCGGACCGACCGCCAGCCCGTGCGAGTCTTCGAGCCCTTCGATCTTCGCTCCCGGTATTTCCGCCCCGCGCGCGCCGAAGACCCGCACTTCGTCTTCGTGGTCGGCGTAGAGCCGCGAGCTCGCCGGGTCGACCGCGATCGCCGTCGCGTCGCCCTTGTCGAAGCTGGTGGCGCCGGTGAAGCTCGGCGGGAGGCGCGCTTCGATCTTCCCTTCCTGGGCGCCGACGATCAGCGCCGGGGTGCTGAGGAAGATCCCGACCGCGAGCGCCGCGAGCACCCCGAGGATCGCCGCCCATGGCCCCCAGTTCGCATAGGGGAAGGAACGCTCCGATTTGGCGACGGTGCCGCCGGCTAGGTTGGCCTCCATGGCGCCGGAAGTCTCACAGGTCTCCCGCGGGACGAGGACCCGGCTGACGATCCTGCGCCGGCTCTTGCTGCTCGCCGCCTTCCTGGTGGTCGCCGCGATCGTCCTCGCCCAGTTCACCTCGCTGGGCAAGCTGGCCGCCGGGATCTTCGCCTCGACCGCGGTGCTCGGGCTGATCATCGGCTTCGCCGCCCAGAACACGATCTCCAACGTGATCGCCGGGATCCTGATCGCGATCACCCAGCCGATCCGGATCGGCGACCGGATCAGCTTCGAAGAACGCGAGGGCCGCGTCGCCGACATCACGCTCTCCTACACCTACGTCGACCCCGGCGACGGCAGCCGCGTGGTGATCCCCAACCAGCTGCTGGTCGCGGGCATCGTCCACAACCACTCGGGCGCCGACACCACCGCCTGAGCGCCCAACCCGTGCGTTCGCAGTTCCCCACAACCAGTGTGGGAAAGTGCGAACGTACCAGCGGGCCGTAGGCTCTGGCGATGACGCAGCGGGGTCGGCGTCGGCAGCGGCGTCGCGGGAGCATCGGCAGCAAGGTGGCGATCGTCGCCGGGGTCCTCCTCGTGCTGATCGCGGTAGCCGTGATCGGGGTGACCACGTGGGTACTGAACGTGGCCGCCGACGCGCCCTCCCTGGCCAGCTGCAGGCAGGCCGAGAAACACGGGAACTCGGTGATCTACGCGGCCGACGGCGAGCGCCTCGGCGCGATCGTCTCGGCGGAAGCGAGCGCCCCGGTGAAGCTCGCCAAGCTGCCGCGCAAGCTGCAGCTGGCGACGGTGGCGATCGAGGACCAGCGCTTCTACCATCACGGCGGACTCGACACGCTCGGCATCCTGCGCGCCGCGGTCACCGACCTGGAAGCGGGCGAAGCGGTGGAGGGCGGCTCGACGATCACCCAGCAGCTGGTCCGCAACCTCTGCATCGCGCACCCGAAGAAGACGCTCGAACGGAAGATCGAAGAAGCGAAGCTGGCGCTCGAGTACTCCGAACACCACTCGAAGCGGCAGATCCTCGGCCAGTACCTGAACACCGCGACCTACGGGACCGTCGAAGGGTCGACGATGGTCGGGGTCGGGGCGGCAGCGCAGATCTACTTCGGCAAGCCGGTCTGGAAGCTCGGCGTCGGGCAGATGGCGCTGCTGGCCGGCCTCCCCCAGGCGCCCTCCGAATACAACCCGCTGCTCAACCCCCGGGCGGCAAAGGCGCGCCGCAACGAGGTGCTGCAGAAGATGGCGAAGCTCGGCTACCTGGTGCCGGCGCGGGCGCGCCAACTCGAAAAGCGTGATCTGGAGCTGAGTCCTTCCCCTGGTCACTACTTCGCCCACCGCGAGCCCTACTTCTTCGACTACGTCGAACACCTCTTGATCGCGCACTACGGCGCCGAAGAGGTGCGCCGCGGCGGCCTCCAGGTCCACACCACGCTCGACCCGGAGCTGCAGCGGGTCGGCCGCGCGGCGATCGCCGAAGCGCTCTACGAACCGACCGACCCGGCGGCGGCCCTGGTCTCGATCGATCCCCGCAACGGCGACATCCGGGCGATGGTCGACAGCACCGACTACGCCACCGACCAGTTCAACCTGGCGGCGCAGGGGCACCGCCAGCCGGGCTCGACCTTCAAGGCCTTCGTCCTCACCACCGCGATCAAGCAGGGCATCGACCCTTACACGACCTACTACGAATCGAAGCCGCTGGACCTGAACCTGCCGCAGTGGGGACACTGGGAAGTGCACACCGCCGACGAGGGCTACCAGGGGACGATCAACCTGAAGCAGGCGACGGTCACCTCCGACAACACCGTGTTCGCCCAGCTCGACCTCGACGTCGGGCCGCAGAACGTCGCCGCGACGGCGAAGTCGATGGGGATCACCACCCACCTCCAGGGGCTGCCGGCGGAAGGGATCGGCGGGCTCAAGTACGGGGTCAGCCCGTTGGAACTATCAGACGCCTACGCGACGCTGGCGTCGGGGGGCGTGCGCCACCGCCCGGTGGCGATCGCCAAGGTGGTCCTCCCCGGCGGCCGGGTCGAACGCCCGCAGGGGCCGCAGCCGAAGCGGGTCCTGAGCCCGGCCGTCGCCTGGCAGGTGACCCGCCTGCTGCGCGACAACATCACCGAAGGGACCGGCACCGCCGCCTACACCGGCTGCGTCGGCCAGGCGGGCAAGACCGGGACCACCGACGAATACACCGACGCCTGGTTCTCCGGCTACCAGCCCAACCTCGCGACCGCGGTCTGGGTCGGCTACCCCGAATCGAACGCGATCTCGATGGTCGACGTCCACGGGATCATCGTCTTCGGCGGCACCTTCCCGGCCGAAATCTGGCACTCCCTCTACGCCAACGCAGGGGTCCCGTGCGACCGATTCCACCAACCGAAGGAAGAAATCGAATGGGGCCCGGGCTACGGCGAGTTCACCGCCGCCCCGCCGGGGAGCGGGGGCGCGAAGTCGAAGCAACGCCACGGCGGCGCGAGCGCGGGGGGCGAAGCCGGCGAAGAACTCCCCGGCCAGAACTCGGTCGGCGGCTACGACCCCAACGCCTACGCCCCCGGCGTCGGCCAGGAACCCGCCCCGGTGCCACCGCTGCCGGCCGAGGACGGCGGCCCCGAACCCGGCGTGGGCGGCGGCAAGGCCGCGGGCGGCAAATGACCGCCGTCACGCGCCGAGCCTCCAGGTACCGTGCGACCCTCGGCGGCGGGTAGCGGCGCATCGACGCGGGGCTTGCCTACGGCCTGATCTGGGCGGGGTTCCTCGCCTACCTCGGCGTGCTCGCGACAGCGCCGCGGCTCGGGGGCCGCGTCGTCGGCGCGCTGATCGTCGTCGCGGTGCTCGCTTTCGCCTGCGCCCCGGTGCTGCTCTCCCACGACGCCTTCAGCTACCTCGACTACGCCCGGCTCGGGGTGAGGCACGGCCTCGACCCCTACGTCAACGCCCCCGACGCCGTCCCCACCGACCCCGCCTTCGCCCACGTCACCTGGACCGAAACCCCGAGCGCCTACGGGCCGCTCTTCACGCTCGCCACCTATCCGCTCGCCTGGCTGCCGATCTGGCTGGCGGTCGCGGTGCTGAAGGCGGTGGCGGCGATCTCGGTCCTCGGCCTCGCCTGGGTGACCTCGCGCCTCGCCGCCTGGCGCGGCGTCGACCCGGCCCAGGCCGCCGCCTTCGTCGCCCTCAACCCGCTGGTGCTGGTCCACGTCGTCGGCGGCGCCCACAACGACGGCCTGGCGATGCTGCTGGCGACGATCGGCGTCGCCGCCCTCCTCGTCCGCCGCGAGGCGAGCGCCGGCGCCGCCCTCCTCGCGAGCGCCGCGATCAAGTCCTCGTCCCTCTTCGTCGCCCCCTTCGCCCTCCTCACCACCCTGCGCGACTCCCGCGCGAGCTCCGCCACACCGTCGCGCGCCCCCAGCCCGCCTTCGTCCCAACCCCAGATGTTGATGGGCCGAAAACTCCACCATGTCTGGAGTTTTCGGCCCGTCAACAGGCTTGCCAGCGGGGCGGCGGTCGCGGCGGTCGCGATCGGCGTCGCCGCCTACCTCGCCTTCGGCTGGGAGTGGCTGCACGCCCTCGGGCTCGCCGGGGAACACCAGGGGAAGACGAGCCACCTGTCGATCCCGACCACCTTCGCCCGCCTCACCGGGATCGACGAGGCGGCGGTGCGGGTGGCGGCGCTGGCGATCTTCGCCGCGGCGCTCGCCTGGCTGCTCGCCTGGACCTGGCGCGGCGCCGACTGGATCCGCGCCGCCGCCTGGGCCGGGACCGGCCTCCTACTCGCCACCTCCTGGCTCTTACCCTGGTACCTGATCTGGCCGCTGCCCCTCGCCGCCGTCGCCCGCGACCGCACTCTCGCCTTCCTCCTCCTCGCCCTCACCGCCTACCAGCTCGGCGCCCGCATCCCGCTCTAACCGCGCCCCAGACCAGTGAGTTCGCAGTTGGCCACAACTATTGAGGGAAACTGCGAACGCACCTGCGGGCCAGCTGGGCTCCCGGCGCTCGCCGCGCTCGCCTCAGAGGATTTCCGGCGAGTGGGCGGCGCGCTGTTCCTCGGTGTCCATCTCCTTCTGCTCCTCCGGCGAGGGGTGGAGGATGCCGGTGTGGATCGTCCAGCCCTGGCGCCGGCCGATCGCGGTCACCGCGCCGACGTAGATCAATTCGGCCACCGTGGTGACGCCGCGCACGGCGATCGAGATCAGCGAGCCGACCGCGAAGCTCCGCCCCGGCAGCGCTGCCTTCACCGCCCAGGCGAACGCCGCGTCGCGCACCCCCAGCCCGGCCGGCGCGACCAGCGTCACCAATGCGGCGAAATAGCCGATCGCCTGCGCCGACCCGACCAGCAGGATGTCGCTGTAGGGGATGTAGGTGACCGAGCGGGCCACCGCGTAGATCCCGAACGCGATCACGATCCAGTTCAGCGAGTAGTAGACGATCAGCCCGACCACGTCGCGCAGCGACATCACCACCGGCAGCGGGTCGCGCCCGAAGGCGCGCAGCGCTTTCGCCGAGAGCGGGCCGAAGACGCGCGGGTGGAGGATCGCGATCGCCGCCGGGATCAGCAACAGCACCGCGTAGCGCTCCGGATAGCCCTGCAGATCGGGGTGCCTGATGATGAAGTAGGCGGCGACGACGATCGCCGAGGTGGCCGAGATCGCCTGTTCGTAGACGATCGAGGCGAGCGAGATGCGGCGCGGCACCCCGGCCCGCTCCGACAGCAGCACCCGCCCGAGCACGTAGAGGATGCTCCCCGGCACGTAGCGCGCCAGGAGCGGCTGCCCCCAGGCGACCTGCGCCTGCCCGAAGCCGATCCGGTAGCCGAGGCTGCGCAGGATCAGATCCCAGCCGTAGGCGCTGAAGACGAAGTAGAAGGGCAGGATGATGAGCGCCGGGATCAGCCAGAAGACGTCGAAGTGGACGCCTTCGTTCTGGATCTCCGACCACTGGTCGATGACGGTCAGGACGAGGAAGCCGAAGACGACGACCGCGAGCCCGATCTGCAAGGCCAGCCGCACCCTCTTGCTGCGGGGCGGTCTGGTCCCGATTCGAGCCCCTGCGTCACCTAGTCGGTGGAGGAGTGGTGGCCGTCGCTCCACTCCCCCTGAGATTAGTGACGTTCTGGGATAGTCAGCCGATGGGCGAGTTCGAGCTGCTGGCCAAGCTGCGCGAGCGGCTGCCCGAACCTGGCTCGCGGGTACGGCTCGGCAGCGGCGATGATGCGGCGGTCAGCGTGCCCGGCGGGGCGACGGCGACCTCGGTCGACGCGCTGGTCGAGGGGGTCCACTTCCGCCGCCAGACCGCCTCGCTGCGCCAGATCGGCCGCAAGGCGATCTCGACCGCGCTGTCGGACCTTGCCGCGATGGCGGCGGAGCCGGGCGAGGCCTACGTCGTCCTCGGCGCCCCCGAGGAGATCGGCGAGGAGGAGCTGCTGGAGCTCGGCGAGGGCCTGGTCGAGGTCGCCCAGGCGACCGGGACGACCCTGGCCGGGGGAGACCTGACCCGCGCCCCCGCGCTCACCGTGACGGTGACCGTGGTCGGCCACGCGGCCCGCCCCGAGGACCTCGTCACCCGCGCCGGCGCCCGCGCCGGCGACGCCCTGGTGGTGACCGGCGAGCTCGGCGGCGCCGCGGCGGGGCTGCTGCTGCTCGAGGACGCCGGGCTCGTGGCGACCGCCTCCGAGGAGGGCGCGGAGGCCCTCGACGCGGCCGCCGCCGACGCCCTCCGCGCGCGCCAGCTCGACCCCACCCCGCGCCTCGACGCCGGCCGATCGCTCGCCGCCGCCGGAGCGACGGCGATGATCGACGTCTCCGACGGGCTCGCCGGGGACGCCGGTCACCTCGCCACGGCGAGCGGTGCGCGCCTCGCGATCGACGCCGAGGCGCTCCCGATCGCCGCCGGCGTCGCCGCGGTCGCCGCCGCGGTCGGCCGCGACCCGCTCGAGCTCACCGTCTCCGGCGGCGAGGACTACGAGCTGCTCGCGGCGCTCCCCCCCGCGGCAGTCGCCGCCGCCCGCGAGGCGCTCGCCCGCACGGGGCTGGCACTGACGGTGATCGGGAAGGTCGAGGCGACGGACGGCCCGGGGCCGCGCGCCGAGATCAGGCGGCGCGGTGGCGAAGCCCTGCCGAGCCGCGGCTTCGATCAGCTGCGCTCGCGTAGGCACCGGTAAGCAGCTCGCGCACGCCCCGGCGCCGCAGCATCGCGCTGGCCACGCTGGACGGATCCGGCTTGTAGCTGCCGGTTTCAACGAGGTTCTTCAGTTCCGTTGCCTTCATCGAGTTCATTATCGGCCTGCCCAGTTAGATCCTTAGTTTCGGGTAGTCGCACATGTGTCCAAGCCATGATCCGGACGTGTGTCCGGTCGACTCAAGGGCACTCCAGGTACGTTCGCGTTCCGAGGCGGTTTACCCTTCTTAGCGTGGCAAATGGGTCGGCCCGCATACTCCTCGTCGACGATGAGCAGTCGATCCAGACGCTGCTCAGCTACCCGCTGCGCAAGGAGGGCTACCACGTCACCTCGGCGCTCGACGGCACCGAAGCCCTGCAGCGCTTCGACGAAGGCCGCTTCGACCTGGTCGTCCTCGACCTGATGCTGCCACGCCGCGACGGGGTCGAAGTCTGCCGCGAGCTGCGCGCCCGCAGCCAGGTGCCGATCATCATGCTGACCGCGAAGGGCTCGGAGTCCGACAAGGTCGCCGGCCTCGAGGTCGGCGCCGACGACTACATCACCAAGCCCTTCTCGATGCGCGAGTTCCGCAGC
>JAFDWF010000004.1 GCA_018268575.1 Actinomycetota bacterium
AGATGATCGTCGGGCGGCGTCCTCGGTCGCCTGAGTAGCGCTGCTACTCAGGCTCCCTGCGTCCTTGCCCGCCGACCCCTGAGTCTCGCCAGAACCCTGGCAACGTTGCCGGTCACACCACTAGGCTGCGCGCATGGCCGGTCCCCTCCTCGTCGTCGACGCGCCCTCGATGCTCTTCCGCGCCTTCTACGCGCTGCCGAAGACGATCACCGGCCCGGACGGGCAGCCGGTCAACGCGCTGCTGGGAACGGCGAACCTGGTGCTGCGAGAGATCGAGCTGCACCGGCCGCGCGCCGTCGTCCTCTGCTTCGGCCCTGACGCCGCCGCCTACCGGACCGAGCTCTACCCTGCCTACCACGCCGAGCGCGACGAGGCGATGCCGGACGAGCTGCCCGACCAGTTCACCCTCGGCGGGCCGTTCTTCGAGGCCTTCGGGTGGACGGTGGCGACGACGCCCGACCTCGAGGCCGACGACGTGCTCGGCACGTTGGCGCGCCGCGAGGCGGCGGCGGGCGGCACGGCGCTGATCATGACCGGGGACCGCGACATGTTCCAGTGCGCGGCGCCGGGGATCACCGTCCTCTACGTGCGGACCGGCGGCAAAGGGGCCGAAGAAGTCGACGCCGACGGGGTGCGCGAGCGCTACGGCGTCGACCCCGAGCAGGTGCCCGACTTCATCGCCCTGCGCGGCGACCCGGCCGACGGCCTGCCGGGGGCGAAGGGAGTCGGGCCGAAGACCGCGGCGGAGCTGCTGCGCGAGCACGGCTCGCTGGAGGCGATCCTCGACTCCGCCGTGCGCGAGCGGCGGCCGAAACTACGCGCGGCGCTGATCGAAGGGCGCGAGGACCTGCTCGCCTTCAAGGACATCGCCACCCTGCGCGACGCCGGCGTCGATCCACCCCCGGATCGGGAGACCGACTGGGAGGGCGCCGCGAAAGCGGCGCTCGAACTGGGGATGCGGAAACTCGCCGAGCGCCTGATCGAAACCGCCAACCCCGGCTGAGGCCCCCCAAGGGGCCGCAGCCGCTTAAGCGCTCGGCCCGGCTTCTTCGCCGAGGATCACGAAGAGGCTCCAGCCGGAGACGAGGGCCCAGACGCCCTCGAGCAGGATGAAGCCGATCTGGCCTTCGATCACGGCGAGGATCGCCAGCACCGTCGAGCCGACCAGGTTCAACAGCAGGTAGAGCCGCGAATCGGTCTCCAGCTCGCCGAGCTGGCTGGCGGCGAAAGCGGCGAGGATGACGAGCGCGCCGACGATCTGAATTGCCTGGGCCATCACGCGAGAGTAGAACCCAAGGGCGGATGCGTGCCGGCCGGGTAGGTTGCGACGATGGCGAGTGACAGCATTCCATGGCGCGGTCCCGGCGACCGCGACCACCCCGACCTGCCCCTCCCTCCCGGGCCGATGCCCCTTCGCTGCGACGGCGGGCTGCGCAAGCGCTGGCGCTACGTCGGCTTCTACGGCGAGGCGGTGATGCTCTGCGCGGCGAGGGCCGAGGTCGGCCCGGCGGGCACCTCCTTCTGGGTCCTCTGGGACCGCGAGCGAAACCGCGAACTCGCCCACACGGTGCTGCGGCCCGGCAGCCGCGAGGTCGCCTTCGACGGCCCCCTCCTCACAATCGACGCGGCGGGCCTCCACGCCGAGCTACGCCTCGGCGAGGCCGAGCCGATCGAATCGATCTGCCCCAGCGGCGAGGGCTGGGGATGGACTCGCAAGCGCGCAGGGGTACCGATGAGCGGCCAGGTCGAGGTCCCCGGGCGCCGGTTGGAGCTGGACGGCTTCGGGGTCGACGACGAATCGGCGGGCTACCACGCGCGGCACACCAGCTGGCGCTGGTCGGCTGGCGTCGGGACGACGAGCGACGGCCGCCCCCTCGCCTGGAACCTGGTCGAGGGCATCAACGACCCGGCCGAGAAGAGCGAGCGCGCGATCTGGGTCGACGGCAAGCCCCACGAGCCCGCCCGCGTCGCCTTCGAAGCCCTCGACGGGGTCCGCTTCGCCGACGGCGGGCGACTCGGCTTCAGCGGCGAGGCCGAACGCGTCCGCGACGACAACTTCCTCCTCGTCCGCTCCTCTTATCGCCACCGCTTCGGCAGCTTCACCGGCTCCCTCGACGGCCTCGACCTGCGCGAGGGGCTCGGCGTGATGGAGTCCCACGCCGCCCTCTGGTGACGCCGTGAACCTCTGTCGACCGCCTCGGTGACTATCCGGCCGTGCCGTCCTCCTCGCCGACCCGGTCGGCCTCGGCGGCGCCGTTGCCGTTGGTCGCGGCGCTGCCCATCTCGACCACCCCGTCGCCCGGGGCCCAGCCGTCGGGCGCAGGCTCGAAGGCCGCCATCCCGACCACCAGCGGCGTCGCCTCCTCGCCGCTCAGGTCCATCCGCTTGCGGCAGAGCGCGTGGATCGCCTCGAGCCGGTTGGCGGCCGCCTGGAAGACGGCGGCGACTTCGGCCCAGCCGGCCTCGTCGACGGCCATCGGCATCCAGTTCAGCGTCGTGTCGTCGTGGGAGTCCATCGTCCCCGACTCGAGCGCGTCGGCGGCGCGGTCGAAGAACGTCCCCAGGGCCGAGCCGGTGACCGCGTCGCGCAGCGACCGCGGGACCTTGCGCCAGTCCTGGTGGCCGATGTAGGAGCGCGGGCGGGCGCGGAAGTAGTGCTCGACCGCGCCGCGCCGGCGCGCCGTCGCGACCTGCTCGATGCAGCCGCATTTCTCCAGCACGCGCACGTGGTAGGCGACGTTGCCGAGCGGCGCGGAGAGGAGATCGGTGAGCTCGCTCGGGCTGGCATTGCGAAGTTGGACGACTTCGAGGATCTTTACCCGGAGCGGATGACCCAGCGCTCTCACCAAGCGCTGATCTATGCGATTCGGTCGGCGTCGGTTCATTGATCGGGCAGTTTTGCGCAGTTGGACGTCTGTGTAACGAAGAATCGCTCGTTTGAGTCATGTGATTCCACCAATGGGAACGACTCTGGGCACGTTCGCCTCCCACCTCGGGCCGGCCGCGAGCTCGCCGGGCCGCGGATCATGCGCGAAAGCGCGGCGCGCCGCCGTCCGGGCTGCGACGCGCCGCCGACCTGCCGCTCAGCCGCCCTTGGCGACGCTGTCCGCGGGGATGATCGCTGCCGTCTCCTGGATCCTCATCTCTCGGTCACCTCCTCCCTCCTGGTCGATGTGGGGGCCGAAGGCAAAGTTTGAGGGCATCTGATCGTTCAAACAGCGTCACCGCATGTTTTTTCGCGCAGCCAGCGACATTGGCCACGTAATCCGATTTAATGCAGGCGGGTCGCTAACTCAGATTTTTTGGAGGCAAAGTTGGAGGCAACTGCCGTAAAGCCGGATCGGGCGGCTTCTCAGGGGAACGGGACAAGCAAGGTCGACTTCGTCAGCCCGCAGCTCGCCGCGGCGCTCTCGCACCCGACCCGGGTCAGCGTGATGAGCATCCTGGTCGAGGGGCCCGCCTCGCCGCGCCAGCTGGCCGCCGAGATCGGCGAGCCGCTGAACAACGTCACCTACCACGTCAAGCAGCTGCGCGACCTGGGTTGCATCGAGCTCGACCGGGTCGAGCAGCGCGGTGGCGGCCGCGTCCTCGAACGGTTCTACCGGGCCCGGCAGCGGGCCTACTTCGACGACGACGCCTGGGAGGTGCTCGGCGATCGCGAACGCCTCGGCGTGATCTGGTCGATCGTCCGGCTGATCTCCAAGGACCTCGCTACCGCGATGTCGTCGGGAACCTTCTTCGAGGATTACGACACCCACCTCACCCGCTCGCCGATGACCGTCGACAGGGAGGGATGGGGCGAAATCGCCGCGCTCCTCAACCGGACCACGAAGGAGCTCTTCGAGATCGAGAAGCGGGTCGAGGGGCGCTCCGCCGAAGGCGCCGACGCGTCGATCCACGCCAAGGTGCAGATACTGCAGTTCCGCTCCCCGGAGCCACGCTAGACGCGGCTCGGCCCGCCCCGCACCCTTCCCCAAACCACAGAATCAATCCATCTAGCCGCGGATCGCCTTGCCGACGATGTCCTTGACCCGCGCCCGATCGCGCGGCGTCAGGTTCCCGGGCCGTCCGCGCGACTTCTTCAGCAGGCCCCAGAACTCCGACTGCTCGCCCGCGGTGAGGTTGTCCCGGACCCGGTCGCGGCCCCTCTGGGCGAGCCAGAGCGTCACTGCCCAGACCGTCTTCCAGGGGACCTTGCGCCAGATCCAGGGGGCGGCGCGCTTTGCGATCCAGGTCGGCACAAGACGAAGGTACCTGGCGGTCTGGCACCCGGCGCTCTGGTGTACCGACTCGCCGGGCGCGCAGCGGGCCGAGGGCCGGCGCGGCGGGTCACCCCCGCGCCGGATCCCCGTCCCTAGACGTTCGGGCTGCGTCTCGCCTTGTGCCGCTCCGACTTGTGCGCGCGGCCCTTCTTCTCCAGCGTCTCGCAGGCGTGTTCGATGTCGGCCGCGAGGCGGTCGATCTGCGCTCGGCTCAGGGTGTGCTTGACCAGCGCCCGCAGCACCTTCACCTCCTGCGCGTCCGGCGGCATCGTGTAGGCGGGCAGCATCCAGCCCCGCTCGGCAGCCACCTGCCAGGAGACGTCGAACTCGTCGTAGTCCTTGCCGTCGACCAGCTTGAAGGCGACCAACGGCAGCTGCTCCTCGTCCTTGCCGATCAGCTCGAAGTGGCCGCAGCGGTCGAGCTTCTCGACCAGCGCCTTCGCGTTGGCCTCCATCGCCTCCATGATGTAGCCGTACCCCTCCCGCCCGAAGCGGACGAAGTTGTAGTACTGGGCGAGCACCATCGAGGCACCGGTGGAGAAGTTGAGGGTGAAGGTCGCATCGGTCTCCCCGAGGTAGTTCTCGTAGAAGACCAGGTGCTCGGCGAGGTCGGACTTCTCGCGGAAGACGAGCCAGCCGATCCCCGGGTAGACGAGCCCGAACTTGTGCCCGGAGACGTTGATCGAGCGCACCTGCTCGAGCCGGAAGTCCCACTCCGAGTGCGGGTAGAGAAACGGCCAGACGAAGCCGCCGCTGGCGCCGTCGACGTGGATCGGCACGTCGTGGCCGGTCTCCTCCTTGCGCTTCAACAGCAGGTCGTTGATGCCGGTGATGTCGTCGGCGTGGCCGGTGAAGGTCGTGCCGAGGACGGCGGCGACGCCGATCGTGTTCTCGTCGAGGTGGGGCTCGACGTCCTCGGGGCCGATCGTGTACTTGCCCGGCTGCAGCGGCACCACCCGCGCTTCGACGTCGAAGTAGCGGCAGAACTTTTCCCAGACCACGTGCACGTCGCCGCCGAAGACCAGGTTCGGCTTGCTGATGTCCTTCTTTTCGGCTTCCCGCCGTTCTTTCCATTTCCACTTCAGCGAGAGGGCGCCGAGCATGATCGCCTCCGAGGAGCCCTGGCAGCGGGCGCCGGTGGTCTCGCCGGGGGCGTGGTAGAGGTCGGCGAGCATGCGGATGCAGCGCTGCTCGATCTCGGCCGACACCGGGTACTCGGCGTGGTCGATGAAGTTGCGGTAGTTGTTCTCGGCGATCAGCTGGTTCGCCTCCGGCTCCATCCAGGTGGTGACGAAGGTGGCCAGGTTGCGGTTCGGATCGCCCTCGAGCTGCAGTTCCTCTTCGACCAGGCGCTGGGCGTCGAGCGCCGACATGCCGGTCTTTGGGAAAGGCCCGTCGGGGGCGTCCTCGGTCAGGAAGCGCCCGCCGTAGAGCATCGTCTCGTCGGTGGGGGTGGGTTCGGTAGCCATCGTCGGAACCTATCGACGGTGACGGATCGTCGCTTTAAAATCTGATTCGGACTCAGTGTCTATCCGAAAACCCGCGTGTGCGACTGGCGAGTGCCGGACCGAGCGGGGGTAGGAACTCGGGCTGTCGCCCTCGCACCCCGCCTGCGGCGGGGGTCGGCCTAATGGCGGCGCCATTTGGCCGACCGAGGACGCCGCCCCGCGAAGTGCGTCCGGCGCCGCCAGGCGTGCGCGGGGGTTTTCGGATAGACACTCAGCCGAGCCGGTAGGTCAGGTGCAGCGCCTCGGCACCGCGGACGACGTCGGTCAGCTCGACCTCGGCGGCGTCGGCAGCGAGATGATCGAAGAGGCGCTCGCCGCTGCCGAGCAGGATCGGCACCTGGGTGACGACGATCTCGTCGAGGAGGCCCGCGGCGATCGTCTGCTGGAGGGTCGAGGCGCCGCCGACGGCGACGTCCCTCTCGGCGGCCTCTTCCTTCGCCGCGGCGATCGCCACCTCGATTCCCTCGGTGACGAAGTGGAAGCTGTTGCCCCCTTCCAGCTCGAAGGCGTCGCGCGGGTGATGGGTGAGGACGTAGACCGGGCAGTGGAACGGCGGGTCGTCTCCCCACCAGCCCTTCCACTCCTCGTCGGGCCACTCGCCGCGGATCGGGCCGAACATGTTGCGGCCCATCACCACCGCGCCGAGATTCTCCAGCGCCGTGCGGAGCACGTCGTCGCTGAGGCCGCGCTCGCCTTCGTTGCCCCTGCCGTGCATTTCGCTGAAGGCCGCCTGCTTGAAGGCCCACTCGTGGAGCGCCTCGCCGCCTTCGCCGAGCGGGTTCTCCGCGCTCTGGTTCGGCCCGGCCATGTAGCCGTCGAGCGAGATCGTGATCTGGGCCTTGACCTTCGGCATCCCTACCTCACCACCGCTTCGAGCCGCCGGGCTCCTCGTCGACGGTCAGCTCAGCCAGCGGTTCGGCTTCGAGGCGGCCGTCGGGGATCGGCTCGCCCGACTTCACCGAGAGGCCGTAGGTGCCCGCGACGAGGCGCTCCTCGGCGCGCTCGAGGCGCTCCAGGCGCCTGACCAGGTCCTGCTCGCGACCGGCGGCGAGCTCGTCTTCGTAGAGCCCCTCGTTGTTGAAGTCGCCCGCGGGACGCTTGGCGTCGCCCTCCTCGCGGCCTTCGCCGCGGACCGCGGCGAGCTCCGCCTCGACCCGCTCCCGCTCCGCCGCCAGTAGCTCTTTCGCGCGCTTCTCGTCCATGTCTCGGCACCTTATCCCGCCGCCCCACGGTGCGTTCGCAGTTAGCTCCAATAGTTGTGGGGAAGTGCGAACTCAAGCGGGGGTTGAGGTACGGAAGGTGTAGCGCTATCCTCCGGGAGGACTAACTACAGAAAGTGAACTTGGTGATGAACTACAGACTCGTTCCTCTCGACGACGCGATCGTCTTCCCGACCGTCACGGCCACCCTGCCGATCGACGTCGGCGAGGACGAGCGCGTCTTCCTGATCCCCCGCCGCGACGGCGAGTACGGCCGCGTCGGCGTCGTCGCCGAGGTGGTCGAGCACGGTCGCTCGCGCCGCGGCGTCCCGGTCGCCACCGTGGTCGGCCTCCATCGCGGGATCGCCGGTGCCGCCCAGGCGGGCGACGACGGCGACGTCCTCCACGTCGAGGTGCAGGAGATCCACGATGGCCACCCCGACGACGAGCACACCCGCGAGATCGCGCGCGAGTACCGCGCCGTGGTCGAGGAGATCCTCGAGCTGCGCGGCGACGACGGACGCATCGCGACCTTCCTGCGCTCGATCGAGGAGCCCGGCGCGTTGGCCGACACCACCGGCCTCGCCCCCGACGTCCCCAACGAGGGCAAGCTGCGGCTGCTGGAGACGATCGACGTCACCGAGCGGCTGGAGATCGCGGTGGAACTGCAGCGCGAGCGGCTCGCCGAGCTGCAGGTCCGCTCGAAGATCCGCGACGATGTCGAGTCGGGCGCCCAGAAGCAGCAGCGCGAGTACTTCCTGCGCAAACAGATGGAGTCGATCCGCAAGGAGCTGGGCGAGGACGAGACCGATCTGATCGCCGAGTACGAGGCGAAGATCGAGGAGGCCGGCATGCCCGAGGCGGTCGCCGAGCAGGCGACCAAGGAGCTGCGCCGACTGGAGCGCCAAGGCGAGCAGTCGCCGGAGAGCTCGATGATCCGGAGCTACCTCGACTGGCTGATCGCGGTGCCGTGGAGCAACCGCTCCGAGGACAAGCTCGACCCCAACCACACGCGCGAGGTGCTCGACGCCGACCACGCGGGCCTCGACGACGTGAAGAAGCGGATCACCGAGTTCGTCGCCGTGCGCAAGCTGCGCGAGGAGCGCGCCGAGGAGATCGAGCAGGACCCCCGTGCCAACGGCACGATCCTCACCCTGGTCGGGCCTCCCGGCACCGGCAAGACCTCGATCGGCGAGTCCATAGCCCGTAGCCTCGGGCGCGAGTTCGTCCGCATCAGCCTCGGCGGCCTGCACGACGAGGCGGAGATCCGCGGCCATCGCCGCACCTACATCGGCGCCCTGCCGGGACGGATCGTCCGCGCTCTGCGCGACGCCGGGACGATCAACCCGGTGATCCTTCTCGACGAGGTCGACAAGGTCGGCGCCGACTGGCGCGGCGATCCGTCGGCGGCGCTGCTCGAGGTCCTCGACCCGGCGCAGAACCACTCCTTCCGCGACCACTACCTGGATGTCGAGGTCGACCTCTCCGAGGTCGTCTTCATCGCCACCGCGAACCTGCTCGACACGATCCCGGCGCCGCTGCTCGACCGGATGGAGATCATCTCCTTCGACGGCTACACGACCGAGGAGAAGCTGGCGATCGCGAAGGGCTACCTGGTCCCGCGGCAGGTGAAGCGCAACGGCCTGAAGCCCGAGGAGGTGAGCGTCGAGGACGACGTCCTCCGTGCCGTCATCTCCGAGTACACCCGCGAGGCGGGCGTGCGGCAGCTGGAGCGCGAGCTCGGCAAGCTGCTGCGCGGCGCGGCGACGAAGATCGCCTCCGGCTCGGACCAGGATTCGCCGATCGCGCTCGACCTCGAGGCGGTCCGCGAGGCGCTCGGGCGGCAGAAGGTGTTCCAGGAGTCGGTCGAGCGCACGGCGATCCCGGGCGTGTCGACGGGGCTCGCGGTGACCGGCGCCGGCGGCGACATCCTCTTCATCGAGGCGACCGCCATGGATGGTGACAAGGGCCTGGTCCTGACCGGCCAGCTCGGCGACGTGATGAAGGAGTCGGCGCGGATCGCGCTCTCCTACGTGCGCTCGCACCGCGAGGAGCTGGGCATCCCGGAGGACCGCTTCCAGCGCGAGTTCCACGTCCACATCCCGGCCGGGGCGATCCCCAAGGACGGCCCCAGCGCGGGCGCGGCGATGACCACGGCATTGGTCAGCCTGCTCACCGGCCGCCCCGTCAAGCACACTGTGGGGATGACCGGAGAGGTAACCCTGCAAGGACGGGTGCTGCCGATCGGCGGCCTGAAGCAGAAGGTGCTGGCCGCCCATGCGGCCGGGCTGACCGAGGTGATCCTGCCCGAGCGCAACCGCGGTGACCTCGACGAGGTCCCCGAGGAGGTGCGCGAGCAGATGGCGTTCCATCCGGTGATGTCGATCGACGAGGTGCTCGGGCTGGCGCTCGAGCCCGCGGAGGCCGGAGCGGATGTCGCCTCGCTGTCGTAGCTGCCAGCCGGTCCCCTCGGAGCTGCGCGCCGCGGCGGGACTGCTGGAGCGCCGCTGGACGATGGCGACGATCTACGCCGCCTCCAGCGGCGCGCACCGCTTCAACGAGTTCCGCCAGTCGCTGCCGGGGGTGTCGCCGACGACGCTCTCGGAGCGGCTGGAGCAGCTCGAGGCGGCGGGGATCGTCGAGCGGCGCCTGGTCGCCGGCCGTCCCCCCCACGCCGAGTACGCGCTGACCAGCCGCGGCGAGCGCCTGGCCCTCGCCGTCGCCGGGCTGCTCGAGCACTGACGGCGTTGCTCCCACCCCTGCACCGCGGCGGCGCGGGGCCGCCGCTGCTGCTCCTCCACGGCTTCACCGACACCTGGCGCACCTGGGAGCTGGTACTGCCGCAGCTGGAGCGGCGCTTCGAGGTGATCGCGCCGTCGCTGGCCGGGCACGCGGGCGGGCCGCCGCTAGGCGCCGAGATCGCGCCCGACGTGGCGATCGTCGACGCGGTCGAGGCGGTGCTCGACGAGGCGGGCTGGGAGGCGCCGGCGATCGCCGGCAACTCGCTCGGCGGCTACGTCGGCCTCCACCTCGCGGCCCGCGGGCGGGCGCGCTCGGTGGTCGCGATCGCGCCGGCCGGAGGCTGGGCACTCGGCGACCCGGCGATCGAGGAGACCCTGCGCTACTTCAAGGCGATGCAGCGGCTGGTCCGCGATGCGGTCCCGCGGGCGGAGCTGATCGCCTCGACCCCGGAGGGGCGCGCCCGCTCGACCGCCGCCTTTGCCAGCACCGCCGAGCACATATCCTCCGACCTGGTCGCCTGGCTCATCCACGGCGCCGCCGCCTGCGAGGTGATGCCGTTGATCGACCACGCCGCCGCCCACGGCTGGGAGATCGACGCCGAGGCGGTCACCTGCCCGGTGCGACTTCTCTGGGGCAGCGAGGACCGGCTGCTGCCGCTGCCCGGCGCCGCAGTGCGCTTCCGCCAGGAGTGGCTCCCGCAGGCCGAGTGGATCGAGATCGAGGGCGCCGGGCACTGTCCCCAGCTCGACCACCCGATCGAGACGGCCGAGCTGATCGCGGGGTTCTCGGGCTAGTGTCCCGAGTCATGAGTCGGGTGCCCCATCCGACTGGTGGATCGACGCCCGTGGCGAGGGCGCATGATGCAGGCCTCGCCCGCGGCGAAGCCAAATCCGAAGACGGAGCCGGAAGCGGCGAGGCACCGTCGGGGCGGTGCGGAACTTATGACTCGGGACGCTGGACGAGTAGTTCCACGATGGTGCTCCGGCGGGCGCCAGAGGGACCCGGCCTTCTCGGAGGCGACCCTGGCAGGCTGTGGCCGCCTCCGAAAAGGCCGGGATTTGGGAGGAACGGCGGAGGGAGGGTGCCGCGGGGTCCGTCACGAAGACGCCGGGAGGTGCGCGGGTGACGTGAGGGAGACGTCGCGGGTTCCACGCCTCCTCCACGGTCACGAAGACGTGACCACGGTTTGCCCGTGCCATGGCACGGGCGATCCACTCAGCGCGAAGATGGGGGCCGGAACCTTCGCAGGAAGGCATACGTCCTCCCTGCGATCCCGGCGTCCTTGTGACGTCCCCGGCGTATTCGTGACGGCAGGGCGCCTCGTATCCCGTCGCCCGACCGGTCAGGGACCTGTGTGTGGGGTTTCGGTCGCCGTGGGACCGAAACTCGACACAGAGGTTCTTGAGCGATGCACCCGTCCCTGCGCAGGCTTCCCCCCGAAGACCTCCCGTCCCGGGCGTCCCGGAGGCGGCCACAGCCTGCCCGG
>JAFDWF010000050.1 GCA_018268575.1 Actinomycetota bacterium
CGATCGCTACGACGCCGCCAAGGTCGTCAAGACGACCACCTTCGGCGCCTTCGTCGAGCTGGTCAAGGGCACCGACGGCCTGCTCCACATCTCCAACGTGAAGCCGGGGGAGAGGGTTGACTCGGTCGACGACGTGCTCTCCAGCGGCGACCTGATCGACGTCACCGTGGTCGAGGTCGACAAGGAGCGCGGCCGGATCGGCCTGCGCCTCTCCGACGACCCCTCGGTGGCCGGCAAATCGCCCGAGGAGCTGGCGTCGATCGGCTCCGGCGACGGCGGCCGACGGAATGGCGGCGGCGACCGTGATCGCGGCGGACGCGGTCGGGATCGTGACCGCGGCGGCCGTGGCCGCGAACGCGAGCGGCGCAACTAGTTGAGCGCTCGCGTAACCACCCTCGACTCGGGCGTCCGGGTCGTCACCGAGGAGGTCCCCTCGGTGCGCTCGGTGGCGCTCGGGCTCTGGGTCCGCACCGGCTCGCGCAACGAGACCCCGGCACAGGCCGGGGTCTCCCATTTCCTCGAGCACCTGCTGTTCAAGGGCACCGCGCGCTACTCGGCGATCGAGATCTCCGAGCTCTTCGACGGGCTCGGCGCCTCGGTCAACGCGGCGACCGGCAAGGAGACCACCCACCTCCACGCCCGCTTCCTCGACGAGCACACCGAGGAGGTCTTCGACCTCTTCGCCGAGATGTTCCTGCGGCCGACCTACCCGGACGTCGATTCCGAGCGCCAGGTCGTGATCGAGGAGATCGCGATGTACGACGACGAGCCCCAGGACCGGGTCCACGACGTGCTCGCCGACGCCGTCTTCGGCTCGCACCCGCTCGGCCGCCGCGTGCTCGGCGAGGCCGAGGTGATCGCCAACATCCCGATCCCCGACATCGAGGGCTACCGCAGCAACCGCTATGCCGCCTCGGAGATCGTCGTCGGCGCCGCCGGGCACCTCGACCACGAGGCGATCGTCGCCCTGGCGGAGAAGTTCGTCGACCCGCCGAGCGAGGGCGGTGGCGTCGCCCCGCGCGCCGCGCTGACCGAGCCGCCGCGCCTCTGCTTCCTGGCCAAGGAGACCGAGCAGTACCACATCTGCTTCGGCGCTCCCGGCATCGACCGCGAGGACGACCGGCGCTTCCCGCTGGCGGTCCTCGACGCGATCTTCGGCGGCTCGACCTCCTCGCGGCTCTTCCGCGAGGTGCGCGAGAAGCGCGGCCTCGCCTACTCGGTCGGCTCCTACAACGAGCAGTTCACCGACACCGGCCTGGTCGCCACCTACGTTGGCACCCGCGAGGACAACGTCGAGGAGGCCTGCGCGATCATCGGCGCCGAGCTGGCCCGGCTGCGCTCCGAGCCGGTCTCGGCGGAGGAGCTCCACCGCGCCAAGGAGAGCGTCAAGGGGAGGCTCGTGCTCTCCTCCGAGTCGACCGCGGCGCGGATGACGCGGATCTCCCGCGCCGTCCTCTTCGGGCTGCCGATCGAAAGCCTCGACGAGATGCTGGCCAAGGTCGACGCGGTCGAGGTCGACGACCTGACCGCGCTGGCGGCCGAGCTCTACGCCGAGGACCGCCTCTCGGCGGCCTGCGTCGGCACCGACGAAGACCGCTTCCGGGCGGCCCTGGCGCCGGTCTCGGAGGCGCTGGTAGCGGCATGACGAAGGTTGCCGTCTCCGGCGCCGCCGGGCGGATGGGCCAGACGGTCTGCGAGGCGGTCGAAGGGGCCGCCGACCTCGAGCTGAGCGGGCGCGCCGACCCGAGCCTCGGCGTCGCCCTCGCCGAGGTGCTCGGCGACGCCGACGTGGTGGTCGACTTCAGCATCCCCGACACCGCCTTGGCGAACGTCGAAGAGTGCCTGGCGGCCGGGGTGCACGTGGTGGTGGGGACGACCGGTTTCGACCTCGACGCGGCCCGCGCCGCCGCCGCCAAGTGGGCGTCGGCCAACTGCTTCGTCGCCCCCAACTTCGCGATCGGCGCGGTGCTGATGATGGTCGCCGCCCAGACGATCGCCCCGCACATGCCGGAGGCCGAGATCATCGAGCTCCACCACGACAAAAAGCTCGACGCGCCCTCGGGGACGGCGGCGCGCACGGCGGAGCTGATCGAGGCCGCAGGCGGCCACGTCCACCAGCCGATCCACTCAGTGCGGCTGCCCGGCCTCGTCGCCCACCAGGAAGTGATCTTCGGCGGCGCCGGTCAGACGCTCCGGGTCCGCCACGACTCGATCGACCGCCACTCCTTCATGCCCGGCGTCCTCCTCGCCGCGCGCAAGGTCGGCGAGCTGCCCGACCACTTCACCGTCGGCCTGGAGAAGCTCCTCTAGTGGCGACGGGCGAAAGTGCATCGGTCCGCGGTGGAGAGGTACCCTGATGGCGATGAAGGAGCTGCGCGGGATCTTCACGGCGATGGCGACGCCTTTCGACGAGGCGGGCGCGGTCGACCACGACGGCGCCCGCCGGCTGGCCGCGCACCTGCTCGGGCACGACTCGGACGGCCTCGTGATCGGCGGCAGCACCGGTGAGTGCCCGACCCTCACCGACGGGGAGACGGTCGAGCTCCTGCGCGCCGTGCGCAAGGAGGTCGGCGACGACGTCATGCTCATCTGCGGGACCGGCACCAACGACACCCGCCACTCCTGCGAACTGACCAAGATGGCCGCCGACGCGAGCGCCGACGCCTCGCTGGTCGTCGTCCCCTACTACAACAAGCCCAATCCGGCCGGGATCCGCGCCCACTTCGAAACCGTGGCCGGAGCCGTCCCGGACCTGCCGATGATCATGTACAACATCCCCTCGCGGGTGATCGTCAACGCCGACGTCGGGCTGCTCGGCGAGCTTGCCGCGGTCGACAACATCGTCGCCGTCAAGCAGGCCAACGACGACGAACTCGGCCCGATCGAGGGCCTCGCGATCCTGGCCGGCAACGACAACACCTTCCTGCGGGTGCTGGAGTTCGGCGGCGCGGGCGTGATCGGCGTCGCCACCCACGTGGTCGGCGACCGGATGCGGGCGATGTGGGATGCCGCGCAGGACGACGACTTGGAGCGGGCGCGGGAGATCGACGCCGAGCTGACCCCGGTGTACGAGGGCCTCTCGGTGACGACCAACCCGATCCCGCTGAAGGCCGCGCTGGAGATGCTCGGCCTCGCCCCCGACCGGCTGCGTCTGCCGCTGGTCTCCGCCGACCCCGAGCAGCGGGCGGCGGTGCGAGCGGCGCTGGAGGGCATCGGGCTCTCCGTCGCCGCCGGCTGACAACTTCACTTCACTTACGACAGAAAGAGTTTCCCAGTGCCCAGCAATACCCTGCGAGTGCTGCCGCTCGGCGGCCTCGGTGAGATCGGCAAGAACATGACGGTGGTCGAATACGACGGCCGCATCGTGATCGTCGACACCGGATTGATGTTCCCGACGGCGGAGATGCACGGCATCGACCTCGTCCTGCCCGACTTCTCCTACCTGCGCGGCCGCGCCGACGACATCGACGCGATCGTGCTCACCCACGGCCACGAGGACCACGTCGGTGCGCTGCCCTACGTCCTGCGCGAGATCGGCTCGCCGCCGGTGATCTACGGCGGCATGCTGACGATCGGCATGGTCCGCTCGAAGCTCGACGAGCACAAGCTCGGCGACAAGGCGCCGCTGGAGGAGCTGCCGGCGGGGGAGAAGGTGCGGCGTGGCCCGTTCGAGCTGGAGCTCGTCCACCTCGCCCACTCGATCCCCGACATGCGCGCCGTGCTGATCACCACCGAGCTCGGGCGGGTGCTGATGACCGGCGACTACAAGTTCGACCAGACCCCGGTCGACGGGCGCCCGGCCGACATCTCACGGCTGGCGGAGATCGGCCGCGACGGCCTGCTGCTGCTCTGCGGCGACTCGACCAACGCCGACCGCCCGGGCGTCGCGCCGTCGGAGTCGAGCGTCGGCCCGGCCCTGCTGCAGCAGTTCTCGCGCTGCGAGGGGCGGATCATCGTCACCTCCTTCGCCTCCAACATCCACCGCGTGCAGCAGGTGATCGACGCCGCGGTGGCGCTCGACCGCAAGGTCGCCCTGGTCGGCCGCTCGATGCGCAAGAACTTCAACATCGCCTCCAACCTGGGGATGACGCGGGCGCCGCAGGGCGTCTTCATCCAGCCGCGCGAGATCGAGAACTTCCCCGACGAGAAGGTTGTCGTCGTCTCCACCGGCAGCCAGGGCGAGCCGCTCTCGGCGCTGCGCCGGATGGCCAACAACGACCATCGCGACGTGCAACTGCACGCCGGCGACACGGTCGTCTTCTCGGCCACGCCGGTGCCCGGCAACGAGCGCGCGGTGAACGAGACGATCGACCGCATCTACGAGATCGGGGCGACCGTGATCACCCCCAAGGACGCGCCGATCCACGCCTCCGGCCACGGCTCCCGCGAGGAGCTGAAGCTGATGCTGAACCTGACCAAGCCACGCTACGTGATGCCGATCCACGGCGATTACCAGCGGATCCGGCTGCACGCCGACCTGGCCGAATCGGTGGGGATCGAGGGCAAGGACATCTTCAAGGGCCGCAATGGGCTGCCGCTGGAGATCGACGCGGACGGGGCCCGCTTCGGCGAGGACCTGCACGTCGGCAAGATGTACGTCGACGGCGTCAACATCGGCGATCCCGACGACGCCGCCCTGCGCGACCGCCGCGACATCTCCGCCGACGGCATCTTCATCGTCGTCGCCACGGTCGACTCCGACGACGGCCACGTGGTCGCCGACCCGGAGGTGATCCTGCGCGGCGTCGCCTTCGTCGAGCAGGCCGACTCGCTGCTGGAAGACCTCAAGGATATGGTCGAAGACGCGCTCGAAGACGCCGCCGAGGCGGGCACCCGCGAGCCCGACCTGATCCAGGAGGATCTCCACGAAGCGATCGGCAAGTTCGTCTGGCAGCGCCTCCGCCGCCGGCCCATGGTCCTGCCGGTCGTAATTCAGGTCTAGGTCCGTCCAGGGGCATTCTCCAACCTTGGGCCCGGCCCCTGGGGCGGTACCTGAAAAACGGCACAAAAAAAGCCCGCCGGGACAGTGTCTGGGGAGAATCCCGGCGGGCTAGTGTCTCGTCCACAGCGGAATCTACGTATGGCTTCTAAAGCGCCCCTAAAAGAGCGCCCTTGAATGCTTCTTCTCGGCGGGGGCCGAGTCGGCGATCGGGATCCGGGCCCGGAAGAGGGCGCCGCCGAGGGGCGATTCGGTCGCTTCGACGGTGCCGTGGTGGGAGGTGGCGACGGCGCTGACGATCGCCAGGCCGAGCCCGGTGCCGGTGCCGCGGGCGGTATCGGCGGGGCCTTCGCCGCGCACGAAGCGATCGAAGATCTGGGTCCGCATCGCCGCCGGGATGCCGGGCCCGTCGTCGCCGACTTCGACCACCGCGTAATCGCCCTGCTGGGCGAGGGCGAGCTGGATCGTCGCCCCTTCCTGGGTGTGGCGGGTGGCATTGTCGAGGAGGTTCAGGACCATGCGGTGGAGCTCGTCGGCGCTGCCTTCGACCCGCAGCGGGCGGTCGTTGTCGATCTCGAAGTGGCGCTCGCCCATCAGCGGCGCCGCCTCGGCGGCCGCCTCGCCGGCGATTTCGGCGAGGTCGCAACGGCGGTGGGGGGCAAGCCGGCCCGCGTCGGCGCGGGCCAGCAGCAGGAGGTCGGAGACCAGGCGACTCATCCGCTTCGAGGAGCGGAGCGCCGAGTCGACGACCTCGCGGTCTTCGGCCTGGCCGGGGCCGCCGAGCGAGGCCTGCAACAGCTCCAGGTTGGCGAGCACGCTGGTCAGCGGCGTGCGCAGCTCGTGCGAGGCGTCGGCGACGAACTCGCGCTGCTGCTGCAGCGCCTGCTCGCGCTCGGAGCGAGCGGCGTCGAGCGAGCGGAGCATCCGCTCGAGCGTCTCAGCCAGCTCGCCGACCTCGTCTTCGACCGGCGGGGTCGGCATGTGCTGGGAGGGGTCGCGGGTTTCGGAGATCCTCCGGGCGCTCGCGGTCAGCTGCGCGATCGGTCGCATCGCGCGGCTGGCGATCGCCACCCCGGCGAGGCAGGCCAGCAGGGTGCCGCCGAGCACCCCGGCGACGATCAGGAACCAGATGCGGGCGATCGTGTCGTCGACGTGCTCGGTGCTGCGCCCGTACTGGACGTACCCCTTGATCACGCCCGCTTCGCTCAGCACGGCGGTCTCGATCCGCATCCCGTTTTCTTCGACGATCCCGCGCTTGGGCCGTCCCAGGCCCGCGGTGTGCTTGCTGTGGCCGATCTCTTCCCCCGCCCGGTCGAAGACGCGGAGGGAGGTATCTTCGGTGAGGACGCTGAGTTGCCTCGGCACCGGCTGCGGGCGCCCGACCAGGGGGATTTCGATGTGCAGTTCCCGTTGCAGCGATTCGACCGCGCTGTGGACCTCGCCGTTGAAGTCGTCGCGGATCCGGGTGGTGGCGATCTGGCCGATCACCCCGCCGAAGACCATCAGGATCGCCAGGGTCAGCCCGGCGGAGACGGCGGCGATGCGCCAGCGCACCGGCCAGGCCCGAGGATGCACCACCCGCCGCAGCCAGGCCGCGGTGCTCGTGCGGGCGGCGGCGACCATCAGTCTTTGAGGACGTAGCCCGCGCCGCGTTTGGTGTGCAGGAGGCGCGGCTCCCCGCCCGCCTCGAGCTTGCGTCGCAGGTTGGAGATGAATACGTCGATCGTGTTCGTCGCCGCCATCGGGTCGTAGCCCCAGACTTCGTCGAGCAGACGCTCGCGGGAGACGACCAGGCGCTCGTTGCGCATCAGGAACTCGAGCAGCTCGAACTCGCGGTTGGTCAGCTCGATTTCGCGCTCGCCGCGATGGACCTCACGCGTGTCGGGGTTCAGCTGCAGGTCGCCGACCTCGAGCGAGGCGGCGCCGCGGGGCGGCCGGCGGCGCAACAGGGCGCGGATCCGCGCCAGGAGCTCCTTGCGCTCGAACGGCTTGACCAGGTAGTCGTCGGCGCCGCTGTCGAGGCCGGTGACCCGATCCTCGGTCTCGGCGCGGGCGGTCAGCATCAGGATCGGCACGTCGCCCTCGAGGCGAAGGCGACGGCAGACCTCGATCCCGTCGAGGCCGGGCAGGCCGAGGTCGAGCACGACCAGGTCGGGGACGAACCCGACCGCCATGTCGAGCGCCTCGACCCCGTCGGCGGAGGTGCGCACCTCGTAGCCCTCGTTGCGCAGCGAGCGGCGCAGGACGTCGGCGATGTCGGCGTCGTCCTCGACGACGAGGACCCGGCCGCCCTGCTGAACCTCGGGATCGGTACTGAGCATGGGAGCGATCTTAAAGGCCATTCGACCCCCTACACGGTGGTTTTATGCCGAATTTAGAGGTGGTTTGCGGCGCGGAGGGAAAGCCCGACAGGGGTTGGGGGGCGGATGTCGAAGTCGGACGCGTGTTCGAACGACAGAAGCGCACCCCTGCCCGTAAATCCAAAGGCAAGGCCAAAGCGGCGCCGAAAGGCCGCAAAGCGGCGAGGTCCCGCGGCGGATTCGGCCTCTTCGACGGCCTCGAGCAGCGCCATCTCGACCTGATCGGCCTGTTCCTCGTCGCCGCGGGGATCTACCTGTCCTTCGTGCTCTTCTTCGGTTGGGAAGGGGGCAAGGTCGGCTATGGGGTCGAAACCGGGCTGGTCTACCTCTTCGGCACCTTCGGCGCGCGGATCTTCACCCTGCTGATGCTGGTCGCGGGCGGCATGCTGCTGACCGGTACCTCGGTCTCGGCCTTGGCGCGGGGGATTGGCCGCGGCCTGAAGGTCGTCTTCTTCGGCGGCGTGAAGGGGAGCGAAGCGACCGCGCGCACGGTGCGTCAGGGCTCGGAGGAATGGCGCCAGCGGCGCGAGGAGCGCACCGCGGAGACCAAGGCGGCCAAGACCGACGTGATGCGCGACTACCCGGAGGACGACGACGTGGAGCCGACGGTGGCGCTGGCCGACGACGATGACATCTTCGCCCCGGGCCTGTTCAACTTCGACGAGGAGGCCGACACGGCGGAGACCCAGACCGTCGCGCGAGACGACCGAGCCTCGGATGGTACGTCCGAGTCCTGGCCGGGCACGCCCGGACGCGAAGCGGAGGACGTGCCCGCTGATGGCGAAGCCGGTCAGTCCGAACCCGACCGCGATCACGATCTGGTGCCCTCGCGGGCGGGTTCGGACCCTGCCGCAGCCGCCCTGGCCTCGGAGGAAGACTCGGGTGGCACCACCCCTCAGGGCAACCTGCGCGGCGTCACCACCTCCGAGGAGATCGACTACAAGCTCCCCTCGCCCCGCGTGCTCGAGCGCGGCAAAGGCGACAAAGGCCCCGACCCGCGCGACCAGCAGGCGACCGGCCGCAAGCTGATCGAGGCGCTTGGCCACTTCGGGGTCGAGGCGAAGATCGTCGGCGTCGTCAGCGGCCCGCACGTCTCCTTGTACGAACTGCGCCTCGCGCCCGGCATCAAAGTCAAGAAAGTCACCGAGTTGGCGAACGACCTCGCCTACGCGCTGGCCTCGACCGACATCCGCATCCTCGCGCCGATCCCGGGCAAGCAGGCGGTCGGGGTCGAGGTGCCGAACGCGAAGCGCCGCATGGTCCGCCTCGGCGACATCTACGCGGGCCGGCCGGCGAAGGCCTCGCCGCTGGTCGCCTGGCTCGGCAAGGGCATCGACGGCAATGCGGTCTGGACCGACATCGCGAATATGCCGCACGTCCTCGTCGCGGGCACCACCGGCTCTGGCAAGAGCGCCTGCGTCAACGCGATGCTCTCCTCGATCCTGATGGCGTCCTCGCCGAACGACGTGCGCCTGGTCCTGGTCGACCCGAAGCAG
>JAFDWF010000051.1 GCA_018268575.1 Actinomycetota bacterium
AACTCGACACAGAGGTTCTTGAGCGATGCACCCGTCCCTGCGCAGGCTTCCCCCCGAAGACCTCCCGTCCCGGGCGTCCCGGAGGCGGCCACAGCCTGCCCGGGTCGCCTCCGGGACGCCCGGGAGGCCGGAGCTCCGATTCGGACGCCTCTGCATACATACATGGATAAATGTATGTAGGGTGCCGCCCGTGCAGACCGCCAAGGAAATCGCGGGGGCCGAAACTCGCACCCGGCTGCTGGATGCCGCGATCGAGGAGATGGCGGCGTCGGAAGGGGCGGCGGTCAACTTCGACCGCATCGCGGAGCGCGTGGGCGTCACGCGCGGCGCCGTCTACCACCACTTCGGCTCCGTGCACGGGCTGGTCGAGGAGGTCTACAAGGAGTCCGTGCGCCGCCATGCACGATTGGTGGTCGAGGCGAGCTCGGAAGGCAGCGGCAAGGACCGGCTGCTCGGCCTCGTCACCGCGACCGCCAGCCTCTACGGATCGGGGACGCCGTTCTACCGCCTCCTCCTCCGGCTGCAGTCGGAGGCCGGCCTCTCGCGGCCGCGGCTGGCGCCCGTCGCCCGCCGCGTGCAGGAGCGCCAGCGCTGGTACATGGCCGAGCTGGTGGCCCAGGGCCAGGCGGACGGATCGATCCGCGCGGACATCTCCGCCGAGGCGCTGGGCGACACCGTGAACGCGGCGCTGCAGGGGTTCCTCGTCGGGCAGCTGGAGTCGCCGAGACGGCAGCGGCGGGCGACCGCCGCCTTCGCCGACCTGCTCGAAGCGCTGCTGTGATCGGGTTCGAGATACCGGCCGAGGTCGAGGAGCTGCGCGAGCGGGTCGCGGCCTTCGTCGACGAGGTGGCGATCCCCGCCGAGCACCGCGACAAAGGAGAGCACGGACTCGACGACGGGCTGCGGGCCGAGCTGCAGGCGGCGGCGAAGGAGCGGGGGCTGTTCGCGCCGCAGCTGAGCACCGAGCTGGGCGGCCTCGGCCTCGACATGCGCGCCGCCGCGGTCCTCTTCGAGGAGGCCGGCTACAGCCTGCTCGGTCCGCAGGCGCTCAACTGCGCGGCCCCCGACGAGGGCAACATGCACCTGCTCGAGGTGGTCGCCGACCCCGCGCAGAAGCGCCGCTACCTGGAGCCCTTGGCGCGCGGCGAGATCCGCTCCTGCTTCGCGATGACCGAGCCGGCGCCGGGCGCGGGCTCGGACCCCTCGATGCTCCTGACCCGGGCCGAGCGGTCGGGCGGCGGCTGGTCGATCAGCGGTCGCAAGTGGTTCATCACCGGCGCCGAAGGCGCCGGCTTCGCGATCTGCATGGCGCTGGCCGAGGACGGGCCGACGATGTTCCTGGTCGACGCCGACAACCCGGGGATGAGGATCGAGCGGATCGTCGACGCGACCGATCGCACCTTCCCCGGCGGCCACGCCGAAGTGGCCTTCGAGGATTGCCAGGTCGGCGAGGCGGCGGTGCTGGGCGAGGTCGGCGAGGGCTTCCGCTACGCGCAGGTGCGCCTCGCGCCGGCCCGCCTGACCCACTGCATGCGCTGGCTCGGCGCCGCCCGCCGCGCCCAGGACTTCGCGATCGACCGCGCCGCCGAGCGCGAGGCGTTCGGGCAGAAGCTCGCCGAGAACGGGATGGTCCAGCGCTCGATCGCCGAATCGGCGATCGAGATCGAGACGAGCCGGCTGCTGATCTGGCGCTGCGCCTGGGCCCTCGACAACGGCGAGCCCGCCCGCCACGAGTCCTCGGTGGCCAAGGCGCACGTGGCGGAGGCGGTCTGCCGGGTCGTCGACCGCGCCGTTCAGATCTGCGGCAGCCTCGGCGTCTCCGGCGACGTCCCGCTGGCGCGCCTGATCGGGGAGGTCCGCCCGTTCCGGATCTACGACGGCCCGACCGAGACCCACCTCTGGTCGATCGCCCGCCGCGAGGTCCGCCGGCGCAGCCGCCGGCGATGATCGCCGGTCCGGCCCTCCTCTCCTATCTCGACGAATTGGGGCTCGGCTCCGGGCCGGTCGAGGCCGAGCCGATCGGCGACGGCCACTCCAACCTCACCTACCTGCTGCGCCGCGGCGGCGAGCGGTTCGTCCTCCGCCGCCCGCCCGCCGGGACGATCTCGCGCTCGGCCAACGACGTCGTCCGCGAAGCGCGTGTCCTCAAGGCCCTCGCGGGAACCCCCGTTCCGGTCCCGGAGGTCCTCGCCACCTGCGAGGACGAGGACGTGATCGGCGTCCCGTTCTTCCTCGCCGGCTTCGTCGAGGGCCGGGCGCTGGTCGTCGACCTGCCGCCGAGGTGGGGCGCGGAGGAGGCGAAGCGAGCGGCGGACGGTGCCGTCGAGGCCCTGCTGACGCTCCACGCGATCGACCTCGAGGCCTCGGGCCTCGGCGCGTTCGGCCTGCCGGACGGCTACCTCGAGCGGCAGCTGCGGCGGTTCTCCGGCCTGCTCGAGGAGAACGCCACCCGCCCGCTCCCGCAGCTCGACCGGGTTGGCGACTGGCTCGCCGCCAACCTGCCCCCCACCCAGGTCGCCGCCTTCGTGCACGGGGATTTCCGCCTCGGGAACCTCCTCTTTGACAACCGCGGCGACGTCAGCGCGGTGCTCGACTGGGAGATGGCGACGACCGGCGATCCGCTCGCCGACCTCGGCTACATGACCGCGATGTGGGCGGAGGAGGGGGATCGCCAGACCCCGATGACCGAGCTCTCGCTGGTCACCAAGCTGCCGCTCTTCCCCCGCCGGTCCGAGCTCGCCCGCCGCTACGCCGAGGGCTCGGGGCTGGCGCTCGACGCCCTCCCCTGGTACCAGGTGCTGGCCCTCTGGAAGGCGGCGATCTTCCTCGAGGGGAGCTACCGGCGCTACCGCGCCGGGGCCAGTGAAGACCGCTACTTCGCCGCGCTCGACCAGGGCGTGCCGGTCCTCGCAGCGGCCGCCCTCACCCGCGCCGCAAGCGCCTGACCAAGGATCGCCTCAGACGTACTCGACGACCGTGCGGATGCCGTCCTGCTCGTGCATCAGGTCGAATCCCGTGTTGATCTCCTCGAGCGTCGTGCGATGGGAGATCAGCGCGTCGACGTCGATCTCGCCCGCCAGGTAGCGGTCGACCAGCTGCGGCACCTGGTCGCGTCCCTTCACCCCGCCGAAGGAGGCGCCGATGATCGTGCGGCCGGTGATCAGGTAGCGGGGGACGACGTCGAGGGTCTCGCCGCGACCGGCGACGCCGGTGACGCAGACGGTGCCCCAGCCGATCCGCGCCGACTCGACCGCCTGGCGCATCACCGCGACGTTGCCGGTCGCCTCGAAGGTGAAGTCGGCGCCGAAGCCGCCGGTCTCCTCGAGCACCCGGTCGACCACGCCCTCGCCACCGACCCAGAGGTCGGTGGCGCCGTGGTGCTCGGCGTGCTTCAGCCGCTCCTCGGAGAGGTCGACGGCGATGATCCGCTCGGCGCCCATCAGCCGGGCGCCGGCGACCGCGCCGAGGCCGACCAGGCCGAGGCCGAAGACCACCGCGGTCGAGCCCTCGAAGACCTTGGCGCGGAACATCGCGGCGCCGAGCCCGGTCGAGAGGCCGCAGGCGAAGAGCGCGTTGGCCGCGTGGGGCGAGTCGGGATCGACCTTGGCGAGGGCTATCTCCGGCATCACGGTCGCCTCGGCGAAGGTCGAGCAGCCCATGAAGTGGCGCAGCGGCTCGCCGCCGCGCGAGAGGCGCGTGGTCCCGTCGGGCAGGTAGCCGAGGTTCTGCTGCTCGCGGATCGCGAGGCAGATGTTGGTGCGGCCCGAGCGGCAGTTGAC
>JAFDWF010000052.1 GCA_018268575.1 Actinomycetota bacterium
CGACCAGCTGGCACGCGGCCGGCTACAACGGCTCGAAAGCCGCCTCCCTCACCTTCAACGTCTTCGCCTACTGCATGGCGGGGTGAGGTCCCGGACCGTCACGCCCACGCCCCCGTCGCTCGACGGAGGCGTGGGCGGGGGTCGGAGGCGGAATTCCTACCTTCGTAGGAGGCGTCCTTCCCTGGCGGGGCCGATCCTTTGATCCATGGCAGATCTCGGCCCCCGCGGAAGGCGCCGTCGCCGGCGCGCCATCGTGCTGGTCGGCTGCCTGCCCCTGGCGGGCCTCGCCGTCTGGTTTCTCGGTCTGCGCCACCAGGGCGGCGACGGTTCCAAGGCCGCCCCGGCCTCCGAAGTCGTCAAGCGCGGCAACGTCCGCTCGACCGTGGCCGGGGTCGGCGTCCTGCAGCCGAAGACCTCGGTCAGCCTCGGCTTCGGCGCGGCGGGCCGCGTCAGCGCGGTAGACGTCCACCTCGGTCAGGAGGTCAGGGCGGGGCAGGTCCTGGCCCGGCTCGACGACACCGTCCCCCGCGCCGCTCTCGCCGCGTCCCAGGCCCAGGTCACCGCCGCCGAAGCGAAAGTCGCCCAGCTGGCCGAAGGGCACACCCCGGAGGAAGCCCGTAAAGCGGGCGTCGAAACCAGCGGGGCGATCAGTGCGGCGACCGGGGCGAAGCTGACGGCCGCCAAGGCCCGCGGGGTCGCCGCCGGCGACGTCAGGGCGTTGCGCAGCACCGTGGAACAGGCGCGAAGGACGCATGACGTGGCGGTCAAGCGCCTCTCGGAAAGCCGCTCGAAGCTCGGCCAGAAGACCCAGCGGACGTCTACCGCGAAGGCGCAGTACGAGACGGCGAAAGCGGCGGTCGAAGCGGCTCGGAGCCAGATCGTCGCGCTTGCGGCGACCCGCGAAGCGAACCACAAGAGGGGCGAAGAAGAAGAAGCCAAGGAACGCAAGCGCTTCGAAGAAGCGGAAAAGAAGGAACGCGAAAAGGCCGAAGCCGAAGAAAAGGAATTCAAAGGCGGCAAGGAACAGTCGGTCGTCCCGCGCAACACCGAAACGGGGACGAGCTATGCCGAAGCGCAGGCGCAGGCGCAGCTCGAAAGCGCCCAGAGCGCGGCGACCGAAGCGCAGGCCCGCTACGAAAGGTTCCGCAGCGAAGCCGAAACGCTCCGCACCTCGCTGCCCGGCCTGCGCGACACCGCCCGCTCGACCGGCGAATCGGTGGCGAGCGCGAAGACCTCCCTGCAGGCTGGTGTCGCCACCGCCGCCCAGACGGTGCGGACCGCGAACGAAACGGCCGAAGTCGCGCGCTCCACCCTGAACACGGCCATCGCAAGCGGGGAAGTGGCTCTCCAGCCGACCAAATCAGGCGAAATGGAGGAAGCAATCGCGGCCGTGGCGCAAGCCGAAAACAACGTCGCGACCAACGAAAAAAGCGTCGAAGAATCCGTCCTGCGGGCCCCGACTGCCGGGCGCGTGGTGAACCTGAAACTGGCGGTCGGCGACGTCGTCTCGGGCGGGACGACCTCGCAGGCGAAAGCGGGCACCTCCGGCGAAGGCTCCGAAGGGGCGGCAGCCGGCGGCGGTGGCGAAGGCGAAGGCGCCGCCGGGGGGTCGGGCGCCGGCTCGGCGGCACCCTCGATCGTCCTCGCCAGCCCGCGGCTGCGGCTCTTCGCCGTCTCCCTCACCCAGGCCGACGCGGTGAAGGTGAAGCCGGGCGATCCCGCGAGCCTGCTGGTCGACGCCCTGAGCCGGACGGTGAAGGGGAGCCTGGTGAGCATCACCCCCCTGCCCCAGGTGAAGAACGGGGTCGTCAACTACAGCGCGACCGTCGCCACCGAAGAACTGCCGCGCAAGCTACGGGTCGGGATGACCGCCGAAGTGACCGTGCTGACGGCGAACCGCCACGGCGTGCCGGTCCTCTCCCCGGCCGCGCTGCCGGCCGGCACCGGGACCGTGAAGGTCCAGGTGATGGCGCCCGGTGGGCCGGAACCGCGAACGGTGCAGCTGGGGCTGTCGGGCGAAAACGACGTCGAAATCAAGAAGGGACTGCGGCCGGGCGATCGCGTCGTCCTCCCGAAGCTGCCCGAAGCCGGCAGCTTCGAAGAAGAAGGCGAAGAAGGCCCTGAAGAAGGTGGCGGCGGCGAAGAAGAAAGCCTCGAAGGATGAGCGCCGCGGAGATCGACGCCTCCGGGCCCGGCGTGCCCGGCGCCGACCCGGCGCTGATCCAGATCGAGGGCGCCCGTCGCAGCTACGAGCTCGGTGACGAGGTCGTCCACGCCCTCCGCGACGTCACCCTGCGGATCGAGGCGGGCGAGCACGTGGCGATCATGGGGCCGTCGGGGAGCGGCAAGTCGACGCTGATGAACGTGATCGGCTGCCTCGACCAGCTGAACGAGGGCCGCTACCTGCTCGACGGGATCGACGTCCGCGACCGCGCCGACGACGAGCTGGCCGAGATCCGCAACCGCAAGATCGGCTTCATCTTCCAGCAGTTCAACCTGATCGCCCGTACCTCGGCGCTGGAGAACGTCGAGCTGCCGCTGGTCTACGCCGGGGTCGGGCGGCGTGAGCGGCGGCGACGCGCCCACGAGGCGCTCGACCAGGTGGGGCTCGGTGACCGGACCGGCCACCAGCCGTCCGAGCTCTCCGGGGGCCAGCAGCAACGGGTGGCGATCGCGCGGGCGATCGTCACCGACCCGGCCCTGCTCCTCGCCGACGAGCCGACCGGGGCGCTCGACCTGGCGACCACCGAAGCGGTGATGGCGCTGCTGGACGAGCTCCACGAGCAAGGCCGCACGATCGTCGTCATCACCCACGAGGAGGAGGTCGGCGCCCACGCCGCGCGGGTGGTGCGGGTGCGCGACGGGCTGATCGACTCCGACCTGCCGGCCTGGGTCGAGGCGACTGCTTGAGCGCGCTCAGCGCCCTGCGGATGGCCTGGCGCTCGATCGCCGCCAACCGGATGCGCTCGCTCCTGACGATGCTCGGGATCGTGATCGGGGTCGGCTCGGTGATCCTGCTGGTCGCGGCGGGCAACGCCACCACCAGTGCGGTCGAAGGAAAGCTCGAAGGCCTCGGGACCAACACCCTCGTCGTCTACCCGGGCGGCTACTACTACTTCAACACCGGTGTGCCGGGCACCGAACCGCAGCTGAGCGAAGGGGATGCCGAAGCGATCGCGACCGCCGGGCGGCGCGGCGGGATCGCCGGCGCCTACCCGGTCCTCTCGCCGCAGGTCGTCCTGCAGAACGGCTCGCGCAGCGACACCGTGAACGAATTCACCGGTGTCAACCCTGCCTACCTGCGGAGCGCGCCGGTCGCCCTGGCGGCAGGACGCCTCCTCACCGGGCTCGACGAACGCGATCGCGCCCGGGTGATGATCCTCGGCAGCCGGGTGGCCGAACGCCTCTTCGGCAAGGGCAAGGGCGCCGGCCAGTCGGTCGTCGCCAACGGGGTGCGCTTCAGCGTCGTCGGGATCCTCGCACCGGTCGGGGCCGAATTCGACAGCACCGCCTTCGCGCCTTTCTCGGCCGTGCGCGACAACCTCAGCGGCCCTTGGGCGCCGCCCAGCCTGATCTACGTCGAGATCACCCACCGCAGCGCGGCGGGGCTCGCCAAGGCATCGATCGAAGTCGCCCTGCGCCGTTCGCACCAGCTGCGGCCCGGCCAGGAAGACGACTTCTCGATCGAAGGCCCGGAAGGGCTGGTCGGGACCACCAACTCGATCTCCGCCCTGCTCGGCATCGTCCTCGCCGGCGTCGCCGCCACCTCCCTTTTCGTCGGCGGCATGGGGGTGATGAACATCATGCTCGTGACCGTGATCGAACGCACCCGTGAGATCGGCATCCGCAAGGCGATCGGCGCCCGCCGGTCACAGATCGTCTCCCAGTTTCTGGTCGAGTCGGTAGTGCTCTGCCTGTTGGGCGGCCTGGGCGGGGTGGTGGTCGGGGGTGGCCTGGCGCTCGTCGTCGGCCACTTCACCGGCTACGCGGTGTCGATCGGCATCCTCCCCGTGGTCGTGGCGATCGGAGTCTCGGCCGCGGTCGGCCTCTTCTTCGGCTTCTACCCCGCCAACCGCGCCGCGGCGATGCCGCCGATCGACGCGCTCCGCCATGAGTAGGGACGCTGGCGCCTATCGTCCGGAGGCGATGCGGGACCTGGATCCGACCCGGGCTTGGCGGGCGCTGGCCGACTGGCAGCAGGATGTCGTCCTCGGCCTCGGCGGCGCCGCCCTCGCGGTCGGCGGCCTGCTGATCGAAATCGTCGAATGGGAACCGTGGACCGCGGCCGCCGACCCGCTCGGCGTCGGCTTGATGGTCGTCTGTGGTGGCGCCCTGGGGGGAGCCCGCCGTTGGCCCCTGGCCGCCGGGTTCCTCAGCGCCGCCGCCTTCACCGTGGCCGCCGGCATCGACTACTCGGTCTGGATCTCCGGACTCCTCAGCACCTTCATCGTCGGCGTCTGCGCTGCCCACACCTCACGCCGCGCGACCGTCGTCCTGGGGGGGCTGGTGATCGCCCTCGCGATCGGGCTACTGATCCGGGAAGGCGAAGTGACGCCGAGCGAACTGCTCAGCTCGATCGCGCTCGCCGCGGTGCCGGTCGCGATCGGCGACGCCTTCCGGGTCAGGCGCGAGCTGGCCGCCGAGGCCCAGGCGCGGGCGGAGCGCCTCGAGCAGCTGCGCGAGATGGAACTTTCCCGGGCGGTCGGTGAGGAGCGACTGCGGATCGCCCGCGACGTGCACGACGTCGTCGGCCACCACCTCAGCGCGATCGCGATCCAGGCCGGGGTCGGCGAGCGGCTCGCCGCCGCCGGTGACGAGGACGCCGCCGGGACGGCGCTGGCGACGATCCGTGGCCTGACCGCGACGGCGCTGGCGGAGACCCGCCGCCTCCTCGGCCTGGTCCGCGCCGATGCCGAGCGGCGCGCGCCCGGCCTGCTGGGAGCGGAAGAGATCGAGGACCTGGCCAGGCGGAACGAAAGCGAGGGACTCGAGGTGACGGTCCGGCGGGTCGGCGAGGAGCGGGCGCTCGACGGAGTCCTGGGCGACTGCGCCTACCGCATCGTCCAGGAGGCCCTCACCAACGTCTGCCGGCACGCGGCGGCCGCGCACGCGGCGGTCGAGCTCCGCTACGGGCCGCGCGGCCTCGAGCTGGTGATCGAGGACGACGGCATCGGCGGGTCGGGTGCGGCGGAGGTGGGCTACGGCCTGATCGGGATGCGAGAACGGGTGGGGGTCGTCGGCGGGGAGCTCGTCGTCGGCCCGCGTCCCGAGCGCGGCTGGCGGGTCCACGCCAGCCTCCCCTACGAGCAGCTGGCGACCCGATGAAGGTCCTCCTCGCCGACGATCAGGCGGAGGTGCGCAGCGCGATGCGGGCGCTGCTGGCACGCGAGGAGGGGATCGAGGTGGTGGGGGAGGCGGAGAACGGCCGCAGCGCGGTCGCGCTCGCCCGGCGGCGCGGCGTGGAGCTCGTCGTGATGGACGTGCGGATGCCGCGCGAAGACGGGTTGCGGGCAACGCGCCGGCTCGCCGGGCCGACGGTCGAGGACCCGGTGGCGGTGATCGTCGTCACCACCTTCGACCTCGACGAATACGTCTTCGAGGCCCTGCAGGCGGGCGCTTCCGGGTTCCTGCTGAAGGAGTCGGTCCCCGACGAGCTGGTGCCGGCGATCCGCGCGATCGGCTCGGGCCAGGGCCTGATCGGCGCCTCGGTCACCCGCAGGCTGATCGCCGAGTACGCGTCGCTGGCGCCGCCGGTCAGGGCCGATCCGCGGCTGGCGGATCTGACTTCGCGCGAGCACCAGATCCTCCTCTTGGTCGCGCGCGGCCTTGCCAACGCCGAGATCGCGGCCACCCTGGTGATCGAGGAGAGCACGGTGAAGAGCCACGTCTCCTCGCTGCTGCGCAAGCTCGGCCTGGGCAGTCGCGTCCAGGCGGTGATCTTCGCCTTCGAACAAGGGCTGGTGCGGGTCGGCGATCGAGCGCCGGGGCCTTGACTGATCCGCGGCCCATTTCAGGTCAGATGCGGAGGCCGCTTTGAAGGGCGATGACGAGGTTGGCCGGCACCGCGACGAGCGTAGCCGGCAACTGGTGCCCTTCGAGGAGGAGACCGTCGCCGGCGCGCAAGGCCGAGAGCACCGAACGGATCGGCACCACCATCGACCCGAGGCCGGTGAACGGGCGCGCTGACGACACCGGAGACCCTGCACCCCGCTCGTGAAAGCACGATGAGAGGCGGTCAAGGTCCCTTCATCACCTCTGTGCCGTGTCCTCCCTCAGGGTCTGGCCGAGGGGCAGCCGCCGGAGCGAGATCGCTGCTACCACGGAGGCCAGGACCGCCCCCGCCAACGCGCCGGCTCCGAGCAGGGCGATGAAGCCCCAGGGAACCGCCAGCGAGTCCGGTGGCGGATCGAAGACGTGCTGGAGCATCGCCACCAGCATTTCCGCCATCAGCCATCCGAGCCCGGCGGCGAGGATCACCGCCCCGCCGAGGACCGCGAGCGCCTCGGTGCGCACGAAGGCGCCGATGTCGCGCAGCGAGGCACCAAGCGCCGCCATCGTCGCGAACTCGTGCCGGCGCTCCTCGACGACGAGGCTGACGAAGAGCCACATCGCGGCCGCCGCGAGCAGGATCGCGAACGCCTGCTCGAGGCGGCTGATCCCGGTCAGGTCGACGGTGGTGATCGAGCTGACGGTCTGCGCCGTCTGTTCGTCGATGTTCTTGACCGTGACCCCGTAGCCCTTGGTCGCCTGGGTCACCCGTCGACCGACCGTCGAGGGATTTTCCGAGGAGGCGGCGAAAACGGTGTTCGGGCCGCCGCCGTGATCGGCGGCGGAGAGGTAGGAGAGGTTCGCGACCATGAAGGAGTCGCGCGGGGCCGCTGGGAACTCCTGGACCACGCCGACGACGTGGAAGGGCACGATGTGGAAGCGGCCGGTCCGGTGGTCGAGCACCCGCAGCCGCAGCAGGTCACCTTCCTTCAGCGAGTAGTCGAGGATCGTCTCTTTGGAGACCAGGATCCCGCTCGGGTTTTCCTGCAGGCGGGTCATCAGGGTCTGCGCGCCGGCGCCGAGGAAATAGGAGTCGCGCAGGGTGGTCGCCGAGGAGATCGTCCGCGGTTCGATCCCGAAGACGTCCTGCAGGTCGGGGCCGACGTAGGCGTAGGAGTGGTCGACGGGCGAGGTGGCCGAGACGCCGGGGACGGCGGCGATCTTCCGGGCCAGCCCCTTCGACGCGGTCACCCCGGGGGGCGCCTGCGCGGTGATGTCGGCGCCCAGCGTGAGCTGCGCGTCCACCCCGGCCTGCTGGTCATAGGTCCGCGCGAAGACGCCCATGCTGACCCCGAACGCGAGCAGGAGGCCGACGAAGATGAGGCCGCGGTTGATCGCCGCGCCGCGCCGCGAGGCGCTCGCGAGGAGGAAGCGGCGCCGGCCCGTCCCGCCCGCGGCGCCGCCGAGCAGCCGGGCCGTCCAGCCGAAGAGCCGTCCGCGCAGGCGCACCAGCAACAGGGTCGCGCCGATCCAGAGGAGGGCCGGGGCGAAGAACATGTAGATCGAGAGCGAGAGGGTCGGGTTCGAGTCGGGATTGACCACGGCCGAGAAGCCGGTGCTGGCGGTAAGCCAGAAGACCAGCCCACTGAGCGCCAGGCAGAGGAGGTCGAGGTAGAGCCGCTGCCAGAGGGGCTTGCCCGAGCGGCCCGACCCACGCCGACCGGAGGCGACCGTTTCCGAGAGCGAGCGCAGCCCGGTGCCGAGCCGGGCGACGAAGCCGCCGAGGATCGCCAGGGCGATGCAGACCCCGACCACCACCGCGCCGCGCGCCACGGTCAGGCCCACGGAGCCTTCGACCAGGACGGAGACGGCGAGGAAGGAGACGCCGGCGCCGAGCGCCCCGGCGAGCAGCCCCACCAGCGAGGATTCGACCGCGGCCATGCCGAGGAGCGAGCGGCGGCTGGCGCCGCGTGCCCGCAGCAGGGCGAGCTCGCGGCGGTCGCGGTCGACCGTGCCGAGCGCCGCCAGGTAGGCCAGGCCGAGCGCCAGGAGGGCGCCGGGGACGGCGAGCAGGATGAACAGCGCCTCCGCGTAGAGCGCGTCTCCGGCCGCCGTTTCCAGGTCCGCGGAGAGGTTGTCGACGAAGCGGATCTGGCCGGTGAGTTCGCGTTCGATCGAGTTCCGGATCTGCCCCGCCTTGGTGAGCGCCTGGCTCGGCGTACCGCCTTCGAGCGCCGCCCGGTCGAGCTGCACCTGGACCTGCCACTGGACACCGGTCGCCGCCCCGGGGACGGCGGCGGCCCCCGTGCTCGACCCCTTCAGCGTCGGCAGGACCCGACCGATCGTGTGGGCGAACGTCGCGGTCGGCAGGATCGCGACGTTCGCCGGCGGCTGCGCCGGGGCCGGACCGGCGAGCGGATTCAGCGGCTGGAAGAGGACATCGGAGGAGGAGACGATGGCGACGCCGCCGACCTTGAATCTCCTCGTCCCCCCGCCGCCCAGATGAAGGGTGACGGTGTCGCCGAGGCGGGCGCGCAGGGTCGCGGCGAGCTGCTGGTCGAGCACGATCTGCCCCGGCCGCAGGCCGCCGTGGAGGAAGCGGAAGGTTTCGATGTGCGAGAAGTAGTTCGGCGGCACCGCGAGGACCTGACCCGAGCCCGCCGCGGTCGCTCCTTCGGCGCCGTGGTGGCCGATCCCGGTGAACGGCGCGGTCGCCACCGGCGAGGACTGGGCGACGTCCGGTTCACGGCCGATCCGCTGCGCCAGGGTCGATGCCTGCTGGTAGCTCGTCACCGGGCCCTGCAGGTCGAGCGGCACGCTGCGGGTCGCCGTGGCGGTCATCGTCCGCAGCGAGTGGCCGATGAAGAGGATCATCGCCCCCAGCAGCGCCACGGCGACGGCGAGCACGAGTCCCTGGGTCAGGGTGGCACCCGGTCGGCGGCGCAGGCGCGCCAACCCGAGCCCGACGGCGGCGCTCATCGCGAGCCCTCGGTCACGCGGCCGTCGGCCAGCTCGACCAGGCGCTCGCAGCGCCCCGCCACCCGAGGGTCATGGGTGGCGATGACGAGGGCGAAGCCGAAGCGCTCGCGGAGCGCCCAGAGCAGGTCGAGGATGCGGCCGGCGGTGTCGGAGTCGAGGTGGCCGGTCGGCTCGTCGCAGAGGAGCAGCTCCGGCATCTGGGCGAGCGCGCGGGCGAGAGCGACCCGCTGGCTCTCGCCGCCCGAGAGCTCGGGCGGCAGGGCGTCGGCCTTGCCCTCGAGACCGACCAGCGCCAGCAGCTCCTCCGGCGCCATGCTCGGGCGCGGTTCGGCCTTGGTGGCGAGCCAGGCGGCGAAGGCGACGTTCTCCAGGGCGGTCAGGCTCGGCAGGAGGTTGGCGCCCTGGAATACGTAGGCGATCCCGGCCGCCCGGGCCTCGCCCCGCGCGGCGGCGTCGAGCAGCGCCAGCGAGCGCCCCTTCCAGGCCACCTCGCCCGCGCTCGGCAGCACCAGGCCGCCGAGCAGGTGCAGGAGCGTCGTCTTCCCCGAGCCCGACGGACCCCGCAGGGCGAGGGTCTCTCCCGCCCCGATCGTCACCTCGACCCCCTCCAGGGCCACCACCTCCGCCTCGCCGGCCCCGTAGCGGACGCCGACCCCGCGACAGGCCGACAGCGCCGTCGTCACGGCCGTCGCGCTCATCCCGCCACCACCGCGCCGTCGACCATCTCGATCACCCGGTCGGCCGCCTCGGCGACGGCAGGCGAGTGGGTGACGACGACCAGGGCGCACTCGTGGTCGCGCGGCAGCCGCCGCAACGCCCGCAGGACCACCTCCTGGTTGGCCGCGTCGAGCTCACCGGTCGGCTCGTCGGCGAGGATCAGCGGCGCGCGCCGGGCCACGGCGGCGGCGATCGCGACCCGCTGCTGCTCGCCGCCCGAGAGCTCCGCGGCGCGGTGCTCCGCGCGTGACCCGAGGCCGAACTCGACCAGCGACGCGGCGGCCCGGTGCGCCGGGTCCTCCACCCCCGCCAGGCGCAGGGCCGCGACCACGTTCTCGCGCGCGCTCAGGCTTGGCCAGAGGTTGCCGTTCTGGAAGATGATCCCGACCGAGCGGGCACGGTAGGAGGCCAGCTCGTCCTCGCTCGCCGTCAGCAGCGAGACGCCGGAGCTGCGGACATCTCCGGCCGAGGCGCGGTCGAGCCCGGCGGCGAGGGCGAGCAGCGTGCTCTTGCCGCACCCGGAGGGCCCGAGGATCGCGGTCATGGTGCCCGCCCGGGCCACCATGTCGACGCCGCGCAGGGCCACGGTCTCGACCGGGCCGGAGCGGTAGATCTTGAAGACGTCGTGCATCTCCAGGATCGGCCAGACGACCTGGCGCTCGGCCTCCGGCTCGCGATAGAGGCTCTCTACCGCCACTGGAAGCTTTCGCTGATCATCCGGTAGGCATCGACGTTGTCGACGCCTTCAGGCGTGCTGAGTTCGAGCACCGCGACCTTGCCGCCTTTTTCGTATTCGTAGACGTCGACCAGCAGCGGCACCCGCTTGCCGGTGACCGGGTCGGGGGCGCTCTGCCTGCTGAAGCTCTTCTTTTCGCCGGGCGCCAACCGGGCCGAGCCCGAGTGGACCGCGACGTGGATCACGTTTCCCTTTTCGCGGAAGGTGACGTCGTTGCCGTTGCCGGTGCGCGCCCAGCCCGCCGGGTACTTGATCGAGTAGCCGGCCGGCTTGTCGGTGTAGGTGAGGAATTCCTGGTTGTCGGGGATGTCGCCGGTGGCCAGCGATTCGGCCTCGCTGGGGACGCTGCCGCCGCCCGCTTCGGACTTCGCGCCGGTGGGCTGTCCCGCGGTTGCCGTCGCTGCGCCTTCGCCCGTTTCCTGCGGGCTTTCCGAGCCGCCGCCGGAGCCGCAGCCGGCGATCAGCGCGGCGCCGACCACCGCGGTCACGATCAGCATCGAGAGTTCCTTCTTCATGCTCGTCTCCATTGCCGGTTGCCTTGGCGGGAGGTCTACGAGGGCCAGGTGAACTGAGCGTTAGGACCTATCCCGGCAGTGCCAGCCAGACGTCGGCGCCGCCGTCGCGGTTGCCGATGCCGGCCGTGCCGCCGTGGGCCTCGGCGATCGCCCGCACGATCGCGAGACCGAGCCCGGTGCCGCTGCCGCCGTCGCCCGGCGATGCCTGGCTGAAGCGGTCGAAGGCCAGCGGGATGAAGTCGGGCGGGAACCCGCCGCCGGCGTCGGTGACATGGAGCTCGACCACGCCCGGCCGACGGACCACGGCAAGGCGGACGGGCGGGGCGCCGTGGACGAGGGCGTTGTCGACGAGGTTGCCGAGTGCCTGTTCGAGGCGCGGGCGGTCGGCCTCGATCCGGGTCGGCGTGCCGCCCGCTCCCGCCGCGTCGGCCTCGACCTGGCCGGCCGGATACCTGGTGGCGACGGCGGCGAAGAGCTCCCCGAGATCGACCTCCTCCCGGTTCACCGGCAGGCGGTCCCGATCGGCCCGGGCGAGGACGAGGAGATCCTCGCTCAGCAGGGACAGCCGGTCGGTGTCGCCGATCGCGGCGGTGATCGCGGCGTCGAAGTCGCCGCCGCCGGGGCGCTCCTGGCGCATCAGTTCGAGCTCCATCTTCAGCTGGGTCAGCGGCGTGCGCAGCTCGTGGCTGGCATCGGCGACGAAGGTCCGCTCGCGGCGCAGGCCGTCCTCGAGGCGGACCAGCATCCGGTCGACCGGGCGCAGCGCCGCGCCGACCACGATCCAGCCGGTCAGGGCGGCGAGGATCAGCGCCACCGGGCCCCCGATCAGGAGCAGGGCCCGCACGTTCGAGAGCGCTTCGTTTCGCTCCTCCAGCGTGGCGCCGACGGCGACGATGTAGTGGTGGGTGCCGGCCGCGACCGGCGCCGCCATGATCCGGACCGGCCCCAACTCCGACTGGCCGGACTGCAGGTCGTAGGTGCCGCCGTCTTCGGCGAGGCGGGTCAGGTCGGCGCGGTCGAGGACCGGTTCGTCGCCCAGTCCCTCCCGCGCCCCGACGGTGGTGCGGCTGCCAGGGAGGACGATCTGGACGAAGCCCGAGCCCTCTTCCCCTCGGCTGACGGCGCGGGTCAGCGCCCGCGGCCCGCCGTTGCCGTTCTGCAACCGGTTCGTGACCAGCTCGAGGCGCGCCTCCAGCGACTGGTCGATCCGGTTGTCGAGTTCGGTGCGCAGGCGCAGGTAGAGGAAGAGCGCGGTCGCGGTGAGGACCGCGGCGATCGCGATCGTGAAGGCCAGGGTCAGCTTTAGCCGGACCGGCAGGCGCCCGTTCACTTGCCGTCGTCGCTGCGGAGGCGGTAGCCGATCCCGCGCACCGTCTCGATGCTGGCAAGCCCGAACGGCCTGTCGATCTTGTCCCGCAGCTGATGGATGTGGACGGCGATCACGTTGGAGCGGTTCTCGTAGCTGTTGTCCCAGGCCCCTTCGAGCAGTTCGAGGCGGTCGAGGACGACGTCGGGGTTGCGCATGAAGACCTCCAGCAGGGCGAAGCCTTTGCTCGAGACCTCGATCTCGGCTTCGCCGCGCCAGACCTTGCGCGTGGCCGGGTCGATGCGGAGGGTCCCGACCTCCAGGGTCGGGGCCCGGCGCACCTCTCCGCGTCGGGCCAGCGCCCGCAGCCGGGCGAGCAGTTCGGAGAGCTCGAAGGGCTTGGCGACGTAATCGTCGGCGCCGCCGTCGAGCCCGGCGATCCGGTCGGGCAGCGAGTCACGCGCGGTCAGCACCAGGATCGGGGTGGTGACGCCGTCCTCCCGCAGGCGGCGACAGGTCTCGAAGCCGTCGATGCCGGGCAACATCACGTCCATGACGATCGCGTCGTAGGGCGTCGAGGCCGCCATCCAGAGGGCGTCCTCGCCCTTGACCGCGACGTCGGCGGCCTCGCCGGCGCTGCGCAGGGCGCGGCGCAGGAGCCCGGCGAGGCGGACCTGATCCTCGACCACGAGCACTCGCACGGCTTCAGCGTTCTCCCCGACTATGAGGGCTAGATGAGAGGCCGGGGATCCGGCCGGGCGGCTTGAAGAGCTCGGCCGCCCGGCCCCGGCGCCGGCCTATTCGCTCTGGCCGCTCGCTTCGTGCTGGGCGTTCGGGTTGCCCGGCTCGTCGTGGTGGCCGCCGGGGCCGTCGTTGCCGGGCATCTCGGAGCCGCTCTCGGAGTCGGCGCCGGCCCCGTCCGAGGTCTCTTCGTCGGCTTCGTTGTTGCCGAACCGGGCGCCGTCTGCGGTCTCGGTGTCGCCCGCCTTCTGCGCGGTGACGGCCACGTGCGTCGGCTGGACCGGCGCCGCGCCGGCGGCGGCGAGAGCGGAGCCGCCGAAGCTGACGGCGGCCAGCACGCCACCCATGAGGAGGATCTTCTTGGACTTCTTGAACATCACGACTCCTTCCGTCGTTGTCGATTCGCTCGCAGCCTGGAGTCGCCAGGTGAACTCCCGGTTATGTCCTTCATCTGTGGCGGGCGAATCAGCGGCGCCACGGGCGAGGAGACCCGCGTGCCGGCCATCACCACCACTGGCCGGAGCCGGGCCCTCCGTCCCCCTAGTACCCGGCCGGGTGCCGCACCACGAACCCTTCCGGGTAGGGCGGTTCGGCGTGCCAGCGGGGGCCGGTGCCGTGGGCGTCGCCGACCGTGTCCCAGCGCAGCCCGGCGATCACCACGTAAGTGTGGGTCGCGTTGGCGTAGATCGTGATCCACTTGCCCGGGCCCGGTTCGCCGTAGCTCTCCAGCGAGCCCGAGGTGAGGGGCGTGTCGAGCAGGCCCGCGCCGTAGAGGGCGAAGCTGACCGCGCCGGAGCAGTCGTAGCCGTAGGAGTAGAAGGAGGCGTGGCCGCCGCCCCAGACGTAGGGGGTGGTGGCGATCGAGTTGGCGGCGGCGATCGCCGCCTTCACCGCGGGCGGCGCGGCGGCGGGCGCGGCGGCGAGGCCGTTGGGCTGCAGCACCGCTTCGGCGCCCTGGACCGTCGTTTCGGTGGCCAGCGGGGCGACCCGCCAATCGACCGAGGAGACCTTGCAGCCGCCTTCCATTTCTTCGGCCTCCTGGAGGACCTCCTGGACGTACCACGCGGCCTGGTTGTGGGCGAAGACGCCGGCTTCGAGCGAGCCCTTCGACCAGATCTCACGCGCCAGCGTCGCCGCCGAATCGAAGATGTCGGCGTGTTCGATGTGGCCGTCGTTGTCGCCGTCGACGCGATAGTCCTTCCACTCGCTCGCTTCGAGCCCCAGCGGCCCGGTTTCCTCGAGCTGCTTCTTGGTCATCCCACGGCCGAAGTTCGACTCCAGGCGGGCGATCGCGGCCAGCGCCCAGACGCCCCGCTTGCCCAGTTCGTAGCGGGCGGCGGCGTCGTCGAAGGCTTCCAGGTATTCGGCCGGGATCTGCTTCTTCCAGGCGGCGGCGGGGTCACAGCGGAGGACTTCGATCTGCGGGCTGAGGCCCGCCTGGGTGAAGGCCGGGTCGCCGACTTCGGCGGCGTAGCAACCGGCGTCGGCGAGCACCTCGGAGACGTACCAGTCGGCGTGGTTGTAGGCGTAGATCGCGCCGTAGGTGTCGGCGGGCATGCTGGCGGCGGAGAGATAGCGGGCGGCGGTGAAGATCGCGTCTTCGGGGTTGTTCGGGTCGGTGACGCCGTCGCCGTTGGCGTCGACTCCCCATTCGGCCCAGGTCTGAGGCATGAACTGCATCCAGCCCTCGGCGCCCGCCGAGGAGGGGCCGAGGTTGGTGCCGAAGGCGGTCTCAACGGCGTTGATGCCGGCCAGGACCGCGGGCCCCTGCGGCCCGAGCCCGTACTGGGCCGAGGCGCGCTGGTAGATCGGGATCAGGACCGGCGGCACCGCGCTGGCGGCGCAGGTCGAGGCCGACAGCGAGGGAATCTGGAAGGCGGGCGCCGCCTTGTCGACGCCGCCTTCGGCTTCTTCGCCCGCCCGTTCGGCAGCTTCGTCGGCTTCCTGTTCGGTCTTCGCTTCGGCGACTTCTTCTTCGCCCTTGGTCGGCTGTTCGGCCGTCGTGCCGCCCGAGGCCGGCGGCAGCGTGGGATGGCGGACGACTTCGGGGGCGAGGGGAGAGTTTTCGGTCACGCCGGTGGCGGTAGGGCCCGAGCCCGCTTCGCCACCCGAGCCCGTTTCACCCGCCGCCCCACCACCGGTTCCCTTCGACCCGCCGGTCGCTTCCGCCGCCGGCGCGAGCGGGCTGTTTTCAACCGGCGCCTGCGTCGGCGCCGCGCTTTGGCTCGACTGCGAGCTTTCCGCCGCCGCGGCGACGCCGATCGGCGCGGCCAGCGCGGCGAAGATCACGCCGGCAGCGGCGACCGCGCGGAGCTTTCGGGGATACGGGGTCATCAGCTCAGCCGAGGACGTTCGTCACTTGCCACTTTTTCCCTGGTCCCGGTTCCATCTGCAGGCGCAGCTCACTGGTCACGCCGACCCGCAGCAGTGAGACGCTGACCTCGTAGACCTGGCCCTTAGACGGTCCGGCGACGACGGTGAGCACCTTCGCCTTCGGCACCTTGACGTCGGCGGGCTGGCGCGGCGGGCGGTGGAGGAGCGACCTCGAAAGCTGCTTGGTGCTGGTCGCCTGGAAGGCGTCGCGGACCTTGGCGTCGATGCCGCCGGTCTCGTAGACGACGAACGCCTGGGCGAACCTGCGTGCGACCCGCTTCGCCGGCTTCGGCGCGGGCGGGCCGGAGAAGCCTTCGCCGGCTTCGGTGCTCCCCTTCGACCCGGCGGTGGCGCCGACCGAGCTGCCGGTGGCGAGCTTGTCGGCCTGCGCCTCGGCCGAGGCGCTCGCCGCCGGGGTCGAGCCGATCTTCGCGGTCGAGGCGGGCAGGTTGGCCCCGGCGGCGCCTTCGTTGCCGCTCGCCGACACGGCTTCTTCGCCGGCGGAGCCCTTGCCGGAGCCACGCTGGGCCTTCAGTCCGCCGCTCGGCCCGCCGTGCTTACCGGATCCGCCGAGCGCCGTGCCGTCGCTGACGCCGGCTTCGGCGCCGGTCGCCGGGGCGAAGACGGGTGGCGCGCCGTGCAGGGTCGGACCGCTCGGCTTCGCGGGCTTCCTTTTCGGCTTCGGCGCCGGCGCGACCTTGGTGACCGGCGCGCTCGGCGTCGGGGTGACGAAGGCCTCGGTGGTGCCGCCGCCGGAGCCCGAGCCGCCGCCGACGATCAAGATCGCCGCGACGACGCCGGCGAGCGCGATTCCGCCGCCGCCGAAGACGCCGACCTGACCGCGCGGCCCGAGCGCGTGGAGTCCGTCGACGACCGGCCAGGCGACCTTCTCGCGCAGGAGCCAAACCGCGTCCTCGCCACCGTCGCGAACCCGGCCGCCACCACCGCGGAGGCGGTCGGCGCCCCCACGCGCCAATGCGACGCCGGCCCGCAGGCGTCCGGTGCCCTCGGGGCGCGCGTCGATCGGCTGCCGCTCCTGATCGCGCTCGTCCATGTTCTTCTCAGAGTGTAAGCGCACCTTCCGAGAAGAAGTTTCGGCATCACAGCGCGGTTTCCTAAGTACGGCGCCCCCAATTTCGGCCGCCTCCGCACTTTTACGTATTCGTCACGGCAGAAGTGGGGTGGGGGCTGGTTGAGCTGTCGCCCGGGTGTCGTCCGGGCCGGACCGATCGGAGCTCGTACGTCCCGGGCGTCCCGGAGGCGACCCGGGCAGGCCGTGGCCGCCTCCGGGACGCCCGGGACGGGAGGTCTTGCGGGGGGAAGCCTGAGCAGGGACGGGTGCATCGCTCAAGAACCTCTGTGTCGAGTTTCGGTCCCACGGCGACCGAAACCCCACACACAGGTCCCTGACCGGTCGGGCGACGGGATACGAGGCGCCCTGCCGTCACGAAGACGCCGGGGACGTCAC
>JAFDWF010000053.1 GCA_018268575.1 Actinomycetota bacterium
ACGGGCGCATAGGTCTGGGCGAGCATCAGCACCTTCACGGGGCGACATCGTAAGCTGCGCGGCGTGCGGATCCTGATCGTCACCCCGCGCGATCCGCGCACCCAGGGAGGCGTGGAGCGCCACGTGGCCGAAGTCGCCCGCCGGCACGCCGCGGCCGGGCACGAGGTACTGGTGCTCTGCGGCGACGCCGAGGGGGAGGCCCCGCGGTCCGAGCGACGCGAGGGGTACGAGGTCCGGGTGCTCCCGGCCCACCCGCGGGGTCGCGACTGGTTCCTCGTCCCGGCGCTCTGGCGGGAGATCCGCCGGGCCCGACCCGAAATCGTCCACCTGCAGAGCTACCACACGCTGGTGCCGCCGCTGGCGATGCTGCGGGCGCTGACCCTGAGACTGCCCTACGTCCTCACCTTCCACGGCGGCGGACACAGCAGCGATCTGCGCAACCGCGCCCGCACCGCGCAGCGCCTCCTCCAACGACCGCTGCTGGCGCGCGCCGCGAAGCTCGTCGCCGTCGCCCACTTCGAGATCGAGGAGTACGGCCGCGAGCTGCGCCTCGGGCCGGAGCACTTCGTGCTCATCCCCAACGGCACCGACCTGACCTTCGCCGCGGGGGAGCCCGACCGCACCGGGCCGCCGACCGTCGCCAGCGTCGGCCGCCTGGAGCGCTACAAGGGCCACCGGCGCGTGATCGAGGCTTTCGCCGAGGTCCTCCCACTGGTCCCCGACGCCCGCCTGCAGATCGTCGGCAGCGGGCCCGACGAAGCGGAGCTGCGGGCGCTGGCCGACCGGCTCGGGATCGGCGAGCGGGTCGAGATCACGAGCGTTCCTGCCGACCGGCCCGAGGCGATGGCGGCGCTCCTGCGGAAGGTCTCGGTGTTCGCCCTGCTGAGTGAGTTCGAGACCCACCCGATCGCCGCGGTCGAGGCGGCGGCGTCCGGTTGCCGCCTGGTCGTCGCCGACATCGGCGGGACGGGTGAGCTCGCCGCCTCGGGCATCGCCCGCGCCGTGCCGCCGGCCGCCCCGGCGGCGTCCGTCGCCTCGGTCATCGCCGAGGAGCTGAAGAAAACGCCGCAGAGCGCCCGTCCCGACGTGCTCGGCTGGGACGAGTGCGCGGCGCTGCTTATCGACCTCTACCGGTCGATCCTTGAGCGGACAAACGCTTGATTCCTGGGTAGAACAAACGTCCAGGTGGGTTGCGGACCCTGAAGGCGGCGGCGCCCGCGCGCCGATGGCTTTCCATGGCCCCGAACCGCCCGGAAAGCCGCGTTGCAAAGCCAGATCCTCGCCTTCTGATCGGGATCGTCGCCGCTTTGGCGCTGGCCGTTCTGATCGTCCTGGCGATGCGGCCGGGCGGCGCCGGCGCGGCCGCGCCGAGCGCCCACCACAAGATCGCCGACGCCCGCGCGCTCGGCGGCGGCGTCCGCCCCGGCACTGCCGCCGGGCCGACCGGAGAACGCTCCGCCAACCGCGTCGCCGCCTGCACCGCGCAGCGGCGGTTCGTCCGCGCCAGCCGCTGGGGGCGGCGCCATTCGTCCCAGATCTCCTCCGCGCGCTGCGTGTCGGCGCCCGCCTCGAAGGCGACCGCGCCCTCCATCACCACCCCGGTCGAACCGAACGTCGACCCCACCTCGCTCTACTGGGGCGCCTGGATCGGCAACCAGCTGACCGGCACCGAAGCTCCCTGGGACATGAACGCCGTCTCCCGCTTCGAAGCGCAGACCGGCAAGCCGGTCTCGCTGATCCACTTCGCCTCCCCATTCTCGAGCTGCTCGGGGAGCAGCTGCAGCTTCTACTCCTTCCCGACCACGCCGATGGAATCGATCCGCGCACACGGCGCGATCCCCTTCTTCAGCTGGAGCTCGCAGTCGACCCCGTCGAGCCTGAACGAGCCCGAATACCAGCTCTCCGACGTGATCGCGGGTCGCTACGACTCCTACATCCGCAAGTTCGCCGAAGAAGCGAAGGCCTGGGGCCATCCGTTCTTCCTCCGCTTCAACTGGGAGATGAACGGCAACTGGTTCCCCTGGGCGGAGGGCGTCAACGGCAACAACCCCGGCGAATACGTCGCCGCCTGGCGCCACGTCCACGACATCTTCACCCAGGTCGGCGCCACCAACGCGACCTGGACCTGGTGCCCCAACGTCGACCCGAACCACGAATTCACCGACGTCGCCGAGTACTACCCCGGCAACGAATACGTCGACTGGACCTGCCTCGACGGCTACAACTGGGGCGGCAGCCGCTGGAAGAGCTTCGACGAAACCTTCTCCTCGACCTACCACCGGATCGTCGAAGGGGTGGCGCCGGGCAAGCCGATGGTGATCGGCGAGGTCGGCTCGGCCGAGAACGGTGGCTCGAAGTCGGCCTGGATCGCCGAAATGCTGCGCGCGCTGCCAACCAAGTACCAGGGCATCCACGGCGTGATCTGGTTCGACAAGCTCGAAGAAGGCGACTGGCCGATCGAATCCTCGGCCTCCGCGCAGAGCGCCTTCGCCAACGGGATCTCCTCCCCCTCCTACCTGCCGAACAGCTTCGCGAACCTCGGTTCGGGCACCATCCCGGTACCCGGATAGATCCTCGGGCCCCGGCCCGCGGGCCGGGAGCCCACCCGGACGGTTCGCTAGCCTGCGGCGCCCTGCGTCGATGCGGAGACCCATACGCGAAATCACCCTGATCGCCGCCCTCGTGGCCTGCCTGGCAGCGCTGGGCGTCGGTTCGGCGAGCGCCGAATCAAGCCACCGGCCGATGTACTGGGGCGCCTGGATCGGCACCCAGATAACCGGCGAGGAACCGCCTTGGGACATGGGCGCGGTGAGCAGCTTCGAAGCGAGCCTCGGCAAAGGCCTCTCGGTGCTCGAGTTCTCGACCCCGCTCGCCCAGTGCACCGAACCCGCCAACGGCGCCACCTGCCGCTTCTCGGCCTTCCCCACCGAAGCGATGCAGACCGTGCGGAACTACGGCGCGATCCCCTTCCTCAGCTGGAGCAGCGGGGCGACGCCGGAATCGACCGAAGAGCCCGAATTCCAGCTCTCCGACCTGCTCAGCCACCGCTACGACCGCCACATCAGGGCGTTCGCCAAGGCGGCGGCCGCCTGGGGGCACCCCTTCTTCCTCCGCTTCGACTGGGAGATGAACGGCAACTGGTTCCCCTGGGGGGCAGGGGTGAACGGGAACCGCCCGGCCGAATTCGTTCAGGCCTGGCGACGGGTCCACCGGATCTTCACCGCCGCGGGCGCCACCAACGCGACCTGGGTCTGGTGCCCCTACGTGCGACCGCAAGGCAAGACCGGGAGCATCGCCCGCTACTACCCGGGCAAGAAGTACGTCGACTGGACCTGCCTCGACGCCTACAACTTCGCCAGGAACTCCGCCAACCCGCGCCCCTGGCAGAGCTTCGAACAGCTCCTGCGACCGAGCTACGAAGCGGTGACCGAGAAGATCGCACCGGGCAAGCCGATGATCCTCGGCGAGCTCGCCTCCAACGGGCCGTCCCCGCGCAAGGCCCGCTGGATCGGCCAGATGTTCAACTCGATCGCGAGGCACTACCCGGCGATCGCGGGCCTGGTCTGGTTCGACAAGTACGACCGTGACCTGCGCTGGCCGCTGGAGTCCGACCCGGCGTCGGCCAGGGCCTTCCGCACGGGGCTGCACCGCTATCCGTTCGTCGGCAACGGATTCTCGCAACTGGACGCAAGTCCGATCCCGGCGCCGCGCTGATCCCGCGGCGCTTGTGTTGCGTAATCAGAATGCCGATTCCGATGCCGACCAAGAAGAAGACCCTCACGCTGGGCCTGAGCGGCGCCCTCGCCGCGCTCGTGGTCTGCTTTGCGCTCCTCGCCGGAGCAGGTTCGGCGTCCGCCGGCGGGTCGGGCGCCAAGCCGCTCTACTGGGGCGCCCAGATCGGCCCCCAGTTCACCGGGGTCCAGCCGCCCTGGGACATGAGGGCGCTGAGCGCCTTCGAACGGCGGTCCAAGAAGGGGCTCTCGCTGCTCGCCTTCTACGAGCCGTTCTCCAACTGCGGGGTGCCGTCGGCGAAGTGCGAGCCGAACGGCTTTCCGGCGGTGCCGATGCAGGAGGTCCGCGAATACGGCGCGATCCCCTTCCTCAGCTGGAGCTCCGCCACCACCGATCAGCCGCCCACGCATCAACCGCAGTTCAAGCTGTCGCAGATCATCCACGGCCGCTTCGACGCCTACATCCGCGAGTGGGCTGAAGCCTCACGCGAATGGCACCACCCCTATTTCCTGCGCTTCGACTGGGAGATGAACGGCAACTGGTTCCCCTGGAACGAGCGCGTCAACGGCAACAAGGCGGGTGAATTCGTCAAGGCCTGGAAGCACGTCCACGACATCTTCACCGAAGTCGGCGCGACCAACGCGAACTGGGTCTGGTGCCCGAACATCGCCCTGATCCCCTCGCTGAAAGGATTCCGCAGCCTCTATCCCGGCAACCGCTACGTCGACTGGACCTGCCTCGACGGCTTCAACTGGGGAAACACGCCCAACTCGGCCGGCTGGCAGAGCTTCACCCACGTCTTCAGCACCACCTACAAGGAAGTGATGAAGTACGCGGGCAGCAAGCCGATGATCATCGGTGAGACCGCCTCCGAGGAGCGCGGCGGCTCGAAGGCGGACTGGATCCGCAACGCCCTCGCGGCGATGCCGCAGAAGTTCCCCAAGATCCGCGGCTTCGTCTGGTTCGACGAAAGATCGCAGGGGATGAAGTGGCCGATCGAAAGCTCGAAGTCCTCCGAACGCGCCTTCCAGCAGTCAATCGCGAAGAAGCTCTTCCGGCCCAACATCTACGCCCACCTGGCCGGCCCGAAGATCGCCCCACCGACCTACGGGCGGCCGCCGAGCGAACCGGAACCAAAGCCGACGGAACCGAAGCCGCAGGACTGACGATCGGTGGCGTCGAGGCCTAACGCGGGCTCGGTGCGGCGGTCGCGGTGAGGCGCGCCAGCTCGCGGTCGAGCAGCTCGGTGGCCGCGCGCTGGGCCGAGAGCGGTCGCAGCGTATGGTCGTTCCCGGGTAGCGCGGTGAACTTGGTGTTGGGCCAGCGTGCGGCGCGCTCGGGGAACCGGCCTCGTTGGATTTCTTCACCCAACGGCTCGTCGTCGGAGAGGGCGATGACGACATGGACACCGCGGTCGCGAAGGGCATCGAGGTCGGCTTCGACCTGAGCCCGCAGTGGGCCCTCCCCGCGTCCGAGGAGACGCGCGGCCGACCGGCGCAGGCCACTGAGCGCATTCGCCGCCACCGCGCCCAGGAGGTGCGGAATCCGGCCCGGCTGGATCTCGCCGCGCAGCAGCTTCCTCCACCAGCGACGTTCGAACGCGCGCGAGGTCCGATGAGCCTCGCGCTGACGCGGCAGGTCGGGGACCCAGCGCAGGGCACCCGCGTTGAGCAGCATGACCGCGACCACGCGGGGGTCGGTGACGGCAGTGCGAAAGCTCCAGTAGCCGCCCGAGCAGAGGCCGACGAGCACGAAGCGCTTGCCCACCTCACGTCGTTCGAGCTCGTCGAGCAGCGCCGCCACCTGGTCGCCGTAGCGGGAAACGTAGAAATCACCGAGTTGGAGCGTCCCGGACGGCTCGCCGTCGGCCTCGCCGATCCCTTGCAGGTCGACCCGCAGTGATGGCACTCCCGCCGCGGCCCAACGGCGTGCGGTCTCGGCCCACAGCCGGTTCGGTCCCACCGAGCGCACCGCCCCGGCGTTGAGGAAGACCGCACAGAGATCGTCTGCGGGGACTGAGACGGGCTCGGCCAAGACCCCGATCGTCCGCCCCCAGGACTGATCGAGGACCAGCGCCGCCTCGCGTACCTCGCCGCCGCTGACGTCGAGGTGAAGTGTCTGCCCCGACCCCTGCGGCACCACCGCCGCGGTCGGGCCGACCGGCTCGGCGATCAGCCAGCGCTCCACCTCAGTCGCGGTCTCGGCAGGAATCGAGGCCCACTCGGGGTGCGAGATGAAGTTCTCCCAGCCGCGGCCGTCGGCGCGTTCGACCGCGACCCCAGCCGCCGTCAGCGCCTTCTCGAGCTCCGGCTCGGCAGTGATGCCGTCGCGATCGAGCAGTAGCGCCCGCGTAAGAGAAGACCCCGGAGCGATCTCGGAGCTCATCGCTTTCAGTTCGGCCACGCTCTCCGGCGAGAGGGCAAAACCACCCGCCTCCAGCCAACCCTCCGGTACACCGGGGTCGAAGCCGTCGACGTCGACCTCGCCGGCGAGCCAAGGCTGCATGCGTGAGAAAGCCTGCGTCTCACGGACGAAGCGTTTGCCACGCCCCGGCGTGCCCCAGAGCACCAGTGCCGCGATCGGAGCGCCGGCGGCGATCGCGGCCAGCGCCAACAGCCCGCCGACACCGATCCCGAGCGCAGCGATGCCACCGCCAGAACCCTCGGTGTCGGCCAGCCAGTTTGCCGCGGCGAAGGTCGCCGACACCCAGCCGGTGGCGATCCCGGCGTCGGTCACCTCACCGGCGCTGTTGCCGGTCGCGGGCAGGTCGAAGCGCAGCGTCGGGAAGCCGGCGGCGGCAAGCCGAGCGGCCCACTCTCGACGCGCCCGGTAGGAGGCGACGCCAGGCCAACCCCAGGGCGGGCAGATCAGTACCGGCGGCCTGTCTGCCCGTTTGGAGCCCTCGGCCGGGTCGAGGACGGCAAAAGTCGCGGTGCTGCCGGAGCCGATGTAAAAGGGATGGTTCATACCGGGAGACCCGAAATGATCGCGCAGTGGCATCAAGGGATGGTGAATACCATCCTGTCGCGCATGTTCAGGGCCCGGATCGCGACCGTCGCGCCCGCGTCCGCGCCGAGGATCGGCCGCAGCCGCAGAAGCCGCTCGTGGCCCGGCTCGACCGTGACCAGCGGCTCCTCGGCGAGCCTCCCCGGGCACTCCGCGCGCAGCCCCCAGACGAGCCGCCGCGAGCGCAGCCGGAGCACCACCACACCGTCGCCGCCATCCTCCGCCTCGGCCTCGAGGCCGAGGCGCGCTACCGTCTCGGTCCCGCTCGGCCTGCCCGCCGGGAAGTGGACGGCGGTGGCAAGCGGCGGTGCCTGCTTCTCTCCAGGCCGTTCGAGGGTGGCGAAGATCGCATCCGCCGCAGGCGGGCCGAAGCGATAGGCCCAGGAGGCGTCGACGAAGCGGCCGAGCAGCCCCTCGAGGTCGCGCGAGAGCGCCCCGTGGGGTGGCAGCTCGATCTCCTCGACCGCCTCCCCCGCCGGCTGTTCGAGATCGCGGTAGAGGCCGATCCGCAAGCGGGCGCGAAGCTGCTCCGGACCGTCGTTGGCGAGGTGGACGCCGACCCCGGCGAGCCCCTCGTCGGTCAGCCAGACCGCGCTCGGCGCGAGCGCCGAGCGCAGGTAGGAGAGCGCCGGCTTCGGCTCGCCGCCCGCATCGACCAGTCCCCAGCCCGCGCCCGGGCGGAGGTCGCGCAACCACAGCACCAGGCCGCCGCCACAGGGTGAGCCGGCGCGGCGCCACTCGCCGAAGGCCGCCGCCATCGCCTCTCCCGAGGCCGCCCGCGAGAGCTCCAGGTAGCGCTCGTGGTCGCAGCGGCGAAGCTCGCCCGGATCGACGCCGAAGAGGTCGCGCAGGTAATGGTCGCGGACGTCGTCGAAGTCCCAGCCGGTGCCGGCGTCGCGCGGCACCCCCGCCTTCCAGCGCGGGTGGTGGACGACGACGTTCCCGGGCGCCTCCGGGAGCACCGCCTCCACCCCGGCCTCGTCGGGGACGTTGGCGAAGGCCAGGCACTCGGCCGCGAACTTGACCTCGGCGAGACGGGCGTCGGCGAGCGGTCGCCGGTACCCCCCGACCCCGTAGTAGTTGGCGATCCCCTCGCCGGGCCGGAACGGCTCCTCGCCCCCACACGGCGAGGAGGGCACGTAGATCGCATCGGCGCCGCAGCCGGCGAGCGCCGCGGGCAGGAGCTCGCCGAACAGCTCACCGCGGCCGATCGCCGGGTCGAGCCCGAGCATCGCGACCTGCTGCTCGACCTCGCTGTTGCCGCAGACCACCGCGAGGCTCGGCCGGCCGGCGAGCGCCGCAAGCTGCCCGCGTGCCTCGGCCTCGACGCTCGCGCGAAAGTCCTCGTCGGCGAGCGGATAGTCGAAGTTGGCGAACATGAGGTCCTGCCAGACGAGGATCCCGAGCTCGTCGCAGAGGTCGTGGAAGTCAGGCGACTCATACGCCGCGGTGCCGGGGATCCGGAGCATGTTCATGCCCGCCGCGCGAACTCGTTCCAGCGCCACCCGCAGTCGCTCGCGGTCGGGGGCCATGCCGACGAAGTCGTCGGGGGTCCAGACGGCGCCGCGGGCGAAGACCCGCACCCCGTTGAGGTGGAGGTCGATCCCGTCGGCGAGCACGTCGTGGTCGGCGACGGCTCCCGCGGCCAGCTCGCGGAAGCCGACCCGGCCCGCCTCGATCCCGATCTCCCCATTGGGTCCGACGACCCGAATCCGCACGGTGTGGAGGGCGGGCTCGCCGTGGGTATGGGGCCACCAGCGCTCGGCACCGGGAACCCGGGCCTCACCGCGCAGCTCGACCGCACCGCCCTCCCCCGCCGCCACCGCGAGGGCCGCCGCGGCCTCGCCGGCGCCGCCGATCACCAGGTCGGCGGCCGAGACCTCGAAGCCGCCCAGCCCGTGGACGACGGCGGCGACGCCGAGCACGCCCTCGTCACCCTCCAGCCGCGGTCGCAGCTCGAGGCCCGAGACCTCGAGGCCGCGCCGGCGCTCGATCCAGACCGGCCTCCACGGCCCGACCGCCGCCGGGCCCGGGGCGAACCCCGGGCAACGCCCGAGCAGCATCGTGCGGACGAAGCGCAGCCGATTGTCGGCCAGCTTGGTGCGCCAGCGGGCGCGCGGCTTGCGCTTCGCGCCGAGCTTCTCGTTCAGCGCCAGGCAACGGATCGCAAGCTCGTTGCCGCCCTCCCGCAGAAGGCCGCCGACGTCGATCGAGGCCGCCGCGAACATCGACTCGCCGGCGCCGATCCGCTCGCCGTTCAGGAACACCTCGTGGAAGGTCGCCACCCCGTCCAGCCGCAGTAGGACGAGCTCCCCCGCGGCCGCCGGCGCCGCCTCGAACTCGGTGCGAAACCACCAGTCCTCGGCGTCGAAGTCCCGCCCGTCGTCGAAGTCCCAGCGGCCCGCCTCGCGCATCGCTCCCGCGGCCGTGCCGGGGACGGTGGCCGGCAGCCAGTCGAGGGCCTCGGCCGCGGCCGGGGTCGAGCAGGCATCGGGGGAGCAGACGGCCACCCGCCAGCCGCGGTCGAGCGCCTGGCGCTCGTGACCGTCTACGTGGAGCGCGTCCGGCGCGGGAGGCGGCGGCGCGAGGCGGCGCTCAGTCGAGGGCATCCTCGAGCCCCGCGAAGGAGGCTTCCCAGGCCCGCGCCAACGCCTCGATCCGCTCGGTCGGGTCGAACTCGCGCCGCCGCGCCAGCTTGAAGGAGAGCGCCTTGCAGCCCTCGACGATCTCGCGCATCGAGGCCGCCGCCGGCGCCCCCGCCTCGCCCAGCGCCCACTCGACGTGGTCGGCGCCCGCCTCGAAGGCCGAGCCGACCATCCGCACGGTGGCGAAGGCGTAGTCGTGGTAGCGCTGCGCGTCGCCCGCCAGGAGCCCCGGCAGCTCGCGCCCGAGCTGGTCGCCGAAGCGGCGGAAGGGATTGTCGGCGGGTCGGCGGACGATCTGGGCGCGGAGCATCTCCCGCGACGCCGCGCGCAGCCCCTCGCCCTCGAGGCGCGGCCCGGCGTCGAGCCGGGCGATCTCGGTGTAGGGCGGGAGGACATCGCCCGGCAGGTCCATGCCGATGCGGAAGATCCCGCGGTAGTCCTCGCCGCCGAGCTCGTGGTAGCCCATCCCGTGGAAGTAGCGCAGGACCTCCGCCTCGGCGTCGATCGCCTCCGCCACCACCGAGCTCTTGACGTGCTCCCGGCGATAGGCGGTCGCCGCGGTGTCGGGCATGTAGTAGGAGTCGAGCTCGACGATCAGCGTCCGCCCCAGGGCGATCTGCCCGGCGATCTGCTCGGGCAGCGGCCGGTAGGGCTGCATCTCGTGGATGTCGATGCCGTAGAGCGCTTCGACGTCCTCGGGCCGCGGCTTGAAGAAGGTCCACTGGTCACCCTCGAAGTCCACCGGCAGGGCGCAGCCCATCATCGCCAGCGGCTCGTCCCCGCGGGCGTGGACGAACTCGATCAGGATGTCGGTGTAGCAGTTGGTTTCCGGGTAGGTCCGGTCCGGATCGTGGAGCGAATGCGGCCGGTAGGTGTCCGGGTCGAGCCCGAGCAGGCCGGCGGCGGAGGTCCCGGCGGTGCCCATCAGAGCCCCAGCTCGCCCCGCACCTCGGTCGGCCAGGCGTCGGGATCGAGGCCGTGCGCCCGCAGCAGCGCCAGGGTGATCCGCTCCAGCCCGAAGCCGAGGCAGGCGGTGTGGGCGGTCGGGTCCTCGGCGTCCATGACGATCCCGTAGGTGCCGGAGAAGTGATCCTGGTGGTAATTGAAGGAGGCGACCGCGGTCGGCTCGGGCCCGGCGATCTGCACCAGCACCTCGAACTTCAGCGCCTGTGCTTTCTGCGAGCGGGCGAGCAACCTGCCGCTGCGGCCGAAGAAGGGGTCGGAGGCGACGTCGAAGGAGGCGTCGAGGCCGACCGACCGCAGCAGCTCGACCGAGCGGTCGCGCCAGGAGTCGCGCCAGGCGGCGACCGTATCCGGCTCGCCGATCCGCACGATCTCGCGCTGGTGGAACATCTGCAGCCGCGCCGGGTCACCGGAGGGCTCGTGGCGGAAGACGTAGGAGCCGCCCGCGTCGACCATCACCCCGCCGGAGCTCAGCGGCCCGCGGGCGGCGATCGCCGGGTAGACCGGATAGCACGCCGCCGGGGTCAGGCAGAGGTCGGTCTGGGCCTGGAACTCGCTCCAGTCTTCGTGCGCCTCGGCCCGCGCCTCCTGCGTGGCGGCCTGCTCTTCGTCGCCGTCGAAGGAGAAGATCGTCCCGGCCAGGTGGGGGAAGGACTTCAGATAGCCGATTTCCTCGATCCGCCGTTTCGGCAGCACCGGCGGGAAGGCCATCCGCTCGGGGTCGTCGAGGTCGGCTGCCGCGGTCACCTTGGCGTCGAAGGCGTGCCGCACGCGCTCGAACCCTTCGCCCCGGCCGTAGACCCCGGGCACGCCCGAGTCGATCAGCAGGCGCGCCTCCAGCAGCTCGGCGAGGAAGGCAGTCTGCTCCGCGTCCCCGGGACGGAACTCGGCCATCGGGCTAGACCTCCTTGGCGATCAGCAGCAGGCTGGCGTCGGTCTTGTGGATGCGCTCGTTGGCGACCATCAGGCAGGCCGACATCGAGTCGCGCAGGTGGCGGCCGACGCTGAACGGCGTGTCGTTCTTGTAGCCCATGATCCCGCACACCGACATCGCCCCCTGGCAGACGACCGGCGCCTGCTCGGAGGCCGCGATCTTCAGGTTGTTGAAGCGAAGGATCGTCGCCATCTCGTGAAAGCGCGTGCGGTCCCCGGCGGAGATGTCGCAGAACTCGCGCAGGGCGAGCCGGACCTCGGCACGCAGCAGCGACAGCTTGCTCATCAGCTCCGAAAGACGGGCCGCGGCGGGCGGCGGCGCGCCCGGCTTGCGCTTCGCCGCCGCTTTGACGAAGGCGCGGGCGCGGTCGAAGGCATCGGTAGCCACCCCGAGCCAGACGTGCGACCAGAAGACGTGGGAGACCGGGGTCATCGACTCGGCCGAGATGGCGGAGAAGGGCGTCGACATCACCTGCTCCTGCGGGATCGTCGCGCGGACGACGAAGCCCGGCGAGCAGGTGCCGCGCATCCCCATCGGATCCCAGCTGCCCTGCGGCTCCATCTCCATCTGGTCGCGCCGGCTGAGGACCAGGACCTGGTCGCCGGGCTCGGCGTCGGGGGAGCGCCGAAGGGTGGTGAGGAAGGCGTCGGCGTGGTCCCCGTAGGAGACGGTCGGCGCCTGCTTCTCGAAGCTGACGATCCCGTTCTCGGGCGTGGTGACGCAGCCGACCGAGCTGCCCATGTCGCCGCCGGTGCCGACCTCGGAGGTGATCGAGGCGACCAGCCGCTGCTCGGCCACGACCTCGCGCAGGTACTCGTCGAAGGCGTCCTCGCGATGGCGGACCATGCAGGCGATCTGGATCTGGTGCATGGCGAAGACCATCGCCGTGGCGCCGCAGCGCCTGCCCAGCTCGAAGCAGGCCGCGGAGACCGCCTCGGTGGAGGCGCCGCCGCCGCCGAGCTCGACCGGCACCAGGGCCGAGAGCATGCCCGCCTCGCGCATCGCGCCGACCGCCTCCCGGGGGAAGCGGGCGCTTCGGTCGACGTCGTCGGCGTTCGGACCGGCGACCTCCTCGGCGATCCGCCGGGCGGCGTCGATCAGCGCCTGGTCGCCGCCGGCGATCGTCTGGCTCATGCCGACACCCCCACCTGTCCCAGCGCCTCGGCGATCGAGTCGACGCTCTCGAACACGCTCCGTTTCAGCATCGAGTCGAGGAACTCGATGTCGAAGCTGTCCTCGAGCGCGATCATCACGTTGACGCTGGCATGGGAGGTCATCCCCGCCTGATAGAGGCTGGCGTCGTCGGCCAGCGTGTCGACGTCTACCGCGAGGTGGCCGTGCTCCCTGATCACTTGTCGGATCTGATCCTTCATCTAATCCCTCTTCGCCACCGCGCGCCCAAACCTTAAGCGATGCGCAAAAGTCTTCGCTGCCATCGACTGGACGGGAGCCGCCGTCCGAGGTAAAAGTGTCTTGTGGAGCCAAACCAGCAGGTGTTCGACGAGGACGTATCGGTCTTCACCGACATGGCCCTGATGCCCGCCGAGCGCATCACCCTTCGGCGACTTGCGCCGCGAATCAACGAGATCGAGATGCTGGACCTCGGCGTCGGAACCGGTCGGACCAGTTGGACCTTCGCCCCCTTGGTCAAGCGGTACGTCGGGCTCGATTACTCGCCCCGCATGGCCGAGGCCGCAAGGAAGCGACTCGAAAACGAGCCGAACGTCGAAGTGCTGCTGGGCGATGCGAGGGACCTCACGTCGATCGAGGGCGATTTCGATTTCATCCTCTTCAGCTTCAACGCGATCGACGCCGCCTCACCTGAAGGCCGCCTCGAGATTCTCGACCAGGTCCACGCGAAGCTCAAGCCCCGAGGGCTCTTCCAGTTCTCCACTCACAATCTCGGGACCCTGCCTTTCGACACGCGCAGGCCGTTGTCGCCGCGTTTCGGCAACATGCGCGCCTATCGCCTCTATGCGCTGGGGGCCGGGATCCGCTACGCGCAGCGGATCCGCAAGATCAACCGCAGCCTCGACCTGACGGCCGCCCGGCAACGCGGCTGGGTCGTGATCCCCTCGATGAGCCACAACTTCCGCATCCAGGACTACTACATCGACCCGCAGTTCCAGGTCGAGCAGCTGCACGAGCACGGCTTCGACCTGGTGGCGATGCTCGACCAGAACGGTCGAAAGGTGACGCTGCCGCACTCGAGCCGAGACCCCTGGTTCGACTGTCTCTGCACGCCGACGGTTACCTAGGAGTCACTAGTAGTGTGACCGGCAACGTTGCCAGGGTTCTGGCGAGACTCAGGGGTCGGCGGGCAAGGACGTAGGGAGCCTGAGTAGCAGCGCTGCTCAGGCGACCGAGGACGCCGCCCGACGATCATCTGAGGCCGTCCAGGACCCGGCAAACGTTGGTGGTCACACCACTAGATCATGACGGCGGTGGCGATGGCGAACCCGGCCTCGTGACTGAGGCTGACCGCGATCTCGTTGCTGCCGGACTCGCGGAAGAGCTCAGCCGCTCGGCCTGAAAGCGCGAGGGAGACGTCGCCGGACTCACCGCGCACCACCTCGATCTGGGTCAGGCGGACTTCCTCGCCCGCCCCGGGCAGCGCCTTGATCGCGGCCTCCTTGGCGGCGAAGCGGGCGGCCAGGCGCTCGGGCTCGACCCGTCCCGAGGGACCGCTGCAATCCTCGACCTCGCGCCGGGTGTAGATCCGCGCCAGGTAATGCTCACGGTGAGGACCCCCGAGGCTCTCGGCCACGGTGGACACGGAGACCAGGTCGGTGCCGACGCGGAGAGCCACGACGCGATCCTATATCTCACGCATCACCTTCAACCGGGCTAAAGTGCCGCGCACGATGCTCCGCAGTCTCCGCGACCGTGCCCTCCTCGGGTTGACCAAGGGAGAGATGATCGATGCCCTCTCGGCCTCACGGCTGGGCCGCACCGTCGATCCCTTTGCCCACGTTCTGCGCCGCAACGGCGCGATCACGCTCGGCCATGAGGGCGCCCGCGTCCTCGCCCAGGCATTCAGCTACGCGCGCTCAGAGCAGATCCCGGGCGCCTATGCCGAATTTGGGGTCTGGACCGGGCGCACGTTCGTCGAGGCCTGGCGAGCCGGAAAGGTCGACGAGATGCCGCGACGCTATTTCGCCTACGACTCCTTCGAAGGCCTGCCGGAGGTGGAGGGCGCCGACCAGACCGGACGCTGGGAGACCGGCGAATTCAGCCACTCGCGCCGCGCCTTCGAAGCACGCCTACGTCGTGCCCGGGTCCCCTCGCGCGACGTCGAGATCGTCGAGGGCTTCTTCGACGCCACGCTTCTACCGACCGTGCCGGAGCCGCGCGAGGTGGCGATCGCCTGGGTCGACTGTGACCTCTACGTCTCGACCGTGCCGGTGCTCTGCTTCCTCACCGACCGCCTCTCCCAGGGCGCGATCATCCTCTTCGACGACTGGTTCTGCTTCAAAGGCGACGCCGCCGCCGGGGAGCAGAAAGCCTGCAACGAGTGGCTCGCGCGCAACCCGCAGATCAGCCTCATCCCCTGGCGCCAATTCAACTGGGCCGGGCAGGCCTTCATCGTCCGGCGCGCCGAGGGCCAGGCCGCGGTGTCCTAAGGTCGCGGAATCGGGCTCGCGGCGAGGCCGCCGAAGGAGTTCGCGAGGTAGCGGGGATCGGCGACGCCCTGGGCGAAGGCCGCGGTCGCCGCGGCCGAGCTCTCCAGCGGCCAGTCCATCCCGTCGTCGTTCTTGTCGAACCAGATCAGGCCCTGGATCCGCGGGAATTCGGTCGGCAGGGCCGCGAAGGCCTGGGTGATCCATTCCGGCTTCGATCCACCGTTCTCCGAGGAGGCGGTCTCGCCGACCAGCATCGGCTTGCCCGGCGCTATCGCTTCGGTTATCTGCCGGTAGCTCGCCCCGAACAGAGTGGAGAAGCTTTCCCAGGTCCGCTGCGGCTGAGCGCTCGGTCCCCAGTTGTAACCGTCGAGGCAGGTCCAATCGACGTATTCGTCGCCGGGATAGAAGCTCGCCAGGTGGAGGAGCTTCGATTCCGGTTTCACGTACGGGCACCAGACCCAGGTCGCGTTGGTCGCGCCGACTTCGGTGAAGACCTGGTGGACGTGCCGCCAGGCGGCGACGTATGCGGCGGCGGTGTTGCCGTTGACGCCGGCTCCCCACGGAAACCAGCTGCCGTTCATCTCCCAGTCGAAGCGCAGGAAGAACGGATGGCCCCAGGCGGCCGCGGCTTCGGCGAACTTACGGATGTAGGCGTCGTGACTGCCGTCCGCGATGTCGCTCAGTTCGTATTCGGGCTCGACGGTCGAGGAGGGCAAAGACTGCGAGGACCAGCTGAGGAAGGGAATCGCCCCCCGGTCCCGGATGTCTTCGAAGGGCGTGAAGGGGAACGGGTATTCCGCGCAGGGGGTCGAGGAGCAGTCCGCGAACGGGGAGCTGAACTCGATCAGCGAGGGCGCCTTGCCCACCTCCGCTTCGAAATCGTCCACCGCACGCATGTCCCACGGGGCTTCCGCGCCGGTCAGCTGGTTGCCGATCCAGGCGCCCCAGTAGACCTTGGTAGCGGGCGGCTGCGTGGGCTGGGTCGGCGCTTCGCCACCGCCCGAGGGTTCAGCGGTGAAGGTCGAGGGGTCCGGCTTCGCCGCGGCCGACGCGGTGGCGGGCGGCCCGCCGACCGGGGTCGCCGCGCCGATGGAGATCGTCTTGGCCACCGAGACCGTGACCGCCCGCCCGCCGCGAAACCAGACCGCCCGCGTCACCAGCCGACGCCCGGCCGGAAGGTCGAACGTGATCGTGAAGCGTCGTCCCCGCACCGGCGCGTGGCCGAGCCCGCCCCAACCGTGGGCCACGCGACGCTGGACCTGGACCCAGCCGCCGCGGACCGCCCCGAGCACCCTGCCCGACGCGACCACGGAGCTTTCCGCCTGGGCCTGGGCCGGGACGACGAGGGAGATACGTGGCGCGCCCTTCGCCGGGGACGAAGAGCCGGACGCCAACCCCACGAGCACCGCCGCAAGCAGTACGGCAACGGCTGACGCGACCCCGATCCCGAGACGACGCCTGCCTCTCGCTATCCCCATCGTGCAGAGGTTAGGGCACCGCCAGCGCGCCGAAGGGCGCCTGCTCGCCCATAGTCACCGCCACCCGCGCGATCGAACTACCGCCGACCGCGAGTGAGCTACCGCAAGCCGGCGGCCTCGAGCCGCCGCAGCCGCACCATCACCCGTTCGGCGCGCTCCTGGAAGGCGGCGATCCGTTCCTCGAACGGGTCGGAGTCCGGCGGCAAGGCCCCGTTGGAGGCCGGAGGCGAAGTGGTAGACGGCTCGGCCGAGGCGAATGAGTCGGAGGGAGGCGGATCGCTGGTCAAGCCGGCGCTCGGGGGGGCCTCGGTCGATGGTGCCTCGGCCGAAACCACGGCGGGCGCACTCGGCACCGGGGCGCTCGCTGGCGCTGACGCGGCGTCCGCCGCACGGACCGCGGCGGCACTTGCCCGCTCGGCGAGGGCGGCGGCGCGGCGGGCCTGGTCAGCCGCCTCGAGGCTGGCGGCGCCGATCTCCAGCGCCGCCTCCTCGGCCGCCTGGGCGGTGGCGATCGCGACGTCGATCCGCCCTTCCAGCTCGGCGACGGTGGCGGGCGCCCGCGCGGGGGCGACGCGCCACTCGTCGGTCGTATCGCGCTCGGCGGCCTCCATCGCCGGGAATGTAGAGACCGCCGAGGCGGAAAAGTCAGACTTTGCGGGCTCTTCGCGGCAGAAAAAGACCCGGGCGCCCGCCGATGGGGCGCCCGGGTCGCGGAAGACCTCCGCCGTCGCCGGCGGCTACCCCAAGCGCCCCTCGAGCGCCTCGAGCTGGGCCTTGACCGCGGACGGGAGCTTGTCGCCGAATTTGGCCAGGTGCTCCCTCACCTGCGGCAGCTGGGCGCGGTAGAGCTCCTCGTCGACTGTGAGCAGCTCCGCGAGCGCCTCGTCGGAGATGTCGAGCCCGTCGGTATCGAGGGCCGCCGGCGTCGGCAGCAGGCCGATCGCGGTCTCGACCGCCTCGGCCTTGCCCTGGCAGCGGCGGAAGACCCACTCGAGCACGCGGCTGTTCTCGCCGAAGCCGGGCCAGAGGAACTTGCCGTCGTCGTCTTTGCGGAACCAGTTGACGTAGAAGACCTTCGGCAGCTTGATCCCGTCGGTCTTGCCGACCTTCAGCCAGTGGCCGAAGTAGTCGGCCATGTCATAGCCGCAGAACGGCAGCATCGCCATCGGGTCGAAGCGCAGTTCGCCGACGTTGCCGGCCGCGGCGGCGGTCTTCTCCGAGGACATCGTCGCCCCCATGAAGACGGCGTGCTCCCAGTCGAAGGCTTCCGTCACCAGCGGCACCGCGGTGGCGCGGCGGCCGCCGAAGAGGAAGGCGTCGATCGGCACCCCGGCCGGGTCCTCCCACTCCGGCGCGATCGACGGGCACTGCCCGGCGGGCGTGGTGAAGCGGGCGTTCGGGTGGGCGGCGGCGTCCTCGGAGTCGGGAGTCCAGTCGTTGCCGTGCCAGTCGATCGCGTGCGCGGGCGGCTCGCCGGTCATCCCCTCCCACCAGACGTCACCGTCGTCGGTCCTGGCGCAGTTGGTGAAGATCGAGTTCCGCTCGATCGTCTCCATCGCGTTGGGGTTGGTCTTGTGGCCCGTGCCCGGCGCGACGCCGAAGAAGCCGGCCTCGGGGTTGACCGCGTAGAGACGGCCGTCGGCGCCGATCTTCATCCAGGCGATGTCGTCGCCGACCGTCTCCACCTTCCAGTCGGGCAGGGTCGGGACCAGCATCGCCAGGTTGGTCTTGCCGCAGGCCGAAGGGAAGGCGCCGGTCACGTACTTGACCTCGCCCTCGGGCGAGGTGAGCTTGAGGATCAGCATGTGCTCGGCGAGCCAACCCTCGTCGCGCGCCATCACCGAGGCGATCCGCAGCGCGAAGCACTTCTTGCCCAGCAGCGCGTTGCCGCCGTAGCCCGAGCCGAACGACCAGATTTCGCGGGTCTCCGGGTAGTGGACGATGTACTTGTTCGACTCGTTGCAGGGCCAGGAGACGTCCTCGACCCCGTCGTCGAGCGGCATGCCGACGGAGTGCACGCAGGGGACGAACTCGCCGCCCGAGCCGAGTTGGTCGAGCGCGGCCTTCCCCATCCGGGTCATGATCCGCATCGAGGCGGCAACGTAGGCGGAGTCGGTGATCTCGACGCCGATTTCGGAGATCTCGGAGCCGAGCGGCCCCATCGAGAAAGGCACCACGTACATCGTGCGGCCCTTCATGCAGCCCTTGAAGAGCTCGCCGAGGGTCTCGCGCATCTCGGCCGGGGGGCGCCAGTTGTTGGTCGGGCCGGCGTCCTCCTCCTGCTCGGAGCAGATGAAGGTGCGGTCCTCGACCCGGGCGACGTCGGCGGGGTCGGAAAGGGCGAGGTAGCTGTTCGGCCGCTTGGCGTCGGAGAGGCGCTCGAAGGTCCCGGCGTCGATCAGGACCTGAGCGAGCCGGTCGTACTCCTCGGCGGATCCGTCGCACCACTGGACGGAGTCGGGCTGGGTCAGGGCGGCGATCTCCTCCACCCAGTCCAAAAGCTTCTTGTTGGCAGTCAACTCCGCGGGGGCAGTGGTGGTCGAGTCGCTCATTCGCCTCTCTCTATTTCGTCGCTTTTCGGCCGACGATCAAGGCGTCGGCACCCTTGTTCAGGATCTTGCGCGCTGTGAATCGCATGTCTTTCCCGGCGCGGCCGGGTACGGCCCGACCTAGCACTCCGAGAAAACGGAGGGGTTAAACGGTCGGGAGACGAATCATGCCACGAACGCGGCCACTTGGCCCTTGTGTGTCGTATGCACACACAGCGAAGGCGGTTCCGCCTCACTTTCGCGCGGATATCGCGCCCGTCAGCGAATGCGCTGACGCAGGAACGGACGCGGCGAGAGCGATTCGAGGTTGAGATCGGCTTCGTCGGTGCGGATCTTCAGCAGCGCGTAGGCGACGGTGCCGTCGGGCCAGCGGACTTCGCATTCGAATTGGGTGCCCGGTTCGACCTTCACCCCCCCGGGGCAGTCGACGTTTTCGACCGGGACGCCGAAGCCTTCGCGCTTGGATTCGAGGCTCGCGCGAACGGTTTCCGAGGCCTTGGTCCGGTCGACGTCGGTGCCGCCTCCGCAGCCGGCGACCAGCAGGGCGAGGATCGAAAACAGCACGGAGATTGTGAGGGGGCGTCGATATTCCACGTTCCACGCATTCTTCCGTGTCGCCATGTAGGGTGCCCCGCCGATGCGATTCTTCGAGTTCGAGGCGCGCAAGATAGTCGAGCTGGCGGGCATTCCCGTCACCAAGTACGGCTTCTGCACGACGCCGAAGGAGGCCCGCGAGGCGGCCGCGGAGATCGGCGGCCCGGTGGTGATCAAGTCGCAGGTGCTGACCGGCGGGCGGATGAAGGCGGGCGGGGTCAAGTTCGCCGATACGCCGGAGGAGGCGGAGGCGCACGCCGCCGACATCTTGAAGCTGGAGATCAACGGCCACATGCCGCGCGGCGTCCTCGTCGACCCGAAAGCCGAGGTCAAGCAGGAGTACTACGCCGGGGTCGTCTGGGACGGCACCGCGAAGCGCCCGCTGATGCTGTTCTCCGACATGGGCGGGATCGACATCGAGGAGGTCGCCCGCACCCACCCCGACCACGTCGGCCGCGGCCACGTCTCCAACCTCTTCCCGATCCCCGACTTCGAGGCGAAGCAGACGATCGCCGCGACCGGGGTGACCGGCTCGCAGCTGAACCGGGCGACGCCGATCCTCGCCCGGCTGGCGCGGCTCTTCCGCGAGAACGACATGACGCTGGCCGAGATCAACCCGCTGGCCGAGCTGACCGACGGCAGCTTCGTCGCCCTCGACGCCCATATGGAGATGGAGAACGAGGCCGTCGGGCGGCAGAGGAAGCTGCTCCGGGCCGAGCTCGCGATCGCCGAGGACGACGATCGCGAGCCCTACGAGCACTCCAAGTTCGAAGAGGCGGTCGCCGCGATCGACGCCGCCGACCACCGCGGCGTGATCCAGGGCAAAGACCACGGCTTCACCGGCAA
>JAFDWF010000054.1 GCA_018268575.1 Actinomycetota bacterium
GCACCGCCGCCTGCGAGTGCGCTACGAGCGGCGAGACGACATCCACGAAGCGCTGCTGACGATCGGCTGCTGCCTGATCTGCTTCAAGCAGCTTCGCCGGGCCGGGTCATTGTGTTAGGGGCTCTTATGCCGGGATGGTGGGCATAAGGAACAGCGGAGGGAGGGTGCCGCGGGGTTGGTCACGAAGACGCCGGGGACCGCGCGGGAGACGTGAGGGAGACGTCACGGGTCCCACGCCTCCTCCACGGTCACGGACGCCCTGTATCCCGTCGCCCGACCGGTCAGGGACCTGTGTGTCGAGTTTCGGTCGCCGTGGGACCGAAACTCGACACAGAGGTTCTTGAGCGATGCACCCGTCCCTGCGCCAGTCCCAACCGAGGACCTCCCGTCCCGGGCGTCTCGGAGGCGGCCACAGCCTGCCCGGGTCGCCTCCGAGACGCCCGGGACGCCTGAGCTCCAATTCCTCAGGCCCGAACCCCCACCGCCCGAACCCTCCCACCAAGCAGCGCCGCCGTCGCGGCCAGCCACTCCGTTGCTTCGCCCCCGCCTTCGTCATCGACCCCCCCGGAGGGCCGTCGATTAAACAGCAGTCTTGCGGCGCCGACGGGGGGTGCGGTGGATCGTGATCTCGGGCTCGGTACTGGCGCGCTCCTCGCGGTCGCGGCGCGCGTCGGCGAAGTCCTCGAGGCCGACGCGGACGACAAAGGCGGCGGCGCCGAGGATCAGGACCAGCAGTCCGGTCCCCGCCGAGCCGAGGATCGCGGCGAAGAAGGCGAGCGCGATCAGGCACCAGAAGAGGCGGCCGAGCGCCTCGGCGATCCCCTCGAGCCGGTCAAGGTCGGACAGATCGATCCGCATGGGAATGGATTCGATCCCGGGGGTCGCTAGTCCTCCTCGCGGAGCATCGCTTCGATCAGCTCGATCTGCGCGCGGTTGTAGGCGACCCCGGCGCGCAGGACGGTGGCGGGGCCGGTCCAGCCCGGCGCCATCTTCACCGCCGCCAGGTAGGTCTCGAGCTCGGTGACCTTCTCGCGGTACCAGGCGAGGCGCCTGGCGACCAGCGGCGCGGGGTCGGCGCCGGCGAAGATTTTCAGCAGCAGCTCGTCGCGCAGTTGCGGCGCCGCCGCGGTCGGCGCGTCGGCCCAGGCGCGCAGCGCCTCGCGCCCCTTGTCGGTGAGCGCGTACTTGCGCCGTCGGCGGCCCCCCTTCTCCTGCCGGGCGGAGAGGTAGCCGCCGGAGGCGAGCCGCGCGGGCTCCTGATAGGCGGTCGTGTGGGGCACCGGCCAGAAGTTCTCGATCGAGCTCTCGAGCGCGTCTTTGATCTCGTAGGAGGTCAGTTCGCCGAACCGGTCGAGCAGCGCGAGCAGCGCGTAGGAGGTCGAGGTGAGCTTTATCTCCTTGCCTTTCATCATTCGAGGCGTATAGTTCGTGACGAACTATCATGAGCATCGACGCGGGAGGCGACGATGGCGGACGCGAAGCGTTCCTATGACGCGGTGATCGTAGGCGGCAGCCTGGCGGGTTGCGCGGCGGCGACCTTGCTGGGGCGGGCGGGAGCCCGGGTGGCGGTGCTGGAGAAGAACCTCGACCCGGCCGCCTACAAGCGGCTCTGCTCGCACTTCATCCAGGCCTCGGCGGTGCCGACGCTGGAGCGGCTCGGCCTGGTCGAGCCGATGGTGGCGGCGGGCGCGGTGCGCGCGCGCTTCAGCGCCCGGGTGCCGTGGGGCTGGATCGAAGCGCCGCCCGCGCGCGCCGCGACGGCGATCAACCTGCGGCGCTCGAAGCTCGACCCGATGGTGCGGGAGATGGCCGCCTCGACCTCCGGCGTCGACCTGCTGCTCGGCCAGGCGGCCGAGGCGCTGTGCCGCGACGGCGACGCCTTCGCCGGCGTCGTCGCCCGCGACCGCGACGGCGCCCGGACCACCTTCGCGGCGCCGCTGACGATCGGCGCCGACGGCCGCGACTCGCGGCTGGCGAAGCTCTCCGGGGTCGAGGTCAAGACCTTCCCCCACGGGCGCTTCGCCTACGGCGGCTACTTCGAAGGCGTGGCGCGACCGCGGGGCGACGCGCCCACCGCCGCGGTCTGGATGATGGACCCCGACTGGGCGGCCGCCTTCCCCACCGACTCGGACCTCCTCTTCTGCGCCGCGATGGCGACCATGGACCGGCTGCCGGAGTTCAAGGCCGACCCCGAGGCGGCGCTGGTCGAGTGGTTCGAGATGCTGCCTGAAGCGCCCTCGCTGCGCGGTGGGCGGACCGTCGGGGACCCCGGCGTGATTGGCAAGATCGACATGACCAACCGGATGCGGGTCCCCATCGCGCCCGGGCTGGCCCTGATCGGCGACGCCGCCCTGGCCACCGACCCGCTCTTCGGCGTCGGCTGCGGCTGGGCCTTCCAGTCGGCCGAATGGCTCGCCGACGCGGTGGCGCCGGCGCTGCGCGGCGAAGCCGGGTTGGAAGCGGGGCTGCGGCGCTACCGGCGCCGGCACACGCGCCACCTGCGCGGCCACGCCCGGATGATCCACGACTACGCGACCGGCCGGAAGATGGGGGCGCCCGAACGGCTGCTCTTCTCCGCCGCCGCCCGCGACGCCCGGGTGGCGGGGATCTTCGATGCCTTCGGGGCGCGGCAGATCGGGCCCGCGCGGATGATGGCGACCGGGATCCCGCTCGCGCTGCTCGCCAACGGGCGGTACGCGTTGGCGCATCGGCGCGGCGGTCCGGGGCCGCTCGAGGCGAGAGCGGGGACGGGGGCGGGCGCCGGAGCGGGCGTGGGAGCGGGCGCAGGCGCCGTGGCCCGCCCGGGGCCCGGCGCCGGGAGCCACGGCTGATGGCGGCCGAGGCGGTCGCCGGCGTGCGGCGGCGGCGGTTCGGGGCGGCGGGCACGTCCTCGCGCCTGGTCGAAGCGGGACCCGAGGCCGCGACCACCGCGGTCGCCTTCCTCCACGGCAACCCGGGCTCCTCCGACGACTGGGAGCCGTTGGTCAGGGCGGTCGGGGCGACCGGCATGCGGGCGCTCGCCTTCGACCTGCCCGACTTCGGCGAGACCCTCGCGCCGCCCGGCTTCGAGCACTCTGTGCCCGGCTACGCGGCCTTCCTCGACGCGGCGCTGGCGGCGCTCGGGGTCGAGCGCGCCCACCTGGTGCTGCACGATTTCGGCGGCCCGATCGGGCTTGCCTGGCTCGCCGCGCACGCCGACCGCCTGGCGAGCCTGACCCTGATCGACATCGGCATCCTGCCCGGCTACCGGTGGCACCGGCTGGCGCGGATCTGGCGCACGCCGGTGCTCGGCGAGCTCTTCCAGGCGACGGCGACGCGGCGCGCCTTCCGCACCATGATCGACCGCGAGGAGCCGCGCGGCCTCCCTCGCCCCTTCGTCGAGCGGATGTACGACCAGTACGACCGGCGGACGAAGCGGGCGGTGCTGAAGCTCTACCGGGCCACCGACGACCCGGGCACGCCGCCGCCGGAGCTGCTCGCGGCGCTGCGGGGACGGGAGCTGCCGACGCTGGTGGTCTGGGGCGGCGGCGACGCCTACCTGCCCTCGAGCTACGCCGAGCGACAGCGGGAGTTCTTCCCCGCCGCCGAGGTGCACGTTCTCCCTCACAGCGGCCACTGGCCCTTCGCCGACGCTCCCGAGGACGTCGAGCGCCTCCTCCTTCTCTTCCTCACCCGCCTCACCGACTGACGGCGTCGACGGTCAGCGCCACCAGGCGTCGAGGACGCGGCGCCAGTTGTGCCAGGCGATGCGCTCGAGCTCGTCCTCGCCGAAGCCCGCGTCGCGGAGGGCGTCGAGCAGCCGCGGCAGCCCGGCGACGTCACCGAGCGGAGCGGGGATCGTGGCGCCGTCGAAGTCGGAGCCGAGGGCGAGGTGATCGACGCCGATCCGGTCGGCGACGTGGCGGGCGTGGTCGGCGATCGTGGCGAGCGGCGTGTCGGGGTCGTCGGCGAAATCGGCGCGGACGAAGGCGGTCGCGTAGACGATCCCGACCAGGCCGCCGGACGCGCCGATCGCGTCGAGCTGGGCGTCGGTCAGGTTGCGCGAGGCGGCGGCGACGGCGTGGGCGCCGGAGTGGCTGGCGACCAGCGGCCCGGCCTCGAGCCTCGCGACGTCCCAGAACCCCTTCTCGTTCAGGTGGCTGAGGTCGACCAGGATCCCGAGCTCGGCGCAGGACTTGACCAGGGCGAGGCCCGCGTCGGTGAGCCCCGGGCCGATGTCGGGCGCGGAGGGGAAGGCGAACTGGACGCCGGTGGCGAAGGCGTTGGCGCGGCTCCAGACCGGCCCGAGCGAGCGCAGCCCCAGCGCGTACCAGGCGGACAGCGCTTCGAGGCCGGGGTCGATCGCCTCCGCCCCCTCGAGGTGGAGGACGGCGACCGGCGGCGCGCCCTCGGCGAGCGCTCCGTCGACGTCGGCGATCGAGCGCGCCACCGTCAGCTCCCCCGCCCGCTCGAGCGCGAAGAGCCGCCCGGCCGCGGCGGTCGCGTCGGCGGCGGCGACCTCGCGGGGGACGGGCGCGGCCAGCGGCTCGGCATAGGTGCCGCCGGCGCCGAAGGCATGGCCGGGCGGCGGCGGACCGTCGTCCCCGGGGGTCGGGGTGAAGAGCGCGAAGATGCCCCCGCGCATCCCGCCCGCTCGCATCCGCGGCAGGTCGAGGTGGCCGCCCTCGCGCCCACTCGCCAACCGCGCGTGGTCCTCCCGCGTCAGCGCGTCGTTATGCCCGTCGAAGACCGCGATCACGCCCCGAGCCTAACCGGGGTGGGTGCGTTCGCACTTACCCACACTATGTGTGGGTAAGTGCGAACGCACCGCGGCTCGGGGCGGCTAGGGAGAAGACGCGGGGCGGGGTTCGGCGAGGACTCGGGGGGCGAAGTCGTCGAGGACCGCGTGGGCGGCGTCTGTCAGCGGCGGCTCCAGGGCCAGCAGGCTTTCCAGGTGGCGCTCCGCCCAGGCGATCGCGAGGCCCGGCGGCACCGCCCCGGGGCGGGCGCCGTCGAGCACCACCTGCGGCCCGCCCTCGCGGTTCAGCCGGCTGGTCGGGCCCGCCGTCCGCGACGGAGCGCCCGGCTCGGGCGCGGGCGGCCCCTTCCCCGTCCCGATCGCCTTGCCGAACTCCTCGAACCAGTCGTGCCGCGAGACCCATTCCTGGTCGAAGGGCCCGCAGGCCGCCGCCACCCAGGCCGCCTGCGAGTCGAGCGGCGCCAAGGGCGCCAGCGAGGCGGCGTTGTGCATCAGCTGCGCCACCCGCCGCACCCGGGTCGCGCCGCCGACCAGCCGCGCCAGCGCGTCGAGGTCACGCCGCGCGGAGCCGTTCTCGGCGAGGTACTCGCGCACCGTCTCGTCCAGCCGCAGCGCCGCTTCGCTCGCTTCGACCGCGACCGGCTCGATCGGTTCCGACTTGCGCACGCCGAGCATCGAGGCGATCGTCGTGTCGAGGTAGCGCGCCGCGGTCTGATACGCCCCGCCGAGCGATTCGCGCAACACGTCGGCGGCCCCGCGCGGCCAGAAGAGGAAGCCGGTGACGAGGCTGATAGCGCAGCCGATCGCGACGTCCTCGATCCGCACCACGCCGACCGACCAGCCGACCGGGTTCAGCAGGTTGAAGAGGACGACGACAACGATCGTGAAGCCGGCCTGGCCGGCGGTGAAGGAGATCGCCCGCGGCGAGTAGGCGCCGAGCAGGACCGCGAACGGCAGCACCGCCCAGAGCAGCCCCGGCTCGGAGCCGAGCGCAAGCACGATCAGCCCACCGACGACGATCCCGATCGCCGTGCCGCCGATCGCCTCGACCACCGTCGTCCCGGTCGCCAGGGCGCTCGAGCGCAGCACCGAGATCGTCCCCAGCACCACCCAGAAGCCGTTCTGCGCGTCGGTGACCTTGGCGACGAGGACGGCGAGCGCCAGCCCGACGGCGCCGCGGACGCTGTTGCGCAGCCAGACCGAGCGCAGGCTGGAGTGAGAGTCGGCGATCCGGCGGCCCTCGCGCAGGCCGCTCCGCGGCGCCACCAAGGTCGGCTCGCGAGGCGCCGTGCCGCCGGCCGCCTGCACCGCGTGGCGGCCGATCTGCAGGGCGGCGAAGGCGAGGCCGCGCAGGCGGAAGGCCTCGTTCAGCTCGGCGGTGACGCGGGCCGGGTCGTTGGCGGCCCGGTGCTCGACGAGCTCCGCCAGGAAGGCGCGGCCGATCGCCTCGTGGGCCTCGCGCAGCCCGCGCAGCTCCTGGCCGTCGTCGTCGGGATCGTTGGCGCGCAGCCGCTCGGCGGCGCGGCGAAGCACCGCCGGCAGCGCCGCTTCGACCGCCGCGCGCTCCTCGGCGAAGCCACTCGAGACGGCGGCGGGCGCGGGCCGTTCGCGGGCCACGGAGTCGAACCAGTCGAGGTCGTCGATCAGCCGGCCGATCGCCGCGGTGCGGGCGCCGACGCCGCTCGGCCGGTGCGGGATCGCGACGAAGGCGGTGCGCGCAGCGACCGTCGCCTCGTAGGCGGCGACCGCGAGCTCGGCCGTCCGGTCCTCGGCCGCGCGGCTCGCCCGACCGCCGCCGCGGGCGGCCCTCGCCATTGCCTCGAGCAGCGCGGCAAGCGCCTCGACCGCCGCCGCGACGGCGTGGCGCAGGTGGTCAGGCGGGCGACTCGGCCAGAGGCCGAAGATCGCGATCGTCGAGAACAGCCCGGCGAGCCCCCACCCCGCCAGCCGGTCGGGGATCTCGCCGACGTCGGCCTGCACCATCACCGCGATCACGAAGGTGAGGATCAGGACCAGCGAGGCGGCGGCGACGTAGCCGTCGATCACCCCGGCGAAGAGGATCGCGAAGCCGACCAGCGCCATCGTCGCCACCGCCGGCCAGGTGTGGTGGGAGCAGACGGTGCCGAGCGCGATCGTCACGCAGCCGGTCCCCAGCAGCCCGAGGTAGGCGAGCAGGCGGGCCCGTCGGGTGCCGCCGAAGTCGACGAAGACGAGGAAGCCGATCGCGCCGAAGGCGCCGAACAGCGCCATCTGGGGGAGCCCGAACACCTCGAGGCCGATGGCGAAGGCGGCGGGGACGACGATCGCCGCCCGGATCGCGTTCTTCAGCGCGAAATGGCCCGGGTCGGAGATCGCGAGCTTCACATCGCGAAGATACTTGGGGTGATGGCCAGCGAGGGCACCCAGTCGAACGGCGGCCGCACCGCCTGGGCGCGCAACCTGGCGACCCCGGTGCGCGACTTCCTCGGCACCGAGACCGGCTCGGCGCTGGTCCTCGTCGGCGGCATCATCGTCGCCCTGCTCTGGGCCAACGTCGACTTCGGCAGCTACTCCGAACTGTGGTCGACCGACCTCTCGATCCAGGTCGGCTCGCACGGGATCGCGCAGGGCCTCCGCGAGTGGGTGAACTCGGGGCTGATGACGCTCTTCTTCCTCGTCGTCGGCCTCGAGGCGAAGCGCGAGATCGACCTCGGCGAGCTGCGCGAGCACAACCGGCTCTGGTACCCGGCGCTGGCGGCGCTGGGCGGGATCGCGGGCGCGGTCGGCATCTACCTGATCTTCAACGCGGGCGGCGCGGGCGGCGGCGGCTGGGGCGTGGCGATGTCGACCGACACGGCGCTGGCGCTCGGCGTCCTCGCCCTGGTCGCGCCGACCGGCTCGACCCGCCTGCGCGTCTTCCTCCTCACCCTCGTCGTCGTCGACGACCTGGCGGCGCTGGTGATCATCGTCGTCGCCTACACCAGCTCGATCGACGCGACGGCGCTGGCGATCGCGGTCGGCCTCTTCGCCCTGCTCGGGCTGCTGCGCTTCCTGCCGACGATGCGCGGGCCGATCGCGGTGGTGGTCGGGGCGGCGATCTGGGTGGCGCTGTATGAGTCGGGGATCGACCCGGTGATCGCCGGCCTAGCGATCGGGCTGGTGACGAGCGCCTACCCGCCCTCGCGCCACGAGCTCGAGCGCGCCACCGACCTCACCCGCGAGTTCCGCGAGCAGCCGACTCCGGGACTCGCTTCGACCGCGCGCCGCAGCCTCGCCGAGGCGATCTCGCCCAACGAGCGCATCCAGTACGCGCTCCACCCGTGGACGAGCTACGTGATCGTGCCGCTCTTCGCCCTCGCCAACGCGGGCGTCCACCTGACCGGCGGCCTGCTCTCCGCCGCGGTCACCTCGCCGATCACGATCGGGATCGTCGTCGCCTACGCGGTCGGCAAGCCGCTCGGCATCTTCCTGGGGCCGTGGCTGGCGACCCGGGCGCCGGTCCGCAGGCTGGTCGGCGGCGGCAAGCTGACGATCACCTTGCCGGGCCTGCTCGGCACCGGCACCGCGGCCGGGGTCGGCTTCACCGTCTCCTTCCTGATCGCCAGCCTCGCCTTCACCGGGACCGAGCTCGACGAAGCGAAGGTCGGCGTGCTCGCCGCCTGCCTGATCTCGCCGCTCGTCGCCTTCGCCGTCTTCCGCGGCACCCGCATGCTGATCCCACAGTCGCGCCGGCTCGAGCAGCTGCGCCGCACGGCGGAATCGATCATCGACCTGGCCGACGACGTCGACCCGGAGCGCGACCACATCCGCGGCGACCCCAACGGCGTCGTCACCCTGGTCGAGTACGCCGACTTCGAGTGCCCCTACTGCGGGCGGGCGGAGCCGACGGTCCGCGAGCTGCTCGAAATGCACCACGGCGGCGGCCTCCGCTACGTCTTCCGCCACCTGCCGCTGCAGGACGTCCATCCGCACGCCCAGCTGGCGGCGGAGGCGAGCGAGGCGGCGGCCGCGCAGGGCGCCTTCTGGCAGATGCACGACACGCTGATGGCCCACCAGGGGGAGCTCGACCTCGACGACGTGCACCGCTATGCCGACGAGCTCGAGCTCGACGCCGACCGGCTCGAAGAGGAGGTGCGGACGCGGGTCCACCTCGAGCGGGTATCCGAGGACGTCTCGAGCGCCGACGCCTCCGGCGTCTCCGGCACGCCCACCTTCTTCGTCAACGGCCGCCGCCACCACGGCGTCTACGACATCGACGCGCTGACCAAGGCGATCCGCCGCGCCCGGGTGCTCGCCGACTCCGAAGCGAAGGCGCTGGCCGAGAAGAAGCGGGCCAAGGAAGAGGCGAAGCGCGAGCACGAGAAGGCGGGCCGGGCCTGATGGCGACCTGGGACGACGTCGCCGCGATCGCCTCAGGCCTGGCCGACGTCGAGGAGGGGACCTCCTACGGCAACCGCGCCTGGAAGGTGGGCGGCAAGCTCTTCGCCTGGGAGCGCCCGCTGCGGAAGAAGGAAATCGAAGCGCTCGGCGACGCCGCGCCCGACGGCCCGATCCTCGGCGTCCGGGTCCCCGACGAGGGCGCCAAGCAGGCGCTGATCGAGACCGAACCGGCGATCTACTTCACCACCCCGCACTTCGACGGCCATGCGAGCGTCCTGATCCTGCTCGACCAGATCCCCCGGAGGGACCTGGAGGAAGCGATCGTCGAAGCCTGGCACTGCCGGCGCCGCTAGATGATCCAGTGTCCTGGCAGGCCGCCGGTCGCTCGTATGCGCCGGCCCTCCGGCCGCCGCTCAACCGCTGAGCCGGAAGTCCTGAGCGGAACCGCCGCCGGTGTCGGCCTTGACTGTAATTTCCGCACTGTAGGTCCCGCTGCTGCGAGTGCCGGGATGTTTGCAAAGGGCTTCTTCGGTGTATTTGAGCCCGGTCACGGTGACCTTGAAGTCTGCGTCCTCTTTCGGCACGACTTCTGTCGCATCCACGTATTCGATGGTTGCCAGCGCGGTCTGGCTCCCGACCGTCACAACGCAGCCGCAGACGGATGTGAACTTGATCGATGCACCGGCCGGGCAGGCGATATCCATTGCGCCTTTGTATTTGTCGGCTTCGACCTTCGACGTCGCGGTGAACTTGAACTTACACCCGTTGATGTCGGTCGTCGCGAGTGGCGTCCCGAAGATGGTGCATTCGCCGAAACCGGGGGACACTTCCAGCGTTTTCGACGCTTCGGCGAGCGACCCCGAATAGCTGGCGGTCCCGCATGCGATACTCCCCGATTCCGTTCCGACTTCGATCGATTTGAGCTCGCTGCCTGTGATGGTCGCCGGGTAGGTTTCGGCTTCGAAGCAAATCGTGCCTGGCATCGGGCATTCTGGCCGCGTTTCGTTCGCCGTGGTCAACAGCTCGAGGTTGTATTCCTGTGCCTGGTCGGCCAATTCTTTGAGGGACGCTGCCAGAGGCTCGAACACGGGGTGTCCTGCCCCCGTTTTTCCGACGTGCGTGCCTTCGACATAGTCGAAGGACGGGCCTTCCACGGCCGAATACCAAGGTGCTCCGCTGTCGCCTTTGTTCGTTTCCACACCTTCCACTTCGACGAGATTTTTCAGGCCCGCGAGCGCCGCCGTCACGCTGACGATCGTTCCGCAGTGGAAGCCCGTCCTCGCGCCCTCCACGCAGCTGGTGTGTCCGATGACGGAGCCGACAGAGCCTTCGACTGCGAACGGCTCGGGTTCAAGCGCGCCCCAAGGTGCGATCCCCGGATGGACCGGGGTCTGGGTTGGTGTGATCCAGTGGGCATTTTCGACTTCGATCGCGGCCACGTCAACCGCATCGCCCTTGGCATCGTCCAAGTACTCGACCGCCTCGCCCAGTTTCTGTGGCGTGCCGTTCTTGTCGAACGCACGCCAGGCCGATAGAAGACCTCCTCCTTCGGTGACGCAGTGGCCGGCGGTGAGGATGAAGGTATCTGTGGTGTTCGTGTCGGGGTGTTCTGTCAGCACGGCCGGCCCGGCAGTGCACTGCTCTTTGTTGACTTCTGATTCGATCAGAACCCCGGCAGCGATGGTCGGGTTGCAGTACGCTTTTAGTTCCGCCCACTTTTCGCAGCGGCTCGCCTGCAATTCGACGGTGAGCTGACCTGGCGGCACTGAGGTCAGCATCACGTGGACCGGCGAGGCGAGCGCAGAGTGCTTGAGCCTGGCACGAAGGGCGGGGGCCGCCGCCGAGCTCAATTCCACCACTACCGCGTTCGCTTCCGGCGAGAGGGAGGTACCGACCTGGGAGCGCAGGAGCAGGCCGGAGAGGCGTCGATCCCAGCGGCGCTGCGTGGCGGTGAGCTGCTTCCAGGTCGAGCTCACCTTCGTCTCGGCGACGTGTGCCGAGAGTCCCGCTGCCGCGGACATCGACTCGACGGTGGCGCGAGCGGCCCGCGACGTCACCCCGACGTGAAGCGTCGCCCTGCGGGGGTCAAGCCACACCCCGGCAAAGGCGCCGCCGAGCGCGGCTTCCAATTTGGAGACGAGGGCGGCTTCGTCGATGGCCTCCTGGGTTTCGATCCCCCGCGTCGCCTGGGTAGGGTCGAGACCAGTGCGTTCCAAGGCCGCGACCTGAGCCACCACGGCGGCGGACAGCTTCGGCGGTGCCGGCCCGAGCGCTTTCAGTGGAGCTCCGCCAACCGAGCCGGTCGGGCCCGCGACGACGTATAGGCCCCCCACCACGATCGCCGCCGATGCAGCCGCGACGAGTCCTTTCGATCCGACCGCACCGATCCTCAGCCACCTGAAGCGTCCCATCGTTCCTCCTCCGGCCACCGGTATAGCTCGACGAGGGCTGAAAAGTCAAGTTTTCCTTTTTAGCGTTTCCTATCTCGAGCGGGACGCTCAACCGCCGATCGGGAGGCGCGGATTGGCGCCCCAGAAGACCAGCGTGCCGACCATGCCGATGACGTGGACGGCAACGATGTTGAAGGCCATCGACTTCGCCGTCGCGGTCCCCACCCCGACCGGCCCGCCGGAGGCGGTGTAGCCGTAGTAGCAGCCGACCAGCACGATCACGGTCGCCATCGTCATCCCCTTGATCAGGCTGAAGAACAGGTCGGTGGGGTCCTGGAACATCCAGAAGATCAGCGTGTAGCCGCCGGAGGAGACGTCGCCGACCTGCTTCACCACCGAGATGTAGCTGGCGAGGTACATGACGCCGATCCCGACCAGGTAGATGAACGGCAGCGCGATCCAGGAGCCGAGCAGGCGCGAGGCGCAGAGGAAGGTCATCGGCGGCACCCCCATCACTTCGAGCGCGTCGATCTCCTCGTTGATCCGCATCGCGCCGAGCTCGGCGACGATCCCGGTTCCCACCTTCGCCGAGAGGATGTAACCGAAGGCGTACGGAAGCGCCTCGCGGAGATCACAGAAGGCGGAGAAAAGACCTGCGTAGGACGGCACGCCCTGCGCGCGGAAGAAGTACGCCCCTTGCAGCCCGCACTGCAGGCCGAGGATGAAGACGAAGCCCCAGATGATCAGCCCCGAACCGAGGATCAAGATACCCGCCTGGCGCAAGGTCTCGCCGAAGAAGCGGAGGGCGCGACCGCTCCAGACGAGCCCGATGACGCGCGAGCCGAAGCGGGCGATCTCCCCGAACGAGTCGACCCACTTCAGCGCCGGGTTCATCGGATCGTCTGGAGTTCAGGATTCGTCGCCAGCAGAACGGCGGTGAAGACGTAGTTGAAGGCGAAGACGCCGACGATGGAGATGACGACGGCCTGATTGACCGCGCGGCCCACCCCCGCCGCGCCGCCCGACGCCGTCATCCCCTTGAAGCAGCAGACGACGGCGATGATCGCGCCGAAGGCCGCGCACATCGTCACCGAACCCCACACGTCGGTGACCGAGGCCTGGAGGAAGAGCGTCGCGAAGAAGCCGCCGAGGCTCTGGTTGTAGATCAGCTCGGCGGTGATCCCGGCGGCAAGGCCGAAGACGATCGCGAAGACGTCGAGCAGCGCGGTCACCATCACCAGGGCGATGAAGCGCGGCACGACCAGGTTCTTGACCGGGTCGACGCCGAGCACCTGCAGGGCGTCGAGCTCCTCGCGGATCTTGCGGGCACCGAGGTCGGCGGTGATCGCGGTCCCGGCGACGCCGCCGACGACGATCGCGGTGACGACCGGGCCGATCCAGCGGATCGCGGTGAGGACGAAGAAGCCGCCGAGCCGGTCGAGCGCGCCGAAGGCCTGCAGCGGGCCCGCCGCCTGGATCCCGGGCGCGCCGAGGTTGAGGGCGAAGGTGGAGACCAGCAGCGGCAGCCAGCAGAGGCGCAGGGTGAAGGCGATCTGCTCGACCAGCTCGTCGCCGTAGGGGTAGGGCGGTCGCAGCGCCGAGACCAGGGTCCGGGCGGTGAGGACGACCATGCTCCCAACCTCCTCGAACAGCGGGGCCAGTCGGCCCCCGAGCGCGGCTATCGCTTCGCCCGCCACCAGCCCATCGCGCGGGCCAGCGGCCCGGCCTCCCCGGCGGCCCCCGCGCCACTTGCCTCACCGACCCGGCGGCGGGCCTCCTCGCGGGCGCGGCGCTGGGCCGCCCGGCGCGCCTCCGACAGCTGCGCGACCAGCGTGTCGCGGGTCTGCTCGAGCTCCTCGACCCCGGCCACGTGCGCGCTGGTGAGGCGCGGCGCGGTCGGCATGTCAAGCGGCACGTCGCGGGCGTAGCCAGCGAGCTCCGCCTCCAGCCGGCCGATCTGGCGGCGCAGCTCCTGGCGGACGCCGATCGCTTCGGCCTCCGCCGGGTCGAGCCCGGGAACGGGGGTGGCGGCTCCGCCGGGAGTGGCGGCGGAGCCTGGAGGAACGGCAGCGGGGATCGCGGCGCAGACGAGCGCGACCTCGGCCAGCTCGCGGGCGCCGAGCCCGGCGGCGGCGGCCTTGCGGATCGCCTCGGCGGCGATCGACTCCAGCTCGGGGGTGGCGCGGACCTCGGCGGCGACGAAGGTCCCGCGCCCCTGATGGCTGACGACCAGGCCGGTCGCTTCGAGCCCGGCGTAGACGCCGCGCACGGTGTTCAGGTTGACCCCCGCCCACTCGGCGAGGCGGCGGACGCTGGGCAGGCGCTCGCCGGCGGGCAGGCGGCCGGTGGCGATCAGGGCACGCAGGCGCAGTGTGAGCTGGAGGCCGACCGGGAGCTCGTCGCCAGGGTCGACGGCGAAGGGATTCGAGGCGGGCGCCATCGTCGACTGTGCCATTATTCCGGCACAGTAGCACTCAGGTGTGCGTCATGGCAACCAGTCGCCGCAGCCCACCTCTTCAGCTGTCCCTTTTGCCCACCATTCCGGCATAAGGAACAGCTATTCGCAGCTCGGGCGTTCGCCTTCGGGGATTTCGTGGACCTTGCCCTTGGCGGTGACGGCCAGGCCGATCGGACTCGGCGTCGAGGGCGTCTGCGCCCGCTTGCCGTCGATCCTCACTTCGACCGAGCCGTTGCCGAACGCGGCGGTGTAGGAGCGCGACTTGAATGGTCCCATCGTTTCGCCGGCGGCGAGCGTCTGCCCGTCGACCAGCGGCTTGCCCTTCGCGTCGAGCACGCAGGCCCAGACTTCGGCGGTCGGTTCGATCTCAAGGCTGACAGCCTTGGCCCCGGCGCCCGACGTCTTGCCTCCCGCCGTACCGCCTTTGCCGCCGTTCCCGGCACCCCCGCCCTTCGCCCCGTGGCCCTTCTTCGCGCCTTTGCCGGCCGCGCCGCCGGAGCCCCCACCGCCAGCTTCTTTCGTCCCGCCACCGCCGGAGGCGATCAGCACGAGCACGACGACGACCACCGCGACCAGCGCTCCCGCGGCGAGCCAGGCGTAGACCCCCTGTCGCCAGCGGCGGCGCCGCAGCGCCTCGGCCCGCCGCGAGGTGGTCCGCGCGAAGGGCGAGGTCGGCGCGTCGCCGGGAGCGCCCGACGTCCCCCGCTGCCGCCGGTAATCGGCGACCAGCGGGTCGGGATCGAGGTCGAGGTACCGCGCGTACTTGCGGATGAAGGACCGCGCGTAGAACTCCTCCGGCAGGGCGTCCCAGTCTTCCTGCTCGATTGCGCGCAGGTAGCGAGGGCGGATCCCCGTGGCGGCGTGGATCTCCTCGAGATCCACCGCCCGCCGGGTCCGCGCCTCGGAAAGGGTGTCGCCGATTACACCCACGTTTCCATTGTGCAGGTCCCTCGCCTAAATGGCGTAACAACCCCCTCGACTGAATGTCACCCTGTGGGCGACAAGCGTCGAGGGGACCCGCCCGTGGCCGCGTCGGCGGTGGGGCTAGGTGGGGTGCTCTCACGGCGCGTGCGGGGCCTCGGCGCCGTTCGTTCACCTGGACACACCAGGGTGTGTACAGGTGAACGAACGTGATCCGACGCGCACCGACCCTCGCGCCTTCGTCCCTCGACCCACGCCTCTCTGTGACCTCCCGGCGCTCGGGCGGCCGAGGGGCGACCACAGCCTGCCGGGGTCGCCCCTCGGCCGCGAGGCGCCAGCTTCCACGGCGCCCCGGCCCGGGCGACAGCCGGCCCGGCCGCCGCCGAGCGCGCCTAGACCTTGACCGCGACGGGGGGAGCCTCTTGGACCTCGGCCGCGGGTGGGTCGACGTTGAGGCCGGTGTCGGAGATGTCTCGCACCTGTGACATCCGCGAGGGGATCAGCCAGAGCACGCCGGCCATCCCGCCGATCGCGGCGATGTACATGGTCGGCCGCAGCCCGATCGCGCCGGCGAGGAGGCCGCCGCCGAGCGCGCCGAGCGGGCGGATCCCCCAGTTGACGAAGAGGATCGCGCCCCAGGTCCGCGAGCGCAGCTGGTCCGGGATCACCGCTGCCTGCACCGAGCCGAGGCCGACGTCGAGCACCATCACGCCGATCCCGGAGAAGAACTCGGCCGCGGTCAGCAGCGCCATCGAGACCGCCGGCGGCCCGTCGGCGATCGGCACCAGGACGAGCGGCAGCGGCGCCAGGATGAAGCTGAGGATCAGGGCGTTGCCGAGGCCGATCCGCGCGTTCAGTCGCCTGGCGCAGGCGGAGCCGATGATGCTGCCGATCGCGCCGACGCCGAGGGCGATGCCGATCGCGCCCGAGCCGAGGCCAAGCTCGCGCGTGGCGAAGAGGACGACCAGTGCCCAGAAGGCGGTGTTGAAGAGGTTGAAGGTGGCGGTCCCCAGCAGCGCCGCCCGCAGCAGCGGCGTGCGGCGGACGAAGCGGATGCCGGCCGCGAACCCGCCCGGTTCGGGCGGTGCGGCGGGCGGCTCGGGCACCTCGGCGCGGCGCACGAAGAGCGCCGAGATGATGAAGGTGACCGCGTCGACGGCGATCGCCACCGGCGCGCTCAGCGCCGCGACGAGGAGGCCGCCGAGCGTCTTGCCGCCGACGACCGAGACCGAGCGGCTGCCGATCAGCAGCGAGTTCGCCTCGACGTAGTCGCGCGGCTTGACCAGCGAGGTGAAGACGGTCTGTTCGGCGACCATGAAGAGGACCCCGAGCGTGCCGGTGGCGAAGGCGACCGCGTAGAGGATCGGCATCGTCAGGAGGTCGAAGGCGGCGGCGGCCGGCAGGCCGAGGAGGAGCACCGCGCGGCCGAGATCGGCGACGATCAGGAGCGAGCGACGGCTGCGGCGGCGGTCGGCCCAGGCGCCGAAGTGGAAGGCGAAGAAGAGGCACGGCGCCAGCTCGAGCGCCCCCAGGAGGCCCATCTGCTCGGCGCTCGCGTGCAGGGTGAGGACGGCAAGCAGGGGGATCGCCAGCAGCGCGATCTGATCGCCGAACAGGGAGATGGTCTGGCCCGTCCAGTAGTTGCGGAAAGGCCGGTTCGACCGCAGCAGATGGGGGACGCGAGGGCGCATCAGTCCGGTCCGGGCAGCGGCTCGTCCGCGTCGATCGGGAAGCCGAGCTGGATGAAGGTGACTGCGCGCGCGCCGGGCGGGCGGGCGGCGCGGTCGGTGACCCGCCGCGCATAGGGCTCGAGCATCCTGCCGATCCGCCGGTTCAGCTCCTCGAGCTCGCCGGTGGTCATGTAGACCATGCGGTCACCGAGCACGGCGGCCTCCGACCACTCCTCGCTCTCCTCGCGGCGGCGCTCGACCCACTTCAGCGACTCGTCGAACCAGCGCTCGACGACGACGCGGGTGAGCAGGTCGCGGGCCTCATCCGGTTCGCCGCTCGGCCCGCGGGACGCCCATTCGTGGCCGATCGCGGTGGCCCGCCAGGGTCGCGCCCGACCGCGCCCGCCGCCCGCTTCCTCGACCAGGCCCCATTTGGCCAGCTGGCGCAGGTGGAAGGAGCAGCCGGCCGGGCTCTCGCCGATCCGGTCGCCGGCCTGGGTCGCGGTCAGCGGTCCGTCGCGGCGGAGGACCGAGAGCAGGTTCAGCCGGGTCGGATGGGCGACGGCGCGCAGCGCCCGCGGGTCGGTGAGTTGTACGACGGCCTCGTCCATCGCCATCGAAAGGTAGCTTTCGAAAGGACCCTTTTCAAGGACCGCGATGTTTACGTAGCGGTCCGTACCACTTTCGCCACACCCACCGCCGGCGCGTTCGCAGTTCCCGTCACATAGTGCGGGAAACTGCGAACGCGCACTTGGAGGGCGCAGTGGGTGCGCTCAGTACCCGACCGGGTGGCGGACGACGAAGCCCTTGCCGAGGAACGGTTCGCTGTGCCAGCGCGGACCGGTGACGCCGGGCGGGTCGCCGCCGGTGTCCCAGCGGAGGCCGGCGACCGTCATGTAGACGTGTTCCTGGTTGGCGTAGATCGTGATCCAGGCGCCGGGGCCCGGTTCGCCCCAGGTCATGAACGAGCCGGAGACCAGCGGCGCTTCCAGCAGCTTGGCGCCGTGCAGGGCGTAGGAGACCGAGCCGGAGCAGTCGTACCCCTTGTCCCACCAGCGGGCGTGCCCGCCGCCCCATATATATGGGGTGCTGCGGATCCGGTTGGCGGCGGCGATCACCTGCTTGACCACGGCCGGCGCCGAGGCCGGGGCGACGGCGCGTTCGCCGACCAAGGTGGCGGTGGCGCCGGGGGCGGAAGGGGCGGGCGTCGGGACGCCGCTCGGCGAGGTGATGCCAGGAATTTCGCTTTCCGCGGTCGAGGCGGGGGTCGTCGGGGTTTCGACGGTTTCGCCCGAGTAGGCGGCGCCGAGCCCGCCCGAGGCGGCGTGGGCCGCGGGGGCGGCGACGAAGGCGAGCAGGATCAGAAGCGCACAGGCAGCGACTGCGGCCGGCGCTCCGCTCCACGCCGTCGATTCGATCCCATGCGGTCGCCTCGAGAAGGTGCTCACGGAATGGTTTTCGGCCCCTCGACGGCGGCGCGAAATCTTGCACGTCGACGCCCAGGCGCGAATTCCTCCCCGCCGATCGAGGGCCCGAACCATTAAAACTTCACGCGGTGCGCCGTCTCGCCATCTTTCTCGCCGCGTTCGCCCTGCTCGGGGCGACCGTCGCGCCCGCCGCCGGGGCCTCGCCCTGGACGCTGACCAACCTCAACCTCGGCGACGGAGAAACGATCTTCGGCATGAGCTGCGAAGGCAGCGGCTTCTGCATCGGGGTCGGCAGCGAAGGCGTGGTGATCCAGTCGACGACCCCGACCGCCGGCGCCTCGGCCTGGACGATCGGCCACGTCAACCAAGGCGAACTGCGCGGCAACCTGCGGGGGATCTCCTGCCCCACCTCCACCCTCTGCGTCGCGGTCGACTTCAGCGGCGGGGTCTGGACGACGACCAACCCCGGTGCCGGGGCGGGCGCCTGGACGCCGACCAAGATCCCGAAAGCGAAGTCGCTCTTCGGCGTCGCCTGCACGCCGAGCGCCACCTGCGTCCTGGTCGGCAGCAACGGCCTCCTCTTCACCTCGACCAACCCGACCGGCGGGCCGACCGCCTGGACCCGCGCGGTGCTCCCCAACGCGCCGCCGCTGCGGACGATCGCCACCACCGGCTCGCTCTTCATCGCCAGCGCCTTCAACGGCGAAATGTGGAGCACCCACGCACCCACCGCGGGCGCCTCCGCCTGGACGCCGATCGGCAACCCCTCGAACGAAAACCCGATGCTCGGCCTCACCTGCCAGAACGAATCGCTCTGCGTCGCCGGCGACGAAGGCGGCGTCTTCGTCTCCACCGCACCGACGATGGGCGCCGCCGCCTGGCCCTTCGCGCCGCTGCAGCGCCGCTTCCAGATCGTCGCCGCCTCCTGCGCCTCCCCCACCCTCTGCATCCTCACCTCGAACAACGGCGAAGTGACCGCCTCGACCAACCCGACCGGCGGCGCCGCCACCTGGCTCACCGAACACCTGATCAAAGGCGTCACCAACGCCCTCTTCGGCCTCTCCTGCCCGAGCGAATTCCTCTGCGTCGCGGGCGGCAAATTCGGCCAGATCCTCACCTCGACCGTGCCCCGCTCGACCGGCCTGCCCGAACCGCCGCCGCCGCCGACGCCGCCGACCACCGTCCTCAGCCACGCGCCGCCGCAGACGATCCGCCTCGGCGTCCACGGCCCGGCACCGACCGTCGCCTTCCGCTTCAAGGCCCATGGGACCGGCCCGTTCTGGTTCCGCTGCAAGCTCGACTCGAAGCCGGGCCGGGTCTGCACCGCCCCGCAGAAGGTCCGCGTCGGCGTCGGCAACCATGCCTTCCGCGTCCGCGCCTTCGGCCCCGGCGGCGCGGCCACCCAGATCGTCTACCGCTTCAAGGTCGAACGGGCGAAGCCGAAGCCGAAGCCCAAACCGAAGGCCAAGAAACACGGCACGGGCGGCAAGACGAAGCAGCGCTCCGCGTAGTACCCGCGGCGCGGAGTGCTCGGACGTTCGAGCATCGGCAGCGTCTTGTGCCGGCGGTGACGGCCCCGTCGCCGGGCCGCGAACCACACCACGATCGAGACCCGGGCGCGGCCGGTCTCGCGCAATCGTTCACGGAGCGCCGCGCCTGTCTGCCCACCGCGACCGAGACTCGCGACTGCCGTTCTTCGGTCCCGGCGATCGTCCGCGACAGGTGGTCGAGGATGAGGATCGCGGTGAGGATGTTCGGCCGGTAGGTGTCGACGAGCGAGTCGATGTAGGGGCGCAGCGCGTCCGGGAACCCCGGCTCGCCGGCCCGCGGCGCGGCCAACGTGTGCGCAGAGTCCTGCAGCCGAGATCTTCGGGAGCGTGCGGCGTGGGAGATTCCTGCGGATCCTCCGACGACACGAAGGCACTCGCCACGCATCGCCCAGGGCCGAAACCGACCCACGCCAGCGTGATCGCGATGCTCGCCCTTTTCATCGCCCTTGGCGAGGGCGATCTACGCGACGACCAACGACAAGGAGCCGATCCGGGAGTGGTGCGGCGCAGCAGCCGGGCGGTCATGATCCCGGCCGGCCACGCCGACGACGCGAATCGCCTGATGCAAGAAGAGCGAGCGTGCTCTCGGTGGGTCAGAACGAGTCGAGCTCGGCGCGAAACGGACGGCTGGGGACCACCTCGGCACCGACGGCCCGCGCTTTCCTCGCCAGGTCCCGGTCGGAGGTGACGACGACCACCTCATCGTCGGCCAGCCAGGCGGGGAGCCGGGCGAGGATCTCGCGGTCGGCGGCGTCGGCACCACCGGTGCCCGCCCAGGCGACCTCGACCCGCCCGGCATGCAGGGCCCGGCGCGGCTTCTGCTCGAGCATCACCGTCACCCTCTCCTCGCGGTGCTCGACACGGCGCTCGAGTCGGCCAACCAAGCTCTCGATCGCCCGCTCGCGATCGCGCCACCAGCCGTCCGGGCGCGACCCGATCACGTTCATCGCATCGACAACCCGGTGCACGGGATCAGCATAAATTTCACAGCCCGCCCCGAGCGCGTGAGGCCGGTGAGGTGAAGTCGGGTGAGGCGGTCCTGGCCCTTCCCGCCGATCGAGACTTCCCCGGACGCGGCTGCCTCGACGAGCAGAACGCGCCGGCTCGGGCGAGCGAAACGATTCCGTCCGGTCGGTCCCGGCGCTCACCACAGGATCGCGACGCCGTGGGCGGCGACGCCCGGGGCGCGACTGACGAGCGGCATCTCCTCGACCATCGCCTGGGCAACGAGGAGGCGGTCGAAGGGATCGCGCTACAGGCTGCCGCCGTGCTCGACGTAGGGAAGGCGCCGATAGGCGGCGGCGTGTGCGGGGGTGATCGGCAACAGGGAGAAGCCCTCCGAGAGGAGCTCCTCGGCCCATCCGTCGGCGACCTCGAGCTTGCCGAGCGAGGCTTTGATCGCGACCTCGAAGAGGGTCCCGGCGCCGAACATCGGCTCCGCGGCGCCGGCGATCGCCTCACGCGCCGTTCCCGACAGGCGCGGGTCGTCCGCCAACCACCAGAGGACCGCGTGGGTGTCGGCGAGGAGCCTCAGTCGGTCGCCCCGAGCACCGCCCCGACGTCCTCGGGCCAGGAGTCGAAGTCCTCGGCGAGGACGACCTTCCCCGCCATGGCGCCGGGACGGCGACGGGCGCCACCGGGCCGCGGCAACGCCACCAGCCGGGCGACGGGCTCGCAGAGAGAGACCCGACTCCTCTTCTGTATCTCAGGGCGACCGCTGAAACCTGGGTCTGAGGTGTGGGCCTCGTGGCCGCCCGCCTTGCACTGCACGTGAAGACAGTTTCTCGCCTTGACCGCTGTCTTTCTAACCACGCGGATAGAGTTCCGCTCCGTGTCCTGAGTCGTTAATCGTGTGCCACATCTGGCGAGTGGATCGGCGCCTGTGGCAAGGACGCAGGATCCGCCTTTGCCGGTTGGCAATGGCGGATCCGAGGACGTGGCCACGGGTGGCGAGACGCCGACAGGGTGGTGCAGGATTAACGACTCAGGACACTAGACGGCACCCCCGAGGACAGCCGTCGCAGAATCCCAACACTCGGCCGCTACATGCGCGTCCGACGGGGTGCAAGCCGATCCGTTCGATTCGGAGGTAAACGGGTGGCCCCGGCCGCACGCGCCAATTCGAGGCAGATGTACAACGGTGCCTCGCCAGGGATCGGGTGGCCCCTGCCAGCCGGTGGCCTTCAAGCTCACCCAGGATGACGAAGGGAAGGAAGACACCCAGATCGGCCCGCCTTCGATGTCGAGCCACGCACGAGACCGACGAAATCGTCGGTCTCGGGGAGGGCGCAAACCGAAAGGTTTTTCCGAGACTCATGCCTCCCAATACCGCTCTGCAATGCGGCTTGTGATGCGCCCGACCAGATTCGAACTGGCGACCTTCGGCTTGAAAGGACGAAGGGCTTCCGCCCCAGGAGCGGATTTCCCGCCGCGATGTGACAGGAATGAGACCCGGGGTCTCCGGCCGCTAGCGACGCTCGGAATGTGAGACGAGTCGGCCGTCCGAAGGTGCGATCTGCCAACGCAGACCGGGGCCGAACTCCAGCGTGAAATGGTCGGGAGTGATCAGCTCCCAACTCGGTGGATCGTCGGGCGACTCCTCGGGAGCAGGTACGACGATCAATTGAGAGCCATCCGAGAGCCGCCACCGAAGGTCGGTCGTGATGGGATCGAGTCGTGCCTCTTCGACGGTGCATCCGATGAGGCCCGAAGGATCGGAAGGCTCAAAAGTTGAGTCCTGAGTGGCGAAGCGCCACAACCCGCCATCCTCGTCCGTCAATTCGACATGGAGAACCTCGGGATAGGCGATTCGCGCGTCGACAATCCGTCCTCTCAGAGATTGGAGGATCGTCGTTGGAGAGGTATCGAGTGCGACCTTGGTAGTCATCGACCTTCCTTCCATTGTCGCAGCCACGTCAGCAGATCTCCATAGTCCATGTGGTCCCTGCGTCGGCCCGATTGCTTCTCTGCGTGGAGGTCATCGCGCGCCGCGTAGCGCTCCTCGTCGGAGAGGCCAAGCTCCTTGGCTGCCTGCCGAAACTGCTTGATGTCGCGCTTAGAGGCCACGGATCGACGAGTCTAGGAGTCTGCCCGCCCGACAAGTGCGCGGTCGGCTGCTCCCTCGGCTGCGCCGCGTAGCGGCGGGCTCTATCCAACCTCGGGTTCGCGGTCGACGACGTAGAGGCTGCGGAGAGGGAGCAGCCGCTTCCACTCGGGGCTCAGCTTCTCGTAGTGCTCCAGCACGAGGACGCCCTATGCGCTACAAAATTGACGCCCCTTGCACTGACGTTTTGACGTCTTCCTCATTGCGATCCCTAGCATTGCCTCGCAGCACGGCAGGAACCGCGTCAGGCGCCAAGGTCTAACTCGGCTCGCAACTGATCCGAGGAAACGCCCTCTCCACGCTGGTAGCCGGCGAAAGCCTCGGCCGCGACCGCATCTTCGTCGGCCGTAGACGGCTCATCACCAGAAGGAGCCGACGCAAGCACACGGACCATCGGGTCCCTGCGTCGTTCGAGCGTCTCGTCGATGTCGTAGCCAACCTCGGCGACCCTGGCGAGCTTCTGAGCCAGGCCGCCGGTAAGCGGAATGCTGCGAGCTATCTTGCCGTACGTCTTTCTTGCCATCGCCATGTAGTTGGTCGCAACAGCTGCCTAGCAGTGAAACCTTCTGTCTGCAAGCATAAGCGCCTTGCCCAAGGTGCTGACACTGAAGAAAACCTGCCTCGCGTGCCCATCACAGTGGGAGGGCGCTCTTGAGGACGGCCGAGCCGTCTACGCCCGCTTCCGTCACGGCAATCTGAGCGTCGGCATCGGCGAAAGCGTCAACGAGGCGGTCAACAACGCGAGGTCTGATCAAGCGCTGTACGAAGGAGACCTCGGTGACAGATTTGACGGGTCCATGGACTTCGAGGAACTGAAGGAACACCTTCGTGGGCGGCTGGAGTTCCCCGACGACCTGGTCGTCGAGAACGAGAACCCGCCGCCGCCGGATCCCGAAGCACTTGAGAGGCTCCTCCGGCCACGAGGGGCTGACTGAGCTCCTCGGCTCCGCGCCGGCGTAGCCATCGCCTCCACAAGCCACGCAGCCACTCCGCTCTGCATCGGCGAACGACCGGGACTCTCCAACTCCGTCGTCTTGTGGGCGGCGATTGTGGTGACCGGTACTCACGAATTCCATCCGGCACGTACGCCAGCCTTAGTGCGTGGCAGACGCTGCTAGTCAATCACCTCGTCCGCTAGTTCAGTGGATCAATCACACCACGGCGCCGCTGGGTCGCGATGTGCCGCCCGAGAGCCCGATCGGCGCGATTGCGGCGTCGATCACCGCCGCCGGCGCGGTGGAAAAGTCGGTGATATCGGCGAACGAGCACGGACTCGGAGTGATCTTCGATACCGAAGGGTGGGTGGCTCAGCTACCTCGCATGCACCCCCGCCGTGAACGCTTCAAGTTCAGCGAACTCGATTGGCTGAAGGGCGTCTATGACCCCGAGCGGATGGCCCTCAGCGATGCAGACCGAAATGATCTCGCTTCACGCCACCGTGATGCGCAGGTCAGGGCAGGGGGAACCATGCTCGTTTCACCGGTTCACCGGGTGCCAGATGGGTTCGGTTTCGGCGCAGGCCGGCTCTCTGAGATTGCACTCACCCATGAGTTTTGTCGTCTCGCCCGCGTCACTGGCGCAGCCCATCCAACGCCTGGTGGGCATTTACCAAGGCGGGTTGCTGCCGCAATCGCGGTCGACGCGCGGGATCTTCACCACTCGCCACGAGCGATCACCGAGCTAGCGGCGGCATACCGCGAGGTCGATGCGGATCTTCTCTGGCTTTGGGCCTGGAACTTCGAGCCGACGGCCCGGCAATACGGACTTCTCCGTTTTCTTGCCAGGCGGTTGCAAAGGGAGAGCGGCAAGCCGGTTTTGATCGCTGGCCTGCGAAGTCTCTGGGAGGCAGCGCTACGAAACCAGGTCGCCTGCGTGCTCCAAGGCTGGGGTAGGGGACGCTTACAACACCCTCCGTTCGAGCCGCCTCAGCCGACGATATTTGATGGCGAGGAACAAGAGGATCCGGGCTGGGCGGTTCATACCTATCACGCAGTAGTTCGTGGAGCCATCCCGCTCGGAGAAGGCGGGGATGAAATCGCCCGACTCCTGTTCCGCCGCCATCCATGTCCCTGTGGATACCACACGGCTTCGGTACCACCAGCAAGTGCCCGCGAACGCCATTTTCACAACCGCTTCTGGGCGGACAAACTTGGCCGGGCCGCGGTGACCGGATCACCGATCCAGACGACCACGGAGCTCCAAGGCATCGTGGCAGTCGCGCGACAGACGCGGGCCGAACTGGGCATGGGTTCGCTATACACCGCCTGGCAAAAGGCCACGACTGACCCGTCGGATGGTCAGCGGATGATGGCACCCGCCCGCCTTTGGCGGGCTGCGTAGCTAGGACCTAGCGGTCGACAAGCAATCGAGGGCCGAACGATAGGCCCACTCACTCAGGGTCTCCGAACGGATCAAGGCCGCCACCTCCCACTGGATGGAGTTCCTAATTTCGTCCGTGGCATCCTCGAATGACGCCGGAAGGGCGTCCGTGAGACGGTCGACAAGTCGAATTGGGACCGAAACTCGACGTGAGGCATTCGAACCCGACCCAGCAGCGGTTGGCAAGTCGGTGAAACCATGGAGAAGGTGGCTGAGATACGAACTGTGCGCCGACCAGAGCTCTATCTCGGGAACCTCGACCGAACTCACGTCATTGAGCATGGCAACCAGGGACGAGGACCCGAGAGCTTCGGCTGCGAGTCGGCGCTCAAAGACGATGGCAAAGCCGGTGTCTGGATGGAGCCGACGACTGCTTATCGCCACCCGAAGGTCCGTAAGGATCGAGGGATCCCGCAGCCAGAGTGTCTCAACATGATCCCCTGGACGACGAAGGATTGGGTGACCGAGGTTCGATTCCGGTGCGGCGGCGCGCTCACCAAGACAAGAAGGCTGAAGGCCGAAATTATCCTCGTGACCGAACCCTGAGATGACTCGGAGCTTCGCTGGCATGGGGGAATCTTCGTCCCTCCCAGGAAGCAGTTGAGCAAGCCGATGGCGCCCACCTCATCGGCCTTCAGTCTGGGGGTTTCAACGGCAACTCGCTCATTCCTTCGAACATCCAGACATCGAATTGGGTCGCACTAGGAGAGGCCGCATCGGCGAAACACCGAAAACGCCCAAGCAGGCTCGCCGCCAACAACCGATGATCGCCTTGCTCAAACGATCGGCGCCACAAAGTCACTTTGAGCGGGGACTAGGTGTCAATCCGGCTTTTGAACTCCGCGAAGCGCTTGCGCAAGACGTAGAGGTGATCTAGAAGCGCCTCTGCGAACGCGAGCGAGTCCTCGGCGTCATCCCGGGAAAGCTCCGTGCCAGTGAAGTGCGCGCTCTTATTCCCGAGGACCCTGAGCGCGTCCGCCCACTCGGCCAGCGTGCCGTCCACAAGTTCTTTGTCGCGCAGCTCTTGTAGACCTCTCGCGAGCGTTTTCGCTTTCACCCCCTGGTCTTTGCAGGTGCCCTCCAAAGTTCTGCGGACCATTACGCCGCAGGCGGTGTACGCCTTGGCCTCAAGACAGATGCGGGCTTCTTCCCACTCGCGTCGCAAGGGCTGAGGGACATTCCGACTTATCTGTGGCGGGGCTGGGTAGACCACCACCGAGTCGTCGTCGTCAAAACCACGACCGTAGTCCTCCCGAACGAGAACGCTCGGCTGCCAACAGTTCGTGCATTGGATCAGCCTCCACTCGACCGGCGGATTTACAAGATCCTCTCCCTCGCGCCCGTCCCAGACAGCCTCTCCTCGCACCGAGGCCGCGACGGGCTCATGGCAATTGGCGCAGACGACCGAAAGTTGGCTGTTTGACGCCATGTGATCTCCCCTGTCGTGAAACTTTTGAGCGGCCCAAATGACTCTATTAGTGGGATAGGCTAGCTGCAAGGTGGAGTTGTCGCCCTACTCAGTCGAAGGCTCATGCAAGGGGGAGCTCAATGAATGACCACGCCGCGGCATCGGGACCGACTGCGCCGGTCCCGAAAGATCCACAGCCGAGCGTCGACCGAATAGATGGTCTCGCGACGCGAATCCTCAGTGGAGACATTCTGCTTCCGAAGTTCCAGCGCAGCTTCGTTTGGGATCCGCCGCAAATCATCGCGTTGCTTGATTCGGTGGCCCGGGGATATCCGATAGGCAGTGTCCTTCTGTGGCAAAGCCGACACGAGCTCAGAAGCGAGGCGCAGATCGCCGGCCTCGACATCGAGCTGCCGAGGCCGGATTATCCGGTCAACTATTTGCTCGATGGTCAGCAACGGCTTTCGACCATCTGCGCCGCGATGTACTGGAACGGCTCTGATCCGCGTAGCAGATGGAACTTGGCTTACGACCTGAGGAAAGAGGCGTTCCTACATCTCGACGCTCTCGATGAGCCTCCTCCGCACCAAATCCGCTTGAACAAGCTTCCGGATCCCGCTCGATACTTTGGCCAAATCGCATTACTAGGCGGCATCGATCCTGATGGGGACGTTTTAGCAAGTAACGCCCAGCGCCTCTTCAATCGATTCAAGGACTACAAGATTGCGACGGTCACGCTCGGCGACATGGCGATCGAGGACGTCGCGCCAATCTTCGAGCGAATCAACAGCACCGGCACGGCTCTGACGATCGTAGATCTGATGCGGGCCGCGACGTGGAGTCCGGAGTTCGATTTGATCGACACGATCGAAGAGCTCCTCGACGCGCTTGCCGACAAGGAGTTCAGTGGGATCGATAAAAAAGTCATCCTCCGGAATATTTCGGCATCCGCAGGCGGGGGGTTCTCAACCGACAGCATCGATGACTTGCGGACGCATTCGGCCGAGAGCTTGAAAGCTGCGGCAGAGGCGACGAAGGCAGCCTACCTTCGGACCGTCGACTTTCTGGCCACCGAGATCAGAATTCCAACGGCGAAAGTCATTCCCTACTCCAATCAGCTGACGGTCCTTTCCGAGATCTTCCGCCGCCTGCCTTCTCCAAACGCTGCCCAGTTCGCCGCCATCAGGACCTGGTTTTGGAGGACGGCGCTATCCGGCTACTTCAGTGGTTGGAATACCGGTCAGATGAGCGCGGATCAAACGGCCGCAGCCGCTTTCGCAGACGGCGAAACTGAGACGGTGGAGGTCGCGGCCGCGGAGCCCCGTCCAGATATTTGGACTACCCGGCAGTTCCGTGCGAACAATGCTCACGCAAAGCTTCTAGCCATCGTCCTCGCCCATCGCGGTCCAACTGACCTACTCACCGGTCAGGCAGTTGAGGTCGGAAGAGCCCTTTCGTGGGATAACCAGAAGGAGTTCCATCATTTCTTCCCGCGGGATTACCTCAAAAATCGCGGGGTGTCCTCCCAAAGGATCAACTGTTTAGCGAACATCGTGATGCTCACTTCGGGCAGTAACAAGCGGATCTCGAACCGAGCTCCGTCCGACTACCTCGCGGAAGTGGAGCAGGCCGCAGGGGCTGATCTTGATGCTTGGCTCAATGCGAACTTGATTTCCCAAGAGGCATTCGCGGCAGCCAAAGCCGATGACTTCAGCGAGTTCCTTCGGCTACGCTCAGAGTCCCTCCATCAGGCGATACTTCCGTTGGCGGGATGGGAGGTCAGCCAAATCGATGAGGTGGCTTCTGATGAGGTGCTCACGAGCGAGGAAGACCTCTCGGACGATTCCGACTTCACGTTCGAGCCGCCGAAAGCGGATGCGGTTGGCCCGGAATAACAACCCTCCACCGCACCGCAAATCGGTGAACGTGAACGGCCTTGGCGCCCGACGGTCAGTTCACCGCATCCCGGACGTCCTTAAAGCTCTGCCCGAGTGGATGCGTATATCTGGAGAGCATCGTCTCGACTCGGTGACCGACGATGTCAGCGAGGTCTGCATCGTTGACCCCGGCACAGCGAAGGTGAGTGACGTAGCTGTGCCTGCACTCGTGGGGACGGAGGTCGAGACCGGAGGCTTCTTGCGCCCGCCTCCAGACATCGCGGTAGAAGTTCCGCTCCCGCCACATCCGGCCGCTCGGCGTCGTGAAGATCAGCTCGCACTTGGGACCATTGAGGTTGATCTGGGCTTCCAGCATCCAGGCGAGGGTCGCCGGGACCGGGACGACGCGGCCGGCGCCCTCCTCGCCGTGGTCAGTCTTCGTGCCCTCAAGGACCCGGCCCTCATGTGCGGTACGGCGGACTTGCAGTGTGTCCCCGTCAAAGTCCTCGGGGCGTAGAGGCAACACCTCCCCAAGCCTCATCCCGGTGTCGGTGAAGGTCCGGACCAGCGCCTCGTAGCGACCCGCTGCCTTCGAGAAGCGGTGCATCTCCTCGAAACTGAATACGCGGATCGGGCGGCGTCTCTTCTGCGCCCGCGGATCGTTGGCGCGGATGCGGACGCCCTTGAACGGATTGAGGTCGCAGACTTCGTCGCTGATCGCGTCCTCGGCCATCGCCGAGAGGGCGCGAAGGATGCCGACCGCTCCCGTGGTGGCTCGACCTTCGGTCTTCAACATGTGGTCGACGAGGATGAGAGTGTGGCGACGGCGCAGCTCACCCATCGGCCAGTCCTTCAGCGCGACGCCCTCGACCTCCACATCGACAAGGCGACCAATCCGGTGTTCGTTGGTCGCGTTGGTCCGTTCCGATCGCGGATGGCGCTCAGTCCAGGTGGCGAAGTAGGCGCCCAGGGTGTCCGGGCGATCGGATAGGCCGTAGGCCTCTTCGATCGCCTTCTGAGCGTCGGCCTTACGGTCGAACGTGCCCTTGCCGCGGTTCCAGGTTGGCTTGGCGATGTGATGCTCGCCGTCCCGCCCGGTGTAGCGGGCGACCCACGCGACCCTTCCTGACGGGTATCGGCGTTTGATGGGTGACTCACGCCTCATGCCGTCTCGTCCCGGTGCCTCGCGAGAAAGTCCTCGACGTCGGCGGGGTCGATCCGGCGCGATGCCCCGAGCTTGTAGCTAGGCAGATCGCCACGGCGTATCCAGTTGCGGATCGTCCGGTCGGAGACCGCGAGATAGGCGGCGAGGCTGCGCTCGGTGAAGAAGGACGAACCTGGGGCCTTGGCTCTCACACTCTTGTTGTCCCGTGAGAACCTCGTTTGCATCGGGTGGCTTCCTAGATCTTCGCCGCCGGGACCGAAGGTCAAGGCTCCCTCGCCCCCTCCTAAGAGCGGCCTCAGCACGGCGAAGCCGTGCCAAAATGGGCCGCCCGAGGGGGCGGTCGCGGGCGCCCGACGGACGCACCATCGGTTGCAGACGTCGGCGGCCAGGAAGCTGCCGCTCAGGCACGCCACCGGAGGGTGCATAGTGTGTCGTGCTGTTCTGGCTCGTTCTCTTGCTGAGCCGGTGACAGTGCGTGAGGGGTCCTGCTGTTCGTCCTTCGCTCGATCCTGATCTCGTCCTCGCTGCCTCTGCCTCTGCCTCGGCTTCGCTCGTCTGCCTTCCTCGGCTCGCTTCTGCTTCGTCTGGATTGCTTCGCTGACTTGGCGTTCGTGTCTCATCGGCCTGACTCGTCTCTCACTTGTCTCGGTGGGTTCGAGCCGGACCCGAACGCGAAGGTCCCTTCCGTCTCGGGTCCGGGAACCCAACCGATCCCGTCCAGCAGTTCCCCGGGAGGAACCGCCATCGCCCCGGCAAGCCGGACCAACGTGTCGATCCGGCAGGCCCGCTTGCCCTTCTCCAGGAAGCTGATCTCGGTGCGGTGCAGTGAGGCCAGCTTCGCCAGGCGTTCTTGGGAGAGGTCTTCCCGCTTGCGGACCCGGCGGAGGTTCTGGCCGAAACGGGCGGCGAGGGCGAGGGTCTGGTCGCGCTCAAGCATCGCCGGAAGCTTCCGGCGGAGAACCGATGTCCGTGTCGCCGAAGATCCATTCCCCTCCGCGCCGGGCGCCGGCGGCGGAGCCCGGTGGCTGCCACCGGCTCCCTGCGAGCAATTGGTCGGGGGAGGATTCGAGAGCACCCGCCAGCCTGACCAGCGTCGAGGTGAGCGGCATCCGTTCCCCGTGCTCCCACAGGCTGATCTGCGTCCGGTGGACCCCCGCGCGTAGGGCGAGGGTCTCCTGGGAAAGGTCGAGGAAGTGCCGCCGTCGTCTGACGCGCCGCCCCAGCTCCAGGGCGACGCGCGTGTCGAACTCGTCCATCAGCCGATCGAGAAGCCCAGCTCGGCCATCAGCCGTACAGGCCTGACCGGGACGAGCAGGTCTCCCTGACGCCTGACCATGCCGCCCCACATCAGCCCTCGAAGCGCGATCTCGAAAGCGTCACTGTCGCCCCAGTCCTCACGGTCCCGCACCCGGGCGATACGGGCCTCGTCGAACGTCATCAGCGCCGGGTACTCGTCGATCAGATCGCTGAGCAGGGATGCCTGGTCCTCCTCGTAGCTCGATTCGCGCTCGATTGCAGACCGGTGCCAGGGCGGACGGATTTCGTCCCCGGATCTATCTTGGTGGTGCATGGGAGTTGACCCTCCTGTGCCATGCCCCCGGACGTTCCAGCGTCGCGGGGGCGCTTTTTGGTTGTCACGAAAGTAGCACGATACAAGATATATCTCCACTAGTAGACTATCTAGACCTGACCATCGGAAGTTGCGACCGTCTGGTGATGGCGCCTTCCGATCAACCACAGCCGGCCCTCGGCAAAGCGATCCGCGAACTGCGGGAGAAACGGGGCCTGACCCAAGAAGCTGCCGCTCACGACGCGGGCATCACGACGGCGACGCTCGGCGTGATCGAGCGCGGACTCTCCAACCCGACCTGGGCGACGCTGCGCGGGATCGCTTCCGCTCTCGACGCGTCGATGGTCGAGGTCGCCCGACGCGCCGAAAAGCACGAATAGCCCAGTCGCCCGTCTCCGAAATGAGACACGGATGCGACACAGACCGTCCGGAACCCACCGGAACCGAGAGGAAGCCTCCGGAACGCATCTCCGGCCCGCGACCTACAACTTAGCTCTGCACCGGCCATTCCCGGCACCGCCCGGAACTGCGAGGAATGCGCCCGACCAGATTCGAACTGGCGACCTTCGGCTTGAAAGACCACACCGAGTTTTGACAGACGCGGCTCTGGGAGCCGGCTCCTGACGGTCGCGGCGCTGAAGGGACCGGCAAAGGGACCGAAAGCCAGCCGACGCAAGTCCGCCGGTCGACTTCATTGCCCAGGCTCGTGACCCCGATCGGCGGCGGCCGCGAGGTCGTCAAGGATACGGTCCCGGATCGAGGCCACCAGGGCCGTCGCCTTGCGACAGTCGACCTCGCCCGCGCCCCTTGCCGCCGGCACGACGGTCCCGATAATCATGTCCAACAAGGCACTCGCGTTGTCGCCGCCGTGCAGTGCTCCCTCGGGGATGTCCTCGAGGAGGGCACCCATGATCTCCTGCACGGCGAGGGCCGTCTTCAGCACCTCTTCGACCAGGTCTCGGGCCAACCTCCGGTGCTCTCGATTTGGGTCCATCGGAGCGCGCTCCCGAGCTCAGGCCGATCGCGGACGCGGCCGATGGAGCAGATGGACCCTTAGCCTATTCTGCCGCGCGAGGTCGGCGGTCCACTCCCACGGCGCATCCTCATAGCCGGCCATCGCTCCGACGAGGATGCGCCGCAGCCGCTCGCAGAACGCGCGCGAGCCCGACTCGCCCCAGCCGGGGTGCTCGCAGGACTGGTACTCGTAGCAATCGATCGCCTTGCAGGCCTCGATGGCGGTCAGCCCTTGGGCGTACCCCGCCCATTCATAGTCGGACGGGTTCGGCGTCGGGATCGGGCCGGGGAGCCCGTCCGAGCCGGAGTCGGGATAGCGGGAAGAGACCGAGGCGATGCACTCGGCGAGGAGGGCTTCGCCGGCGAGATCCGCGTCCTCGGCCCTGAGCGGGCCGCTGGTTCCCGGGATTAGCTCGTTCGTATAAGGCGGCGTCCACCATCCCGGGTAGGGCGCAACACCTCGGGGCCCTCGGATCGCGGTGCTCAGGATCACGTCGATATGCGTGAGGTCGACGACGAATGCGCTCATCAGCAGCTCCTCGCTTCGGCCCACCCCGGCGGCGGGCGATCCCCGCCCAGATGCACGGCGGAGCCGTGC
>JAFDWF010000055.1 GCA_018268575.1 Actinomycetota bacterium
GACGAGGCCGACGAAAGACGCCACGAAGACCGTGCGATCTGCGCGGGTCCCGTCGGGAAGATGCATGATCCGGCGGGATCCCCGCCGGATCATGGTCGGTCCGTGACGAAGGGTCCACGATCGCAGGGAAGGCGTGAGCCTTCACGGGGAGGTTCGGAGGCCCCGTCTCGCGCTGAGTGAATCCGGGCCCCTATAGGGGCCCGGAACCGTGGTCACGTGATTGTGACGGTGGAAGAACGGTGAAATCCGTGACGTCTCCCTCGCGTCACCCGCGCACTTCCCGGCGTCTTCGTGACGGATCCCGCGGCACCCTCCCTCCGCTGTTCCTTATGCCCACCATCCCGGCATAAAGGAACAGCGGAGCGTAGGACCGGGTGGGTCGGGCCGTCCTCCCCGTGACCCGGCCTCCCACGAAGTCGTTACCCCGCGTGGCGCCTTCCTCCACGATCCTCGCCGCCCGCGTGCACCCCGGCCGCTCCCGCGATCTCCGCCGCTCGCCCGGACCCTCTGCCGTCCCTCCCATGACCCGGCCTTCTCGGAGGCGGCCACAGCCTGCCAGGGTCGCCTCCGAGAAGGCCGCGTCCCTTCCGGGCGCCAGCCGGCGACGGCCCGTCCCTTCAACGTCCCCCCGGAGTCCCCCGTCGTCCTTTGGCCCGCTCGGCGACCCTAGTGGTGACCGCGATGGGGCGCGCGCCGGCTCGCCTCGGCGTGCGAGCGAACCGGCTGGTCCTCGTAGTCGACCGTGGAAGGGCGGTCCGCGGCGCGGGCGGCGGCCCGCCTGCGAGCGACGAACAGGATCGCCGGCAGCAGCACGACGACGAGGACGATCACGATCACGGCGACTACGGACACCCCACGACCTCCTTCCGACTGGGCTCTTGGATCAGATTCCCTTACCGGTGGGGTCGCAAGCAAGGGCCGCAAACGAACTTGCAGCGGGGTGCGCCGGCAGGCGCCCAGGTGGCCGCCCTTGGCACGCTGGGGAACGTGCCCGGCTCGCAGCACCGGCGGGCCGCGCTCGCGGCCGTCCTGGTCGCCCTCGCGACGATCGCCACCTGCGTCGGCACGGCGGGCGCAGCCGGTGCCGCGGCCGGCTCCACCGAACTGGCGGGCGGCGTCCTCGTGCCGCCCGGCAAGCAGGTCTACTTCGGCGTGTCGGACACCGGCAACCCGGCCAACTTCGGCGAATTCAGCAGCGCCGTCGCCAAGCACCCGGCGGTGATCGAGTCGTTCCGGTCCTGGGGCGCGGACCTCACCGGCTCGATCGAACGCTGGGAGATCGCCCGCGCCCGGCCGATGATCCACATCACCACCGCCGACCCGCAGACCGGCGGCGAGATGATCAGCCTGGCGGCGATCGCCCGCGGCGTCGGCGATTCCTACCTGATCGGCCTCAACCGCCTCTTCGCCTCCAAGCACATGCGCGCCTACGTGCGGCCGCTCGGCGAGCCGAACCGCTGCCTCAACGTCTACGCCGCCTACGAATGCGCGGGCAGGCCGCGCGAGGCCGCCGACTCGGCCCGCAACTACCGGCGCGCCTTCCGCCGCATCTACGTGATCGTCCACGGCGGCGGCAAGGCGCGGGTCATCAACCAGCGGCTCGCCGAAGCCGGGCTGCCACCGTTGAACTCGACCGTCGGGGGGCTGCCGAAGGCGCCGGTGGCGATCGTCTGGAGCCCGCTCCCCTCCGGCTCGCCGACCACCAAGAAGAACCTGCCGCAGAACTTCTTCCCGGGGAGCAAGTACGTCGATTGGACGGGGACCGACTTCTACGCCTCCTACCCCGAATGGGGCGCGCTGACGAAGCTCTACGAACGCTATCCCGAAAAGCCCTTCGCGATCACCGAGTGGGGCGTCGAAGCGGGCGACGACCCGGCCTTCGTGGCCCGCCTCTTCGTCTGGGTGCAGCGCCACCCGCGCACGAAGATGCTCGTCTATTACCAGGACTTCGGCTCGACCTCGAGCTACCGGATCCAGAACTACGCCGAAAGCCTCGCCGTCCTCAAGGCCCAGTTGCACACCGGCAAGTTCCCCGCCTACGCGCCCGGCGCGCCGCACCTGCCGCCGCCCCCGCCGGGCGGCGTCGAAGCGACCCCGGGCTGAGGCTCACCTGCCCGCCGCGGCGCTCCGCGACAGCGCCCGGCGGGCCTGGCGCAGCGAGATCGCTTCCAGCTGATGCACGGCGCTGCCGCCGTCGAGCAGGACGGCGTTGTTCGAGTACCCGGTGAAGTTGTGGGCCAGTTGCGGCCAGCGCAGCGCCACGGGCCGCGGCGCCCGGTAGCGGACCAGGGTCATCCGTCCCAAGGTCTTGACTTCGACCTGCCGGAAGATGGGCGGCAGCGCGCGGTGACGGCGCGGCGGCGGCCGGCCGCTGACGACGTCGACTTCGGCGACCGGGACCGGGCCGAGGCGCCAGCGCTTCCACTCCGCCCGCACCTGGCGGCCGGGGAGGTAGAAGGAGAGCGGTTCGTCGCCCTGTTCGAAGGCGAGGATCGCCCGCGAGTGCGCCGACGGCGCCCCGATCGCGGCGGCGGCGCTGCGCCAGTCTTCGCGCTGGAGGACGGGGCTGACGTCGACGTAGACGGCGAAGGCGAGCCAGTAGGCGGTGAGCGCGGCGGCGAGGGCGATCCCGAGCCGGCCCGCCCGCGACATCCCGACGCCGACCGCGGCCACCGCCAGCAGCGGCACCAGGGCGACGATCAGGTTGCGGGCGAGGATGTAATCCTTCCCGGCAGCGGCGAAGAGGAGCGCGACGGCGATCGCCCCGCCGCCGATCGCCAGCGCCACCCCGGCTGCGCGCCGCTCCCGCCGGCCGCCGCGCCAGAGCAGGAGCGCGACCGCGGCGGCGAGGAGCAGCGCCGGCACCAGCGCGTGCTTGAGCGCCCCGGTTTCGCCCGCGAGGAAGGCGAGCACCGCGTCGTGCAGCCGTTTGCTCAGGCGGAAGCTCACGATCCAGGAGTTGTTCTTGCCGCCCGCCTGGTGGAGCACGATCGGGGCGAGCGCCAGCCCTGCGGCGGCGACCCCGCCGACCGCCCAGCCCGCGCGCCGCCGCGGCCGCACCGACGCCAAGAGCCAGACCGCCTCGATCGCCAGCGGGAAGAAGGCGAAGTAGTGGCTCGCCAGGGCGAGCGCCGAGCAGATCGCCCAGCCAGCGAGGTCGCGGGCCTCGCCGCCCCGCCGCGCCCGCAGGAAGAACCAGAAGGCGGCGCTCGTCAGCAGGACCACCAGGGCGTAGGCACGGGCGTCCTGCGAGTACCAGATCAGCAACGGGTTGACGGCGACCAGCGCGCCGAGGGCGATGCCCGTGCGCCGCCCCAGGAGCTCGCGCCCGACAAGACAGGCGAAGGGCACCGTCGCCGTCCCGAACAGGGCCGACAGCGAGCGCAGGCCGAACTCGTGGACGCCGAAGAGCTGCGACCAGAACCAGGCGAGGGCGTAGTAGAGCGGCGGCGTCGACTCGCCCGCCCAGACGCTGTGCATCGCGCCGCCGAGCCCGCCGCCGAGGATCCGCCCGGCGGTGACCGCCTCGTCGTGACGGTAGCTCTGCAGGCCGAGGGTCGGGAACCTGACCGCCGCGGCGAGCACGGTGAGGCCGACCACCGACCACAGGAACCACCTGATCTTCCCCGCCTGGGGCACGATCAAGCCTGCGTCGGGAGGAGCTTCGATCCGGTGAGACAAGAAGATGAAGATGAGGGGCGGGTGAGGGCGCTCGCGCGCCGCGCCCGCGACCGATATTCACCTTCTAGGATCGGGCGCGTGACGAGGATCCGCCGCCTCACCGCCTCGCCGCACCTGCTCGCCTTGGCGGGGATCGTGGTGGTCGGGGCGATCCTCCGCTTCGCCACGATCGATCTGCAGAGCTACCGCTACGACGAGGCGGTGACGGTCGCCCGGGTGATCCGCCCGGGCTTCTTCGAAACGCTCTCGACCGTCCCCCACAGCGAGTCCACCCCGCCGCTCTACTACGCCCTCGCCTGGCTCTGGTCGCGCCCCTTCGGGACCGGCGAACTCTGGCTGCGCTCGCTCTCGGCGCTGGCCGGGACCGGCTCGATCGTCGTCGTCTACCTGGCCGCCGTCGCCCTGCCGCTGCGCCGCCTCACCGGCCTCGTCGCGGCGGCGATCGTCGCCGTCAGCCCGGTCCTGATCTGGTTCTCCCAGGACGCCCGAGCCTACGCGCTCGTCTTCCTTCTCACCTCCCTCTCCTTCCTCTTCTTCGCCCGCGCCCGCCGCGGCTGGGAGCGGCGCGACCTCGTCCTCTGGGCGGTCTTCTCGGCGCTCGCGATCGCCACCCACTACTTCGCCGGCTTCGTCGTCGTGCTCGAGGCGGGGCTGCTGCTCTGGTGGGGGCCGCGGCGCCAGGTCGCGATCGCGGTCGGCGCGGTGGCGGTGGTCGGCGCCCTGCTGCTGCCGATCGCGATCGAGCAGGCGAACAACGCCCACGCCGGCTGGATCGCCGAACAGCCGATCGGCGAACGGCTGGAACGGGCGACGGCGAAGCTGGTCGGCAACGACAACGGCGACGAGCACGGGGCGCGCCAGCCGGGGCCGATCCCGCTCGGGGTGCCGATCGCGTTGGCGGTCGCGGCGCTGGCGCTGCTGCTCGCCCGCGGCGACCCCGAGGAGCGGCGTAGCGCGGGCCTTGCGGCGGCGATCGGCGGCGGCGCGGTGGCGCTGTCGCTGCTGCTGGCGCTGCTCGGCAAAGACTATTTCGACGGCCGTAACCTGATCCCGACCTTCGGGCCGCTGATCGTGGTGATCGCCGCCGGCTTCACCGTGCGCCGGGCGGGGCGGCTCGGAGTCGGGCTCGCCACCGCCTTCTGCGCCTGCTCGCTGATCTTCACGCTGGAGATCGACCGGCTGCCTCGCCTGCAGCGCGAGGACCTGCGCAACGCCGCCGCGGTGGTCGGCCCACTACGCCCGGACAAGGCGGTGGTGACGATCCGCCACGCCGCCGGCTGGCCGCTCGCCTACTACCTCGGCGCCGAAATCGCCAAAGGCGCGTTGCCGCCGCTGCGGGAGATCGACCTGGTCGGCTCGGCGAGCGCCGAGCGCGACGCCGCCCGCCTCCTGCCGCCCGCCTTCCACCGGGTCGGCTCACAGCCGGTCTCCTACAACTTCACCTTGACCCGCTTCCGCGCTTCCCACCCCGTGCGTGTTTCGCTTCACCGGCTCGAGAATGGGGCGCTGGTCGGTGGCGGGGGTCGCGCTTCGGTGCTGGTCCTCCCGCCGCCGCCCGCTTCTTGACCGCCGCCGCGGCGCCGGCGGCGCCCGCCTTGGCCTTGGCGACCTCGCGGATCGGTTCGAGCGCGTTGATGCTCGAGTAGCCGACCAGGTAGATGCGCCGGCCGTCCGAGATCACCGGCGAGTAGGTGCCGGTCTTGTAGTGGAAGACCTGCTTGCCGGTGCGCATGCTGTAGCCGTTGGTCGAGCCGTTGGTGAACTCGGCGACGTAGACGATGTTGCCGACCGCCGAGAGGGAGCCGACCACCTGGCCGCCCGCCGAGTGCGACCAGCGCGTTTCGCCGTTCTTCGCGTTCAGCGCGTAGACGTTGCCGTCGAAGGAGCCGATGTAGACGGTCGGCGGCGTGTTCTGCGTCGTCGCCACGGTGGGGCCGGAGTAGACGTAGCCGCCGGTCGAGTGGGTCCAGGCGAGGGCCCCGGTCTTCTGGTCGTAGCTGTAGACGCGGCCGTCGTTGTTGCCCGCGTAGACGCGGCCGAAGGCGACCGCCGGGGTCGAGTAGAACTCGCCGCCGCTGACGCCGGTGCCGAGCGAGCCGCTCTGCCAGATCAGCTGCCCGTCGGAGGCGCGGACCGCGTTCATGTCGCCGCCGTAGTCGCCCACGTAGAGCACCCCGTTGCGGTAGGCGGGGGCGGCCTTGACCGGCCCGGCGAGCTGGGTTTTCCAGCGGATGTTCCCGTTGCGGGTGCTGAGCGAGTAGAGGTAGCCGTTTTCGCAGCCGAAGTAGACGCTGCTGCCGAGCACCAGCGGTGAGGACTCGGCGCGACCGGGCAGAGTGCGCTTCCAGATGATCTTCCCGGTCTTCGCGTCCAGCTTCAGGATGTGACCGGGGACCAGGTTGACGATGTAGAGGCGGCCCTTGTCGTAGGCCGGCGAGGAGGCGTTCAGCCTGCCGATCCGCCGTTCCCAGAGCACCTTGCCGGTTTCCGCGTCGAGCGAGAACGCGGTGCCGTTGTTGTTGACGAAGTAGAGGCGGCCGTCCGCGTAGACCGGCGGGAACTCGAGCAGCGGCCGCTCGCTGTAGTGCCAGATCAGCTTGAACGGCGGCTTGATCCCGCGCGCCGGCAGGTAGCGGGTGCGCGCCGGGTTCAGCCCGAAGATCGGCCAGTTGACGGTCTTCGGCTTGCCGTGCACGGGTTTCGGCGGCGGCTTCGGCTTTTCCGGCTTGAATTCGTGGATCGCCGCTTCGTTGTGGACGTCGGCGGGGCGCTTCAGCAGCTCGTAGCCGACCACCACCGCGGCTACCGCGAGCACGGCCAGCGCGATCAGTGCCAGCGCCCAGCGGCGATGCTCGCGCCACAGCGTGCGCGGGTGGACGAGAAGGGAGGCGGCGGAGCGGAGCCGGCTAAGCACGCCAGCGCTGTGGATCGGAGTCGGGGACCGGGGCGGCCTCGCCGCGGACGGCGAGGTGGTCGAGACAGGCGAGCACGATCTGGAGGACGAAGCCGGCGCTGCCGGGACGCAGGTTCTCGCGGCCGACGATCCCTTCGACCAGCTCGAAGGCGGTCGCCTCGCCGGCGTCGGCGAGCCCCTGGCGGACTCGCTGCAGCAGGTCGGCGGCCTGCTTGCGGGCGTCGGCGATCTTCGCCGCGGGTTCGCGGAACGGTTTGCCGTGACCGGGCAGGCAGAGGTCGACCTCGAGCGGCTCGATCACCTCCAGGCTGGCGATGAATTCGCCGTAGGGGTCGGGCGTGTGGCCGTAGTCGAAGAAGAGGACCGAGCGGCCGAGCAGGTGGTCGCCGGAGATCATCAGCCTGCGCTCGGGCTGGTGCAGGCAGACGTGCGAGGGGGCGTGGCCGGGCGTCTCGTACACCCCCCAGGTGCCGACGTCGGTCTCCACCTCGACGCCGGGGAGGAGCTCGCGGTCGGGGGCGCGGATGCCGTCGACCAGCTCTTCCGGCTTGGCGGCGCGCTCCTGCCGGTAGCGGTCGAGGGCGCGGAGCGGCACGCCGCTCATCCTCCCCACCTCGAGACGCGCTTCGAGCGCCCCGTCGGGGTTCTCGACCTGCAACCGGATGTGCTCCCATCTGGGGTGCATCCACAGCTCACAACCGGTCCCCTCGCAGATCGATGCGGCGAGGCCGCAGTGATCGGAGTGGGCGTGAGTGCAGACGACCAGCTCGACGTCTTCGACCCCGAAGCCCGCCTGGGCGAGGGCGATGTCGAGCATCCGCAGCCGCTTCGGCCCGCCAACCCCGGTGTCGAACAGCACCAGCCCGGCGCCCCGCTGCATCGCCCAGGCGTTGCCGTGCGGGACCCCCGGCCAGGGGCAGGGCAGCTTCAGCCGCCAGACCCCCGGCTGGATCCGTTCCGTCCGCGGCTTGACGACGGTCGCCTCTGCCATCCGCAGATCCTCTCAGGTGCCCCCCGCGGCACCCGCGGTCAGGCCTCGACGGGCGACTCGAAGAACTGCATCACGCCACCGACGGCAAAGCAGAGGGCGCCGGCCAAGGTGCCCCAGTTGGCGATCGCGACCGCGATCATGTCGCCGTCGGCGCGGACGAAGGAGGCCACCGCGGCGACCATGAAGAGGACCGAGCCGACCTGGTTGACGAAGACGACCCACCAGCCGAGCCCCTCGGCGCGGATCCTCCACCAAGAGCCGGAGATGTCGACCATCGCCAGCTGACCGGAGATCAGGAAGAGGCAGCAGCCGATGATGTTGGGGCTCCAGACCAGCCGGTCCTCCTGGGTCGGGGTCAGGTGGCCGAGCAGCGAGTCGACCAGGTTGACGGCGAAGACCAGGGTGCCGGAGAAGAGGACCGCCGCGGCGAGGTAGTCGAGGTTGCCCGGTTCGCGCGCCCACCAGCGCCACGGGCCGCGCGCCCAGGTGCCGTCGCGGCGCCGGTGTGGGGCGTTGATCGCCAGCAGCACCGAGGAGTAGCCGCCGGTGGAGAAGAAGACGCCGCCGACCATGTAGACGATCGCGACGAAGCGCGGGCCGCCGACGTCGGCCTGGGCGAGGGCGGGGCCGATCGCGAACAGCGAGCCGCCGACGACGAAGGCCGCCGCCGCGATCGCGTTCGTCCTACGCGCCGTTGAAGGCCCCGGGGTCGGGTCCGGTGCGGTGGTCGGCATCGAGACGGGCGATCGCCGCCATGTCGTCGTCGGTCAGCTCGAAGGCGAAGAGGTCGAGGTTGGCGCGGACCCGCTCCGGGGTGACCGACTTCGGGATCACCACGTTGCCGAGCTGCACGTGCCAGCGGAGGATCACCTGGGCGACCGTCCGCTCGTGGCGGGCGGCGATCGTCACCAGGGTCTCGTTCTCGAGCGCCTCGCCCTTGGCCAGCGGGCTCCAGGCCTCGGTGACGATCCCGTGCTCGGCGTGCCAGGCCCGCAGCTCCCCCTGCTGGAGCAGGGGATGGAGCTCGACCTGGTTGATCGTCGGCATCGTCTCCGCCTCGGCGCGCAGCCGCTCGAGGTCGACGATGCGAAAGTTGGAGACGCCGATCGCGCGGGCACCGCCCTCGGCGTGGATCCGTTCGAAGGCGCGCCAGGTGTCCAGGTATAGATCCCTTGCCGGCGTCGGCCAGTGGATCAGGTAGAGGTCGACGTGATCGGTGTCGAGCGCTTCGAGCGAGCGCTCGAAGCCGGCCAGGGCCGGATCGAAGCCCTGCTCGTCGTTCCACAGCTTGGTGGTGAGGAAGATCTCCCCGCGCGGCACCCCGGAGGCGGCGATCGCCGCGGCCACACCGCGCTCGTTCTCGTAGGCGGTCGCGGTGTCGATGTGGCGATAGCCGGCCGCGAGGGCGTCCTCGACCGCGCGCTGGGTCTCCTCCGGCGGGACCTTGAAGACGCCGAACCCGACCTGCGGGATCTCGACGCCGTCGCCGAGCCGGACGTTCGGGACTTCGGGCACCGGCTAACTGGAGGAGATGCCGATCGCGATCAGCGGGAACGCGATCATGAAGCCGATGTAGGCGCCCATCGCCGCGCCGGAGCCGAAGGTGGCGGTGCGCGAGCGAGCGCCGGTGAAGGCACCGATCAGGCAGATCACCGCCGCAAGTCCCGCTCCGATCCAGAAGATGGAAGGCATCAAGTCGGCAGCCTACCGAACCGATAAACGGGAAGGAATCGATGAGAAGTTCCTGAACTCCTCTCTCGCATGGCCGCCACCCCCGCCAAGAACTCGAAGCTGATCCTCGCGGCGATGATCTTCGCCGTCTCGATGACCTTCATCGACCAGACGATCGTCGCGATCTCGCTGCCGACGATCCAGGGGGACGTCCACCTCTCCTCCACCGGGTCGCAGTGGATCATCAACGGCTACCTGCTCTCGCTCTCGGCGCTCTTCGCCTTCGGCGGCCGGCTCGCCGACATCGCCGGCCACCGGCGCATGGTGGTCATCGGCATCGTCGTCTTCGCCGTCTCCTCGGCCCTCTGCGGCGCCACCCCGACCGGCTCGGGCGCCGAGGCCTGGCTGATCTTCTTCCGCATCATCCAGGGCGCGGGCGCGGCGATCATGTTCCCGGCGGCGCTGGCGATCGTCCTCGACTCCTTCCCGGTCGCCGAACGCGGCCGCGCGATGGCGATCTTCTTCGGCATCGCCGGCGGGCTCACCTCGATCGGCCCGATCGCCGGCGGCTACCTGACCGAGTGGACCTGGCGCTCGATCTTCTGGATCAACGTCCCGGTCGCGCTCATCGCCCTCTTTCTCATCTGGCGCTCGAAACCCGACGACGCCCGCCACCCGGCGCCGCTCGACTACCGGGGCACCGTCCTCGCCTGCGGCGGCATGGGGCTGCTCGTCCTCGGCCTGCAGCAGTCGGCGACCTGGGGCTGGGGCGACGTCAAGACCTGGGCCTCGATCGTCGTCGGCCTGGCGATCCTCGCCTGGTTCGTGGTCGACCAGCTGAACGCGACCAACCCGCTGCTGCGCCTGCGGATCTTCGAGAACCGCGCCTTCGCCGTCGACAGCGCCGTCCTCTTCTTCCTGATGATCGCCTTCGTGCCGCTGTTCTTCTTCGCCAGCGAGTACGCGCAGATCGCGCTCGGCGAATCGGCCTCCGAAACCGGGCTCTACCTCTTGATCTTCTTCGCCGGGTTCGCCACCGCGACCCAGTGGGGCGGCAAAATGCTCGACAAAATCGGGGCGCGGCGGCCGGTGGTGATGGGCATGGCGATCGGCGCCGTCGGCTTCTGGCTCTGGGGCAGCTCGATGACCCACCTCTCGGTCTCCGAACAGTGGTATTGGATCGTCCTCGCCGGGATCGGCGTCGGCCTCGTCCTCTCCCCCGCCAACACCGACGCGCTCAACCGGGTCGCCCGCAGCCGCTACGGCGAGGCGACCGGGATCACGCAGACGGTGCGCAACTTCGGCTCCAGCCTCGGCCTGGCGATCCTCGGCTCGCTGCTGATCACCTGGAACAAGTCAAACCTGGAGAGCGCTCTGAGCAGCAAAGGCGTCGCCAAGGGCAAAGCCGACGCGGTGGCCGAATGCGTCTCCCAGGGCGAAGCCGCCTGCCAGAAGATCGGCCACGCGCTCGGCGCGAAGGCGGGCGAGATCTTCACCGCCGTGCCGATGTCCTTCGCCGAAGCCAGCCGCGACGTCTTCCACGGGATGGCGATCGCGCTCGCGATCGGCTTCCTCATCGCGCTGAGATTCATGCCCGGCGGCAAAGTCGAGGAAGGCGAAGTCGCCGAGGACGAGCCCGCCGCCGGCGTCCCCGCCTGACCTCGCCAGGGCCTCCCGCGAGTCGGGGCCCTTCCGCGCTGGTACTTTTGGCCGCGTGAAGTGGCCGCGTCGCCTGCTCGTCCCGATCGCGGCGCTGCTGCTCGCGCTCCTCCCGGCGCTCGCGCACGGGGCCCCGAAGGACTACTTCAAGGGCGAAGCGACGACCGCGGTCGCAGCCCCGGCAGCGGAGTCCCCGGCCGAAGAACTGGCCGAGAAGTACGTCCCGATCACCGAGCTGCGCAAGGAGACCGACCCGCCCTGCGACACCTCTCAGGAGCAGTACCAGCCGACCAGCGTCGACAGCGTGCTCGGCAACCCGACCGTGACGCTGCAGCACGAGGCCGCCGACGGCGAGCTCACCGACGTGCGCAAGGCGCCGACCGCGGAAGAGATCGCCGGGCTGCACGGCCCCTGGTACCTGAACCTCGAAGGGCGCGTCCTCGGCAACACCTGCGTCTACGCCCGGGCGTTCAAGAAGCTGCTTGAAGAAGGCAAGGCGCCCGCCGTCACCTACGCCCACATCGCCCGTGAAAAGGGTCACTCCGGGTTCGCCCTCCAGTACTGGTTCTTCTGGTACTTCAACCAGTTCAACGACCTCCACGAGGGTGACTGGGAGGGGATGCAGCTCACCTTCGAAGCGGAAAACCCGGCGGCGGCGCGGGACGAAGAACCGAGCGAAATCATCCTCTTCCAGCACGCCGGCGGCGAGCGCGCCAACTGGACCGACGGCAAGGTGCAAAAGGAAGGGACGCACCCGATCGTCTACCCGGCGGCGGGCTCGCACGCGACCTTCTACGACTCCGCGGTCTACGTCGAGAACGGCCAGCACGGCTCCGGCCTCGGCTGCGACAACACCACCGGGCCGCTGCGCGAACTGAAGCTCGCGCCGGTGCTGATGCCGAACGGGGTGAGGACCAGCGGGCCGTTCGCCTGGACCTCCTACTACGGCCGCTGGGGCGAACGCGAAAAGGGCTACAACAACGGCCCAACCGGGCCGCAGACGAAGACGGTGTGGCGCGAACCGTTCGCCTGGATGGCGAAGCAGCGGACGACGAGCCCGCGGCTCCCCGGCGGCACGATCGCCGGCCCGCAGGTGACCAAGGCGTTCTGCGGCGCGGTCGAGGTGGCCTCGGAAATCATCAACCTCGACGCCGAATCGCCGCCCGCGGCGGCGGCCACGGTGATCGGGGTGGTCATCCTCATCATCCTCTTCGTCGGCGTCACCACCTGGCGCCCGGTCGACATCGACACGCTGCGGCGGCGGCGCGCCCTCGGCCAGATCCTGCGGGCGGCGCGCCAGTTCTACGGTCGCCACTGGCGGGTCCTCTTACCGGTGGCGCTGGCGGCGCTGATCTTGATCGGGATCACCAACTTCCTCGCCGGGTTGATCTCGGAATCGTCGCCGCAGCCCGGTGAAACCGGCGTCAACCTCGCCTGGGCCGACCTGCTCGAACAGATCGTCCGCCCGATCGCCCAGGCGCTGGTCGCGGCGATCGCGATCGTCGTCGCCCGCGAAGCGACGCGCAGCAAGGAGGTCGGCTTCAGGCAGGCGCTGCTGGGGGTGAAAGCGCGCTTCTGGCGCGTCGTCGGCGCCCAGGTGCTGGCGACGCTCGGCGTCCTGGCGCTGGCGCTGACCGTGATCGGGCTGCCCTGGGCGATCTGGAAGCTGGTCGGCTGGGCCTTCGTGCAGGAGGAAGTGATCTTCACCGACAAGAGCTTCCGCCAGTCGTTCAAGGCGAGCTCGGAGCTGGTCCGCGGCCGCTGGTTCCGCACCGCCCGGGTGATCGTGATCTTCTACGTGATCGGCATCGCCACCGGGCCGATCCTCACCTTCGCCCTGATCTTCACCGCCCTGCCGCTGTTCTGGATCAACGTGATCGGCTCCCTGGTCTTCGCCCTGCTGATCCCGTTCACGGCGCTCGGCGGCACCTTCCTCTACCTCGACCTCAGCGTGCGCGAGGAAGAGGAGCCGACGCGGCCGCGGCGGTCGTGGCGGCTATGGCGGCCGCGGCAGTTCGGTCGCATCGTGCCGGCGCCGGGGACCGCCGCCGCCCCGAGCGGATAGCGTTGGGTCCCGCATGAGGATCCTCGCCTTCTCAGACCTGCACCGCGACCTCGACCAGGCGGCGAAGCTGGTCGAGATGTCGGCCGACGCCGACCTGGTGATCGGGGCAGGCGACTTCGCCTCGGTCCACGAGGGGCTGGAGGAGGCGCTCGCGGCGCTGGCGCCGATCGAGGCGCCGGCGATCCTCGTCCCCGGCAACAACGAGACGGCCGACGCGCTGCGCGCGGCCGCCGCCGCGGCCTGGCCGGCGGCGACGGTGCTGCACGGCGAGGGGACGACGTTCGACGGGGTCGAGTTCTTCGGCCTCGGCGCCGGGATCCCGACCACGCCCTGGGAGTGGAGCTTCGACCTCTCCGAGGAGGAGGCGGCGGCGATGATCGCGCCCGCGCCGCAGGGGTGCGTGCTGGTCCTCCACTCGCCGCCCCAGGGTCACTGCGACGGCGGCGATCCCGACACCCACTTCGGCAGCGCGGCGCTGCTGGCGGCGGTCGAGGAGGTGCGACCGGGGCTGGTCGTCTTCGGCCACATCCACGAGGCCTGGGGCTGCCAGAGCACGGTCGGCGACTCGCCGCTGCGCAACCTCGGCCCGGCCGGCACCTGGATCGAGGTCTAGTGGAGAGCTCGGGCGCGGGCGCGGGCTCGGCACCCACCGCGGCCGCATCGTCGGCATCGAAGCCGGCGCGCGCCGCCCTGGTGCTGGCGACGCTGATCGGCGTCGCCGGGGTCGCCAACTTGAACCTGGCGGTGGCGAACGTCGCCCTGCCGGAGATCGGTCAGCACTTCGACGCCGGCCAGACGATGGTCGACCTGATCGCGGTCGGCTACTCGCTCGGCCTCGCGGCATCGGTGCTCTACCTCGGCGCGATCGGCGACCGCTACGGCCGCAAGACCCTGCTGGTGCTGGGGATGGCGCTGACGATCCCGGCCTCGATCCTCGCCGCGGTGGCGCCCAGCGCGCAGGTGCTCTTCCTCGCCCGCGTCTTCGGCGGGGTCGCCGCCGGGATGGCCTACCCGACCACGCTGGCGCTGATCACGGCGCTCTGGTCGGGGCCCGAACGGACCAAGTCGATTGCGCTCTGGTCGGCCCTCGGGGGCGGCATGTCGGCGCTCGGGCCGCTGCTCGCCGGGGCGCTGCTGGAAGGCTTCGACTGGTGGTCGGTCTTCATCGTCACCGCCCCGCTCGCCGCGATCGCCCTCTTCTTCGCCTGGCGCTTCGTCCCCGCCCACGTCAACGAGACGACCGAGCCGGTCGACCACCTCGGCGGCATCCTCTCCATCGCCCTGGTCGGGACCTTGGTGCTGGCGATCAACCTGGCGCCGGAACCGGGCAAGGGGGAGACGGCGGTGATCCTCGGCATCGTCGCGCTGGCCGCGGCGGGGTTCTTCGTCCTGCGCCAGCGCCGCGTCGCCAACCCCTTGTACGACCTCCACATCGCGGCGCGGCCGACCTTCTGGGTGGCGGCGCTCGCCGGGATCATCGTCTTCGGCTCGCTGATGGGGGCGATGTTCATCGGCCAGCAGTTCGTCCAGAACGTGCTCGGCTACTCGACCCTGCAGGCGGGGCTGGCGATCCTGCCGGGGGCGATCGGGATGGTCCTCGTCGCCCCGCAGTCGGCGAAGCTGGTCGAGTCGCACGGCTCGCGCTTCACCTTGCTGGTCGGCTTCAGCTTCTGCCTGCTCGCCTTCCTGGTGATGTTCGTCCTCTGGGAAGAGGGCGCCTCCTACTTCCCGGTCGGGCTCGGCTTCCTCTGCATGGGGGTCGGCGTCGGCTTCGCCGGGACCCCGGCCTCGCGTTCGCTGACCGGCTCGGTGCCGGTGAAGCGGGCGGGGATGGCCTCGGGGACGGCGGACCTGCAGCGCGACCTGGGCGGGGCCATCCTGCAGTCGATCTTCGGTGCCCTCCTGACCGCCGGCTACGCCAAATCCTTCAGCGAACAGATCGCCGCCTCCCCGCACGCCAACTCGATCAGCGAACGGGTCCAGAACGAACTGACCAAGTCCTTCTCCTCGGCCGCCAACACCGCCCAGCAGTACCCCGAATACGCGCAGGCGATCGGCGCCGCCGCCCGCAAGTCCTTCCTCGACGGCGGCGACTGGACCTACGCCGCGGGGATGATCGCCGTGGCGCTGGGGATCTGCGTCGTCTTCTTCCTCTTCCCCAGGCACGACGCAGAACTGGCGCTGCTGGAGCGCTACCAGGCCGAGGACGGCTAAGGGGACACCGGGGGACGGGGGCGTCGCCGGCTGGCGCCCGGACGCCAAAGGGACGCGGCCTGGTCATGGGGGGACGGCCAAGGGTCCGGGCGAGCACATCAGGCCCGGCCACGAGTGTTCGGTCAGGCCGCCCATGGGCGGCCCAGGTGCACACTCGTGGCCCGGAGGGGCGGGAAGTCACGAAGACGCCGGGAAGTGCGCGGGAGACGTGAGGGAGACGTCACGGGTTCCACAGTTCTTCCACCGTCACAATCAC